>JANXMQ010000242.1 GCA_025354565.1 Akkermansiaceae bacterium
GCGCGCCTCCATTGCAGCCCACCTTCTGCGTCCCCTTTCATCAAGCTCGGAGTAGATAGTCATATACTTATCATGGAGCCACGACACCACTTGTTGAACAGGCATGACCAAACCATAGACAAACTATTTAACTTGTCCAAAAAATTCGGTAGTTTATTGTTTAGCGCCGCCTTAGGATGATTTTCCGGGATGTATTGAAAATCCTCTGGAAGTTTGTCCGCCGCCGCCCACGAGCCTTGCAACGAGCTGGCACTGAACCAACGTCCGGCAGTTAGAAAATAATACATTTTCTCGGTGGTGTGAAAGAAGACATCGCATTCGGTGTTGGCAAGATACATGAGGCGGGTGCCTGACACTGGAGAGAATTGTGGTTCGCCATCTAGCAGAATGAGTTCGGAAGGTTGATTGGAGACAAAGACTTTCGGCGTAGCGAGTTTCGACGAGGTGATCGTCAAGTGCGCCTTCACGTCCGCCCAGTTCGCATCGTCAGGTAGCTTTTGGGTGGCTTCTGGCAGTTTCTCTGCGGCTGTCCATTTTCCTGCGGTGAGGTCTTTGGTGGTGAGCCACTGATTTCCCGAAAGCAGGAAATAGCTGGAAGATGCACTGTCGAAAAGCACGTCCCAGTTCGTGTTCACTGCGAACATCAACGATGGGTCGGCTGCATTGACCGCTTCGAGTTTTGGCTCGCCAAGAAAGACGACAAGAATCGCTGGCGCATCGCTGTAGAAAATCGGCGGCGGCGCGAGATTGACCTCGGTTTCATCAGTGGCAGCATCGGCGCGATTGATGGCGGAAACTACCGAATCCAGTGGAATTTCCATTGGCTTTTCTGGAGTGATCACAGAACGAAGCAGATTCGTTGCCTTCTTGGCCTCGGCCATTGCCAACTCGGGGAAGCGGATTTCGCTGATCGTCCGGGTGCCTAATCTCACGCTGCGTTCATCGAAATCTGTCGCGGTATCCGCGTCGATGGTGGCTGCACCGAATGCGACTCGCTCACGCCCGGCGAGCTTCACGGCAATCGCGGCGTTGGCTTTGATGTGACGGTACTCAGTCCATTCGGTAATTTGCGGCTGATAGATCGTTATTTCAGAATCGCCGACTTTATAATTCTGCGGCCATTGATCCGGGTTGAGGACATTGGACTCCGCAGCGAAGCCGAGGAAAGGAATGAGGACAACGCTTGCTGCGGCGAGTCTTACTTTAAATTTTTTCATGGCATAATTTGTCACGATTGCTACTTAAAACTTAAAATTGAGGCTGGTCACGATGCCGGCTTGATCTATGTCATAAGTGAACGAGCCGTCCTCGTAATCCGTGTGCAGGTAACGGTAGCCGAGTTCGACTGAGAGGTTCTCGGTGAAGCGATAGCCGAGGGTGGCTTGCACCGACCATGTCAACTCCGAGCCCACTGAAAAGCCGCCGATGTCGCTCTTGCCAGCGATGTAATATTTTTCATTGATGTTCCAATGGCCGCGGATGCCAACAATCGGATCAAGCCAGTTCTTATCCGGTGAGGCCGAAGTGATGAGTCCGGGAGGGGCTAACGGGCCGGGTGTTCCTGTAAAATCAAGGTTTAAACTTTGGTAACGAACCCCGGCATAAACGTCAAAGAATCCGCTGGGTTCATCAATTACTCGATAGGCCAGCGAGAGTTCCCCGATGAATTGCTGCAACTCGATCTCGACGCTGTCGTAAATTGGCCCCGGTGTCGAACCACTGGCTCCGAGTTTCACGTAAAATAGATCCGTGATCAAACCCCACCTACCGTGCCGGATTTCAAACTCCAGAGCTGCGGCCATTTTCAGGTCGTCGGCGATGTCTAGGAAACTGACATCGATATTAGGCGTGAGAACGCCGACCCCGGTGCTGCCATTGAGTCCAGTAAGCCAACCATAAAAGGAAGCTTCAAATTTCCAGTCTTGAGTTTCCTGGACGGAGGGAATCTGCTCTGCGATAGTCCCTGAGCGGGCGATCCCTGTCATGCCCATCATGCTAACGAGAACGAGTGACTTCATGATTTGTTCCGGTGAGTGGGTTGTTATGACAGGTGCGGAGAGATTTAGATCCTTATTAGCTGTTTGGAAACAGGAAAGTGATGCCGAGGCGCAGGCCCCATTCAGGACCGCCGTCGGGTTTTTCCGCGTAGTAACGGACGCCTGCGACAAGGCTCACCGGCTGATCGCCAAACTTCATGAGCTGGCTAACCGTGGCGTTGATCGGCACGGTCCATTGGTTACCCTGCCAGTCGTAAGTGCTTTCCATATTCAGGCCGAAAGTGGTGGCCTTGGGAGTGGTGTAGGAAACGAACGGCTGGAAGTAGGTAACGTTGATGGAACCTCGCGAATCGTGTCCCGCGTAGTCCCAGAGATGATTGGCAAGGGCGCCAAAGGTCCAGGGGCCGGCCTGTTTGAGGATGACAGCCGTCGGGCCCGCGCCCCATTTTTCCGAACCTAGCAGATCAGAAGTCGCGGTCGGAAATAACAACGCCGGGCCGATTCCCCAGATGAATGGCTTTGGATCCTTTGGCGAAAAGAAGAAGCTCTGGACCACGTCGCCGAGGCCGGACTCGTCTAGCACGCCGCCGGGCGCGATGCCCTGCTGGTCAATGACCGGAATGATGGTCCGCGAGATGATATTCCAGCATGGGTTGAGGCTGATGGGGATGACCGGTTGGATATTGGTAGTCCACCGTGTGCCGTCTCCCGGTCCGATGCCGAAGTCGTAATTACTCTGGATGGGCACGCTGATGAGATCTGCAACCGGATTGGAGAGTTTCAGGGCGAGATCCGAGTCTTCGGCATGAAGGAGTGGATTTGTTAGAGTAATCGCAAGGAGCGGGATGAGTGGTTTCATCGTATTGTTTTTTTGGTTGAGTTGAAGAATTGTGATAAGTTTGCTGGAGTTGAATCTCCATTTTGAAATGCATTTCATCATCATAGTTTCAGAACTAGTCATGTGATGAGTGCGCGACCATTGAGTAACCCGCTGGGTGAGTGTTCCCCGAAGCCGTTAGAAGCAAATCCGTCCGCCGTGGAAAATCCTGCTTTCCCGCTGGCGATCAAATAGAGAACCGCAGCACCTTCGATACCGCCAATGACTTGGGTAACGATGTAAGGAATTAAGTCCGATTTCGGATGCCGTCTGCCGACCACTGAGCCGGCGTTGACATTCGGATTCAAGTGGCAACCTGAAATGTGGCCGATGGTGTAGGCCATGGTCATTACGGAGAGACCGAAAGCGAGCGAGGCGGCGGCGTGCAGGAGTGCCGCGGTGGTAAAGAGGGGGTGCGAGCTCATTTTGGAAAGATGAGTGTCACGCCAAGGCGCACGCCCCATTCGGGAGCGCCGCTGGGGCCTTCTAGGTAGAAGCGCGGGCCGAGCGCGACGCTCATCTTCATCCCGTCGAAATCGAAGAGCTTTCGCACGACGAGATTTACGGGTACGGTCCACTGGTCCTGCGTCCAGTTGTAAGTGGTCTCCGTGTTGACAGAGAACGTGATGCTCGTGTCGGTGGTGTAATCAATGAACGGCTGGAGAAAGGTGGCGCTGACATGGTCGCGCGCTTCGTCTGCGCCGAGGGACCATGTGTGATTGGTCAGCGCGCCGATGGTCCACGGTCCGCCACGCCAGAGCAGTCCGACGGTGGGGCCGAGGCCCACGCGGTCGAGTCCGAAGTGGTCCACCGTGCTGGTGGGCAGCAGGAAGATGGGCCCTGCGCCCCAGACCCAGCCTTCCTCCGTCGCCATCGTGGGCGAGAGAAAGAAGCTCTGCGCGATGTCGCCGATTCCGAAGTCGCCGCCGTTGTCGTCATAGATGACGGGAATGACCGAGCGCGAGATGATGTTCCAGCTCGGATTGAGATGAATCGGGATCACCGGCTGCACGGTGAGCGTGTAGCGCCAGTCGTCGTCTGAGCCGAGTCCGAAGTCCGGGTTTTGGTTCACCGGAATGTTAATGACATCGGCGAAGGGATTGGTGAGACGTTTGGCGAGTTCCAGCGGCGTGCAATCGCACGACGGCTCGGGCGCGGCGGAGGCGGCTGCGCCCGCAGCAAGGCAGCAGACAATGGCGGGAAACCATTTCATAGTCAGTCCATGGGCATGGTGGCGAGGTTGCGCCAGAAGTTGGAGATGCTCTCTGAGACTCCGAAGAGAACAGTGAAATGTGTCGAGTCGGTCATCACGATGTCGCCGGCACGTTCGGAGGTCGGCGGCAGCCAGAGCAGGCAGTTGAACTCCGTGTTGCCTGCCTGCGTGAAGGGATGCGGGCGCTCCATGTCAATCGGCTGCCGCCCTAGGATTTGCACGCTGTTGCCGGCGTCTTTGGTGAGCGAGTAGTGCGGCAGGTGCGGGTGTAAACTGAGCGCGGTCACATCCTTGAGTAGGCCGATCTTGTCGAGGTCGCGGAAGGCCGTCATCGGCGCGATTTCCTTCGTGCCTTTGATCACCGCGGGGCGCAGGCCCCATTCGTTCCAGACGGGAATGCCGAGGCCCTTCATCAGCGAGCGGGTGTACTGGCTGAAGCGCTGCTGCCACGGCACGAGCGGGTCGCGGTGGTGATCGAATTCCATGCGGCGCTGCTCGTTGTCGGGCGTGAAGCCGACGTCATGGTGGGGCGCGCACATGAGGCAAGTGCCGGGGCGCTGGAGCCACTTTTTGATGGCCGCGATTTCCTCCGGTTTTGCCTCCTCCTCACCCAGCAGGTGATCGAGGCCGAAGACAAGCAACGTGTCGCAGTCGTCGAGCACGCGCTCGTCGATGAGCAGTTTATAGCCGGCTTGGTCAATGCGCTGGTGAACGGCGACGGGATGACCGGTGGTCTCTTCCGCGAGTTTCTGAAAACTGAGCGTCGAGCGATGGAAAAGTTCGAGCGTGCCGGCGATGCCCTGGAGGAAGTTGGCGGAGTTCCACTCAGGCGTCTCGTAGTTGGGCCACAGCACGCGGCGCACTTCCATCATCGTCGAAAAGCGGTCCTCCATCGCAAAGATGTCGCGCTGCGATTCCCACGGGTAGCTCCACGTCCAGTAGATGCTTATGCGGCGCTTGCCGTTATACTTCCGGGGGATGTGGTTTTGATTGTAGGTGCGGGCGGGCAGGATCGGTGTGCTCATGCGTGGTGATGGTTGGTTATGAAAAAAGTTCAGCCGAGCGCCGCGAGCCAGCGCAGTGCCTTAAGGCCAGGCAGGAAGAAGTAAGCGCCTCCGCGCACGCTCGTGAACGCGGGCAGACCCTTGATGACTTTGCGAATCGGCCGCTTCGGGATTTTGAATTCGAGCGTCCCGTCTTGGTTGCCGATGATCGGGTCGCGTTCGTTGCCGAGTTCGTGGAAGTTCTTGTCATTCACCCACACGTTCTGCGCGAACTCGAACTGGCGGATGAGGCTGGCGCAAATCACGAACGCCGCGATGCCGCGCTCCACGCCATCGTCCGGTGCGCCTTCGGGCAGTGCCGGACCGTAGGTGCCGCCGCGCCGGATCATCCGCCGCCGGTTCATGTTTGCGGCGGTGTCGCGGGGATTCATGCGGCGGACGTGCGAGCCGAGCGGCACCGCGTAGCCGAGCGGGTCGTCCTTCTTGTAGTTGAAGTCGTTGTTTCGCTGCGGGTCTTTGCCGAGCTCAGGATCGTCCTGCTCCGGCGCAAGCACGAGCGGCGCACCGCTGCGCCAGCGGCCCATGAGCTTTGCGGCCACGAGTTCCTGTTCCTCCGCCGTCTGTCCGTTTTCGGAGAGGAAGTCGCGGAATCTTCCGACGTGCTCCTCAAGCCGCCGATACGCCATGTAGCTGCCGTTGCGCGAGAGAATCTCCGGCTGCGGCAGCATCGGAGCTTCATAGAATTCGTCCGGGTAGCCGAGAATGAACTCGCCCGGCTTGAGCGGCTCACCGGAGCCGGGCGTCGGGGTGTCGCCACTGCCCTCGACGACCGGCTGGGAAATGCGGTCGCGATAGCCGAAGTGATCGTGCGCGTGATCGAACGGCGGCGTGGCCTCTACATCCATCGTCGAGAGCACTTCCACGCCCGGGCACAGCGCGAGATGCTTGGTGTGCTCCGCCACGCAGCGGTCGCGCTCTGCGGCATCGCGTGAAAACAGGATGACGATGGCGTGCAGGTCCGGGTTATTAGTCTTGTCCACCCAGTTTTCCGGTGCATTGGCACCGGTGTCGCCGAGCATTTCCGCGCGCGCCACCATGCCCTGTTTGAATTCGTCAGGGAAGCTGGCGAGTTCCGCCTCGCTCACGCCGAGCGCACGCAGGCCGTTCCATGTGAAGGCCACGGTGACCCAGCGTTGGTTCTCGCCGACGGTCTCGCGCATTTCCTTGGCGGAATGCACGCGTTCCAGCACGGCGGCCAGCCAACGCCGTCCGCACTCCGCGCTGCGGAAAGATAGAAACTCGTAGCGGCCTGTCAGCGCGGGCGCGCGGGTCAGCAGAATGTGCTGGATGTCGTCGAATTCGAGCATGGCGTGGCGGGTTACTGCATTTGCTCGAGCATCGTCTCGAAGGCCGCCTTGAGACGCAGCGCCTTCTTGACCTCGTCCGCGCTCGCGAACGGATACTCGCCGTATTCGAGGAAGCTCGGGCGCTGGTGATCGCGCACGAACTTGATGAACGCCTGGGGATTCGTCTGCCAGTCGGCGGGGAAACCTTCAAGATTTTCAAACACGGTGCGCAATCCACTCGATGCGAAAATCGCCACGGCGTCCTCGGTGTATTTGTCGAAGTCCGTGTCGAAAATGCCCTGGTACATGAAATAGGTGTCGCCATTGATCGGGAAAAGTACCCAGCGCAGATAGTGCAGCTTCAGCACGGCGAGCAAATCCGGCGTGCCAGCCACGCCAGTCTCAATGTTCTTCGCATACTCGTGGAAGACCGGCTCGCGGCCTGGAATGATTTTCGCGATGATCGTGAAGCCGTAGCACGCGGGCATGCGCGGGAAGACCGGACCGTAGCGGCCTTGCTCGGGTTTCGCGTCGGCCGGGAAGCCACCATTCGGCAGCGCCATCGCGGCGGGTTTCGACCATTCGTGATCTTTGGATAAGTCTGACATTATGCGGTGTGGTTGTGGTTTGGTTGTCGTTGGAAAAAACATCTGCTCACTCCGCTGGCGGCACGGGGTTGCGGGAGAATGCCGAAGCAAGGCGATTCACCGGCCCGCGCAGCAGCAGATACGGCACGAGCGCAAGCAGCGTTGCGGTGAATAACATCTCGAGGGGATAAATCCAGCGGTGCGTGATGATCTGGTAGATCGCGTCCAGCACGCACGCGATGAGGAACGGCATCCGCATGTCCTTCCACCCGCCGCGCAGCAACTCCGCGCGATGCTCGCGATTCGTGATCGCCTTCCACAAATACGCCGGCCGCCCGATGCGCGCATCCTTCAGCCCCGCGCGAATCGCGATGATGCTCGCCAGCGTCGGCTGGATGTAAAACCGCAAATTCACCGCGCCGTCCGGCCTCGCGAGAAAGTTGTCCCATCCGCGGATGATCATGTCGGTAATGAAGCTCATAGGTATTTAGCGCTGAATGCAAAACAAGCGCGTGTTATCGCTCCCCTGACAACCTTGGATCGTGACCATTCCTATTGGCTGAATGCAACATAAGCCCGTGTTATCGCTCCCCCCCCTCCCGCTGAGTCAATGAGTTTTCCGAAAAAATTCCATGGCAGCACTCCAGCGCAACGTCCGGCAGGCACCGCAGGTAATCATCCTTCGCGAGCCGGGCTGTGAGCCTATCGCTACTGCCGCAACGACGCCTGCAATTCAATCAGCGGCTGGATGCTCAACTGGATGAAACCGCGCCGCGATTGATCGAAGTCGAGGATCACCGC
>JANXMQ010000005.1 GCA_025354565.1 Akkermansiaceae bacterium
GGGCCTCAACCTGCGGATCAACCTGTGTATGAGAAAAGCCTACGGTTACCGCAGTTTCCATCTGCTACAAACCTCTCTCTATCACACACTTGGAGATCTACCCGAGCCAAAGTTCACCCACAGATTTTGCTGAAGAGCCAGTTTTCGAGAGTTGCAAGCGCAGCTCGGCCTCGCGCTCCAAGGTGGCACTTTCATCGCCCTTGCCGACGACTTGAAACGGCACCGCGCAGTGGACCACACTCTCGGCGTCGATGATTTCCATGCGGAAGCGCCCGGCCTTGTCGGTGGGAAGCTGGTATTCGGCGCTGCTTGCTGTTAGTGCGAACGGCTCCTCGGAAACCAGCCGCTCCTTGGTGGTAGAGATATAGGCATAGCTGCCGCTGTCGAGTTTGGTGAGCACGGAAAGCTGGCGGATTTCGATGATGCGACGACGGAGGTTTTCCAGGGCCAGTGGTTTCAAATCCCGCCCCACGGCGACGAGGCTGAGAGCGCGGCCGCTGTTCTTCGCGATGGTTTCGAGGTTGCCGTCCGCCTTCCAGCCGATGACGGATTCATAGGGCGATACAAGATAGGTCATGGCATGACGCACACTGCGTCCGCCATCGCGCTCGAAGGCTTCCGTTAGGACTGCCATCCGGAACGACGCGTCCTTCAGCGTGTCGAGCGGCAGTTTGAACTTGGCGAGTCCCTTTGCATCCGTCGTCTCATCACCGAGCTCGATGGTCCGCCCGGCGCGCGAGGTCGATTCCTCGGCATTTCGATCATAGAAGGTAAAGCCCGGCCACTCGGGAAAGCCGAAATCCGCGGGTGATAATTCCAAGCGCATCGTCACCCGCCGCTCAGGCGCGGCTTCACCGAAGAGCGACTGCACGGAAACCTCGGTGGTGGTGTTCTCGCACGCGAGCCAGCCCGCAGGCGGGGCGGGGTCGATGCGGGCGGCGACCTTCATGCGGTCGGGCTGGAATTCCTCCACTCTAACTGCGGCTCTGCCGAGGCGAAACAACTCTTTGCCTTCGCTGTCCAACACGTTCACCGTGATCGAATGCACGCCCAATGCAGCGGCTTCCGGCAGGGGGAAATCGCAGGTGAAAAAGCCATCGTATGGCAGCCGTGTCGTTTGTTTCCCGACTTGGCGGTCCTGAGAATCGCGCATGGAAATCGAGAGTGGCAGACCTTCTAACACCGGCAGCCAATCGCGGCGGCGGGTGATGAATCCGGCATGGACGGTATCGCCGGGCCGATAGACGCCGCGCTCGGTGAAGACGAAGGCCTCGATGGCTTTGACGCGCGAGGCCAGTACGCCCTCGGTGTCGAAGCGCGAGTAGTCCATGGCCGGCAGACTGCGCTCGTTGAATGGCAGGAACGAGGTGTCGCCGTCCTTGGACGCAAGCACTGCGACCGGCAGTCGCTCACCCGTTAGACCCTCGAAGGCGGGCAGGCGGGCATGGCCGGTGGCGTCCGTTTTCACGGTTTCCAACATGCTGCCATTGCGGGCGAGAGCCTGGATCGTCACGTCGGACACAGGCTGTCCGGCCCCCAACGACATGACGAACACATCGCGCGTGCCATCCGCTGCCGTTTTTACTAACAGACCGAGATCAGTGGCCATGATGAAACGCTTGGAAATCGTGCCTTCCTGGCTTTTCCAACCGTCCATGGGTTGGCTGTCTTCGTCTTCATACCACGCACTGCGGCGGCCTTCCTGAGCTTCGCCGGCATCCTCGATGCGGGAGTAAATGTCCTCTTCGTCAGCGGCTTCGCTTTTTTCCACCGCTTCCACGGTGACGAAAAACACCCCGCGTCCGCCGGGGAGTTGGTCCGGCGCGGCCAGCGGCGGAGCTTGCGACACGTCGATCACCGTCTGCGTCGCCTGCCAGTCGTTTTCATGCGGTACCGCCACGATTCTGCTCCAGCGGTGGGCGATGTTTTGCTCTGAAAAATCAGAGGAAAACTGCGGATCATCGAAGGTGCTGCCACGGGTGAGTGAAACGAGATGTTGAAACTGCGAGATTGGCACGCGGCCCAAGGTGATGCGGAGATGGTCGATGGCGCGGGATTGCACAATGAGTTTTCGTTCGCCATCGAGTGCGAGGATATTGCCCTTGCCTAACAGCCGGGTTTCCTTGGGGAATTCCGGGACCGAAAATGTTTCCTCATACTTTGTATCGGTCTCAAAGCCGCCGGGGGCTTTCACGCCTGCGCCGACACGGAGAAAAAGCTCACCATCCGCGCGGGCTTGGATGAAGCGGAATGCGTGTTCCTGGGTGAGCGCCGCCTCGTTTTCGACCGGGACGAGTGTGACTTTTTTCGCTCCGGCCACCCGCGCATCGAAAACCAGATTTCCGTCCTTATCCTTCCAGCCATTCGGGTGCCACCACATGCCGATGCGGTTGGCGATCTCCGAGCTGGCGATGTCGAGATTGGTGGAAACGAAAACGAACTGCTGTGGTTCGCCTTCGTCGGTGCGGATGATTTTGGTTTCCGTGCCGGTGATTTTCAGGCCGCTGTATTTGTCCGGCACACGGGTCTTTGCTTCGGTGATCTTCTCAAGTGTCGCACCGCCCAGGTCCGAGGAGACTCCGGCAGGCAAGATCAGTTTCACCCAGTCCTCCTTCATCGGCACAACGATCTGCCGACTGCGGATGAAAAACCGGCGCACGGACAGCGGGTCCGCCGTCACCGTGAACAAGGGCGAGCCCGCAGTGAAAACTGCCGTGCCGCCCACGACCTCCATGCGAATTTTCCGCTCAAGCTCCGCCAGCGCGACCGGATGGCTGAGGCGCAACTCTGCCACCACCTGATAGACCGAGGCGTCCTTGGGACTGTTGTAGAAGGAAAAATCTTTTAGTTCCGCGACGAGCGGTGGGGTGGTGATGGAAATGGATGCATGGTCGAGGTGCAGATCCTGCGCGAGCACGGCGGGTTTCAAACGAGCGGTGAATTTAGTGCCCGGCGGCCAATGGCCTGCGGGTTCGAAGCGCAGGGTCGAGCCGTCCTGCCAGGTCCATTTCCCCGGCAGTGCCGGATCTAACGTCACTGCATCGCCGGCGTCCTTACCGATTTTTTCCAAAGGCGCTACCGGCGCGCCAGCGAAGGCGAGGCACCACGGCGAGGGCTTGAGATCCTTATTTGGCGCGCCCGGAGCAATAAGCGCCGGAACTTGCGACGTGCTCACCGTGACTTGCCGGACCGGGTTATAGGCAAACTCCCGCGGTCGGTGAGATTCCCACCAACGCCAGGATTGCCAAGCACCAAATGCCAACGCAGCGATCATGAACAGGCTGACAGCCGAGGTTTTGGGACGAGCCTTGAGCGAGGCTAAAAATGCCCGCCAACATCTCAAACACCACGCCAGCCACGGCGGGGGATTCCATGAGATATGGCCAAATAAAAAGCCGACCAGACGGCCGACTGTCGCGGATAAAACCCTAACGAAGGATTGGTATGTTTTCACTGTTGTGCTGTAAGCGAAAACCAATACGTACGACCTCCCCCGCCGAACTTACAAAAACGAAAAATATATTTTCGTTAATTTTCTGCCGACGAAACCGCGACCATTTCCGGGATTTCCGGAGGCGTCACCGCGTCAGAATCCGCTGGGTGACATCACCGGATCCATCAACGATCCGCCGCCGGAGCGGCCAAGGAGCACGACTCCAAACAAATGTCCATCGGCGGATTTGCTTACTCCCACGCCCATCTGACTCCAACCATCCAATACCATCTCGCGCTGACCGCTGGCCCAATAGTTGACAAAACCTGCTCCGGTCTGAGGTCCGTGATCGAGCAGTTTCCCCTGCAGCTTGATGACCGTCCCGAAATTGGTCCGTCTCCGCAGCATGTTCACGTCGTCCGCACGTAACAGACCCGTGGCGGCGGCTTCAGCACTGCTTTGCCGAGCCAATCTCGTCAGTAACGGCGAAATCTCCACCGCTGGCTTACCCGCACCCCGGCGGGCGACGTTGAATGCCGTTTGCAAGTTCTGCTCGATGGCCGTCGGCGGGACCGGGGCGGCACCTTGGCTAACGGATTCTCCAGAGCAACCGATAAGTATCATCGAAACCGCCGCCATCAACCCACTAATGCATTTTCCATTCATCTGGTGAGGATCGGATACTAGATGCAAAACGCAAGTACACAATGCGTGGCTTATTCGAAAACCGCCTTCAACTCGTCTGCTGTTAGTTCGCGCCAGTCACCCGCTGGGAGATCATCCGGCAAGCGCAGGCCACCGATGGAAATCCGCTGCAAGGTGAGGACGTGATTGCCAGCGGCGGCGAACATCCGGCGGATCTGGTGGTAGCGGCCTTCGTGCAAGGTGACGCGGGCGGTCTTTTCGCCTAACACATCGAGTTTGGCAGGAAGCAGCGGGCGGGTTTCACTATTTAAAACCAAAGTGCCCGATGCGAAAAGTTCGCCCTCGTGGCCTTCCAAGGGCCGATCTAACTGGACTTGATAGACTTTGAGGCAGTTCGACTTGGGATGGATGATTTTGTGCAACAATTTCCCGTCATCGGTCATCAGCAATAAGCCGGTGGTGTCCTTGTCCAGCCGACCGATGGGATTGAGGCCGGGATTCCGCAGGGCGAAACGCGGGGGCAGAAGGTCGTAAATCGTGCTGCCGGGGTCGTCGCTGCTGCATGTATAACCGTCCGGTTTGTTGAGCATGATGACAAGCGGTGCGGGGGCATCGAGCGGCTCGCCACGGATGAGGATGTCGGCATAGGGCGGCAAGTCGTTTTCGCCTAACACGCGGCCGGTGTCATCGGTGACGGCCCCGGCGCGGATGAGGCGTTGGGCTTCCTTGCGGGAGCCATAGCCGAGGTTTGCGAGGAGTTTGACGAGTTTCATGTTATATAGAGACCAGAATCCAGAGCAGAAGAATAGGACTTATGGGAATTATGGGAATTATTAAGAAGGCGGATCTGGGCTTCTACGGACTTAGTAGTGGTTCTGGGTTCTGGGTTCTTAAGCTCGCTTGTCGGCTGATAGAATCTTGTAGGTCCGGTCTTCGGCAATCTTGCGCCAGGCGAGGCCGCTGGCTTCGAGGGCGGCTTCGTAGGGGAGCTGGCGGTTGGCGACGAGCAGCAATTTTCCTCCGCGCTTCAGCGCAGCCGTGGCGACCTTGAGAAAAGCACGTCCGAGATCAACATCGGTGGCCTGGCCGGTGTGGAAGGGCGGATTCATGATGATGGCGTCGTAGGTTTCCGATAGACCGGTGACGACGTCGTGCCAGTGGTAGGTAATCTCACGTTGATGAACTGATAGATTCGCGCGGGCGCAGGCGAGGGCGCGGGAATCCGCCTCGTATATATCCAGGCGTTCGATGTTCGGGCAGCGGTGCAGGACGGCGTCTGATAGAAATCCCCAGCCCGCGCCGAGATCGGCGACGTGGCCGCGCAAATGGGCTGGCAGGTGGTCGGCGAGAAGTTGGGAGCCGGGGTCGATGTGATCGCTGCTGAAAATCCCGGCTTGCACGGTGAAGCCGGATATTTCCCGCAGCTTGCCGAGCGCCCGCCATTCGGCGAAAATTTCCTCGTTCCAGGTGCCGTCGTCCGTCGCGTGGAAGGCGCGGCATTTGTGTTTTTGGAGCGAGTTGATGGTGTCGGTGGCTTTGGTCAGTTCTTTTTCAAAGCGGCCCGCACCGGCGGTGTTCGGCATGGCAACGAGCAATTTTCCGCCGGGTTCCAAACGATCGCGGGCCATAGCGAACCAAGCCAACGCCTCGTCCCGCGACTTGCCGGGCAAGACCAGCACAAGCGGCCATTTTGCGGCGGCGACTTCATCGACCCGCGTGAACCCGGCTTTTTCCCATGCGGTGGCCAGCGGTTTCAGCGGCTGCCAACCGACGATCCCCGGCCATTTCCCTAACAATGGATGCGGCTCCGCGCCGAGAAACAGGGCTGACCTGATCTCCTCTGGGATGGCAAGCATCAGGGTTTCAAGTGCGGGGTTCACGAACGAGTCTTGCCCGCGATGGTCCCCTGAAGCAATCACAGCTTGGTGCGATTCATCCTGACACCAACGATCACGAAGGGTCACGAGTCACTGCCACTCGCGCCGAGATCGGCCAACCGAGAAGGACCATTCCTAAACTTGTCAGTATGCACGATCAGAGATTGGCGGATTCAGAAAAAACGAATCCTCGTCGAAATCCAGAATCACCACATCATCAGGAGCCTTGCCGAAGTGATCTTTTGCGTCGTGGATGGCGTTCTGAATGCCCGGCGGGGAAATGCCGTACTTTGTCTGAATATTCCAGTTCTCCGTCTCAGCCGCTGCCGACAAGGCCAGGAAATAAATCAGCTAGGGTGCAGTCTGCCAGAATCGAGTCATAGGCATTGCTTGTGCCACAACCTCCGATAGATCAAGGGCTTTTCTGGGCTACTGGATATTCGCCGCTGCTGTGAGGTGGGCGCGAAATCGGGATAGATTCCGCTTTTCCCGCAAGCTCAGCTTTGAGACAAACGCCCCGCCTTGACCTCCGCTGCGAAAAGTTGAGGGTTGAGAGTCGCTGGTTGAGAGTGAGGAACTAGAATCCGCGCTTCCATCTTCTCTTCCCATCAACTCTCAACTCTCAACTCTCAACATCTCCCAACATCCCATGCTTCTCCACTTTTTCAAAATGAACGGTGCCGGCAATGACTTCATCATCATTGACAACCGCGACCTCTCCATCGACCTCGACGCGGACACCATCGCGGCCCTCTGCGACCGCAACCGTGGCATCGGCGCGGATGGGCTGCTTGCCGTGGAACCTGCCAAAAAGGGGGCGGATTTCCGTTTCCGCTACTACAATGCCGACGGCGGCGAGGCCGAAATGTGTGGCAACGGCGCGCGCTGCTTCGGTCGCTTCACCGCCCACCTCGGGGAAATCGTGCTCAAGCGCGTCACCTTCGAGACCATCGTCGGCACACTCGCGGCGGAAATGATCGGCGACGACGTGCGCATCGCCATGTCTGAGCCTCAGGATCTCAAGCTCAATACCGACGCCAAGATCCCCAGCTTCGCGGCTCCGCTCCATTTCATCAACACCGGCGTCCCCCATGTCGTCACCTTCCTGGAAAGTGCGAAGGCCCTGGATGAATTCGACGTTTTCAACTACGGCGGCGCGATCCGCAATCACAAGGCATTCGCCCCGGCTGGCACCAACGCGAACTTCGCCGCCGTGCTCGCGCCCGACCACATTTCCATCCGCACCTTCGAGCGCGGCGTAGAGGATGAGACGCTCGCCTGTGGCACCGGCATGGTCGCCGCCGCCCTCGTCCACCACCTGCTCACCGGTGCGCCCAGCCCCATCAAGGTCGATGTGGAAGGCGGTGACACTTTGGAAATCGGCTTTGAAAAAACGGGCGATCAAACTTTCAAAAACGTCACCCTCACCGGCCCTGCGGATTTTGTGTTTGAGGGCGAGATTGAGCTTTGAGGAAAGTCAGGCCGTAGGGATATAATCCTAATAGGGGAATATGACAATAGCGGCCATGATTAAAGAATTTGAGGTAATCACCCAGAGGGTATGTGTCGCATCGTTCGTAACTCGCTTCTTATCCGTGTCCTCTGTGTAATCTGTGGTTCCTATTTTCCTTTTAAGGTTTAGTCGATGACCCGTCGTGATGTTTTACGATCTGTCGTTTTGCATCGATCTGTTTTCAGGTTTATCTTTGAAAGTGTGCGTGAGCTCATGAGGGGGGTGGCAATTTGAAAATTGTCAGACGGGTGGGCTACCAGTGCTTGGCTCACCGGTCCTTCACGCGCTCGACAGCCGCGCCTAACATAAGGAGCTTTTCGTCGATGTGCTCGTAGCCACGGTCGATGTGATAGACGCGGGCGATTTCGGTGGAGCCCTTGGCGGTTAGAGCGGCGAGGACGAGGGCGGCGGAGGCGCGGAGGTCTGAGGCCATGACGGGGGCGGCGGAGAGGCGGGTGACGCCACGCACGATGGCGGTGCCGTTGTCCACCTTGATGTCGGCGCCCATGCGCTTGAGCTCGGCGCAGTGCATGAAGCGCTGGGGGAAGATTGTGTCCTTGATGACGCTGATGCCGGGGGTGGTGGCGAGGAGGGCGGTCATCTGGGCTTGCATATCGGTGGGGTAACCGGGGAAGGGCGCGGTGCTGAGATCAACGCCCTGAAGATTTTCCCCGCGATGGATGGTGCAGGAATCGCCCGCCGCATTGAACTCGACGCGGTGTCCGGATTGTTCGATGGCGGCGGTGATGGCTTTCATCTGGTCACGGCAGACGCGGTGCAGGGTGACGCCTTCCCCAGCGAGGGCGGCGGCGGCCATGAAGGTGCCAGCCTCGATGCGGTCCGGGATGACGGTGTGCTCGACGCCGCGAAGCGAGGTCACGCCCTCGATGACAATGCGGCGGGTACCAGCGCCGGTGATTTTCGCGCCCATGGCGTTGAGGAAATTTGCTAGATCGAGGACTTCCGGTTCGGCGGCGGCGGACTCGATGATCGTGGTGCCATCTGCTAGAGTCGCTGCCATCATCACATTATCGGTGCCGAGAACGGTGGGTCCGTGGGTGCCACGCAGGTCGATTTCCGCGCCGCGCAGGCCGTTTTTCGCAGTGAGGGTGATGTTGCCGCACTCGAACTCGACCTTCGCGCCGAGGGCTTCGAGTCCGCGCAGATGGAGATCGACGGGACGGTCGCCGATGACGCAACCGCCGGGCAGGGACACGACGCAGCGGCCTTTTCGCGCGAGCAGCGGACCCATGACGCAGATGGAGGCGCGCATGCGGCGGACCAATTCATAAGGAGCTTCGTCCATGACCTCGGCGCAATTGATGCGGACGGTGCCAGAGGAGCGCTCGACATCGGCCCCGAGGGCGCTGAGGATTTGGATCATGTAATTTGTGTCCGAGACATCGGGCACGCGGCGGATGATGCAGTCCTCGCCGGTGAGCAGGCTGGCGGCAAGGATCGGGAGCGAGGCGTTTTTAGAGCCGGAAATGTTGATGGCACCACGCAGGGTGGTGCCGCCGTGAACGATGAGTTTGTCCATTTGATAGTTGGGATCTGAAATTTGAGAGTGATGTCACAGACGCTTGGCAAAGGGAAATCTAGCAATGCCGGAGAGGTCGGTTTTTACCTCGATGGCGGTGAAGGCGGAGGTTTTGAGAATTTCGATGACTTGTGAAGCCTGATCGTGGCCGATTTCAAGAACCAGCCAGCCGCCGGGCTTCAAGTGCTGAAAGGCCTCAGGGATGAAGCGGCGAATGAGGTCGAGGCCATCGGTGCCGGAAAACAGGGCGAGCGGCGGATCGTGCATGACCTCCCGGGAGAGGGTGGCGCGGTCGGTTTCCGGGATGTAGGGGAGATTCGCAACGATGCCATCGAAGGGTCCAGTGATGGCCGCAAAGAGGTCGCTGTGGAAGAAGCTAGCGTTGGAAATTTCAAGGGTGGCGGCGTTTTCCTGGGCGAGATTCAGAGCGTCCAGAGAAACGTCCGCGAGCGTGACATTCCAGTCAGGGCGGGCGGCAGCGAGGCTGAGGCCGAGCACGCCGGAGCCGCAGCCCATGTCGAGTACATGCTGATTTCCCGGGAGTTCCCAAGAGAGAATCCACTCAGCGAGTTCCTCGGTCTCGGGGCGAGGGATCAGGGCGCGGGCGTCGGTTTTGAACTCGTGCTTGTGGAAGTAAACCGTGCCGAGAAGGTGCTGGAGCGGAATGCCTTCGCCGCGTTTCTTTAAATTTTCGCGTAGCGGGATGAGTTCGGACTCTTCCATCAGGCGGTCGAACTTGAGGTAGAGGTCCATCCGCGTGCAGCCAAGCTGGCGGGCGACGAGCATCTGCATGTTGCGGCGGGCGTCGGCGATGCCGCGTTTTTCGAGATAGCGGGTGCCGCCATCGATGGTTTCCAACAGGGTGCTCATGGCGAAAGTCGTGGACAAGGTGAGGTCGGCGGGAGGCCGCGCCAAGACCTATGATCGGGATTTTCTGCAGGCTGGGCGGCATCGTGCTTTTTGAACACCCCGTTTGACAAGCGGCGCGGATTTCAACTAGGTTGCCCGTCCCGACACTGAAGTCGGCCCCATTTATTATGAACATTGTTGTCGAGAAGCAGCCCAAGTGCGTCGCCACCCTGCGTGTGGAAATCCCAGCGGAAAAAGTCAGTGGTCAGCGCGATCAGATCGTCAAAGGCTACGCAAGCAAGGCCCGCGTGCCAGGTTTCCGCCCCGGCAAGGCCCCGCGTGCAGTCGTCGAGAAGCGGTTCCAAAAGGAAATCACCGAAGAACTCAACGGCGCTCTCATCAACGAAGCATACGACGAGGCCCTCAAACAGGAATCTCTCCACGTCCTTGATTTTGGCGAGCCCGAAGAGGTGACTACCCACGCGAATGGCACCCTCACTTTCACCTCAAAACTCACCCTCGCCCCCGATGTGACCTTGCCGGAATACAAGGGCGTCAGCGTGACCGTGCCGCCATATGCAGTACCGGATGAGGAAATCAACGCCCAGCTCACCGCCTTGCAGGAGCGCTTCGCGGAGTTCACGGATATCGAAGGCCGCCCCGCCGCGATGGGCGACTTTGCGGTGATCGACTATACCTCCACCGTGGATGGCAAACCCACCGATGAATTTCTCGGCAAATCCGCCGGCTATCTATCCGATCGCGACGGCTTTTGGGTGCGCCTCGATGAAAAAGCCTTTCTCCCCGGATTCGCCGCCCAACTCGTCGGCATGAACACCACCGAGCCACGGGAAATCACCGTTACGCTGCCCGACGATTTCCCGGTCGAGGAACTCCGCGCCAAGGCCCTCGTATTCCAAACCACGATCAAGGAACTCAAGACCGCTGTGCTGCCGGAACTCGATGACGCGATGGCCGAACGCCTCGCACCCGGCAAGACGATGGCGGAAATCACCGACATCATCCGTGAAAACATGGCCGGTGAGCGCCGCCGCAAAATCGACGACATGAAGGTCGATCAAATCGTCGCCTATTTCAACGCCCAGGTTAATTTCGAACTGCCCGAAGAACTCGTTACCCAGGAAACCCAGACTCAGGCCGATGCCATGGTCAAACGCGGTGTCCAGTCGGGCATGACTGAGGACGAAATCGAGTCCCAGCAGCAGGAAATTTTCGCCAGCGCCGGCCACCAGGCGATTTCCAAACTCCGCACGAATTTCATCCTCCAAGAAATCGCCCGGGTGGAAAAGATCAGCGTGACCGACAACGAGCTCGTCAACCACCTCGTGCAGGTCGCCAACTCGCGCAAGGTGGCTCCGAAGAAATTCATCAAGGACATGCAGCGCGCTGGCCGCATTCAAAGCATCCGCAGCTCGATGGCCATTGGCAAAACCATTGACTTCCTGGTTGAGCAGGCGAATGTTGTCGAATCAGAAACAACTGCCCTCGATGCCTAAATTCCAATCCCCTGACATGAGTTCACCCGCCCCGCGCAACAGCTATTACGTGCCGATGGTCGTCGAGCAAGACGGACGCGGCGAGCGCTCGTTCGACATCTACTCGCGCCTGCTCAAGGACCGCATCATTTTCATCGGCACCGCCATTGATGATTATGTCGCAAACTCCGTGATCGCTCAGCTTCTGTTCCTTCAGATGCAGGATCCGAAAAAGGACATTCACATTTACATCAACTCGCCCGGCGGCTCCGTCACCGCTGGCCTCGCAATGTATGACACCATGCAATTCCTGACCTGCGACGTGAACACCTACTGCATCGGCATCGCCGCCTCCATGGGGTCGGTTTTGCTAACAGCGGGAACCAAGGGCAAGCGCTTCTGCCTGCCAAACTCCCACGTCATGATCCATCAGGTCTCCGGCGGTGCCCAAGGCACGGCCTCGGATGTCGAGCGGACCATCGGTTTCATGTTCAATCTCAAGAAGCGTCTCAATGGCATCCTCGCCCATCACACCGGCAAATCCATCGAGCAGGTCGAAAACGACTCGGATCGTGACAACTACATGACCGCCGAGCAATCCGTCGTCTATGGCCTTGTTGATAAGGTTCTCGAAAGCCGCAAACAGCTTCCCAACGAAGTCGTCGCAGCCATCGAAGGCCCAAAAGCCGAATGAACCTAGCTAACAACGCCCGGCATTCTTCCTCCTTGTTTTCCTCCGTCTGATTCTGTATCTTCCCACCGATGGCTCGTGCTTCCAATCTAACGATGTGCTCTTTCTGCGGAAAGAGCCACTCCGAGGTCAAAAAACTCATCGCTGGTCCAGGCGTGTACATTTGCAACGAGTGCATCGACGTATGCTCGAACATTCTCGAAAAGGAACTGGGCACGGCGCCCGCCAAAGGCAAAACCCCGGCAGAGAAACCCGGCTTCAAGATCCCCTCCCCCGCCTCCATCCTTGCGAAGCTTAATGAATTCGTGATCGGTCAGGAAAACGCGAAAAAGGTGCTCTCCGTCGCCGTTTACAACCACTACCAACGTCTCCGTCAGGATCAGGCCAAGGTCGCCGAGGAGTTCAGGGAAGTGGAAATTGAGAAATCCAACATCATGCTGTTAGGGCCGACCGGCTCTGGCAAAACCCTGCTCGCCCGCACGCTCGCCCGCGTGCTCGACGTGCCGTTTTGCATCGTTGATGCCACCACGCTCACGGAAGCAGGCTACGTCGGCGAGGACGTGGAAAACATCATCCTGCGCCTGCTTCAAGCCTCAGACTTCGATGTCGCCCGCGCCGAACGTGGCATCATCTACGTCGATGAAATCGACAAAATCGGCCGCAAGACCGAGAACGTCTCGATCACCCGCGACGTTTCCGGCGAAGGCGTCCAACAGGCGCTCCTCAAGATCCTCGAAGGCACCGTCTGCAACGTCCCGCCGCAGGGAGGCCGCAAGCACCCGCAGCAGGAATACATCCAAGTCAATACCGAGAAAATCCTTTTCATCGTCGGCGGCGCATTCGTCGGCCTCGAAGACATGGTGCGCCGCCGCCTCGGCAGCAATACCCTTGGTTTCCACGCGGGCACTACCAAGAACGACCTAGATGACCCGACTGCCAACATTCTGGAAAAAGTCCAGCCCGAGGATCTTCTTCACTTCGGCCTGATCCCGGAATTCATCGGTCGCCTGCCCGTCCTTTCCTCGCTACGGAAACTCACGGAAGACGAGCTGATGTCCATCCTCACCGAGCCGAAAAACGCCCTCGTCAAACAATATGGCAAGCAGCTCGACATGAATGGCGTGAAACTCCGCGTCACCCGCGATGCCCTCCGCGCCCTCGCCGAGGAAGCCGTCCGCCGTGGCACCGGGGCGAGAGCCTTGCGCTCGATTTTTGAAAAAATGATGCTCGAGGTCATGTTCGACATTCCCTCCCGCGATGACATCGACTCCGTGACAATCAACCGTCAGGTCGTTCTCGGCGAGCGTCCGCCCAGCATCCGCCGCAAACGCGCTGACCAAGACGCCGCCTAAGCGCGGCAAATCCTGGATTCGTGTCGCTGTATTGCAAGAACCCGCTCATCTTGTGCGATTCGCGACAATCAACGCTTGATTCCCGCCTCACGACTGCTAGTTCTCTTCAGACATCTTGCGCCCCAACGCGCAAATGCCAAGCAACCAACAACCGAAACAATATCATGAAAACTGTTAAATACCTCATCATCGCTGCCGCTGCTTCATTCCTCGCCGCTTCCTGCTGCCCGAGCGCTCCTGCTCCAGCACCAGCGCCGATGCACTCCTCCAAGTAAGCCTTGGTCGCGAAGCCCGGTCCGCCCGCAATGGCGAGCCGGGCTTTTTTGTGCCCACCCTGCGGGAAAAACCAAATGCACCCTGAGCGGCTTCGACCGTCACCTGACGCTCTAACGATTTCGCTGACCCGCCCGTTCCTGCAATTCTGGGCTTCTCTCCAGGCCACCCGTGGGTTCCAATCCCCGCGCCTGCCCGATGTCCGAAAATTTCTATCAGCAAACTACCACCGCCCCCGCGACGCCCTTCGACGTCTCGCTGCGGCCCCCGGCGTTTTCGGAATTCATCGGCCAAGAAAAGGTCAAGGACCGCATCCTCCTCATGCTCGAAGCCGCCAAACAACGCGGCGATGTCCTCGACCACGTTCTCCTATCAGGCCCGCCCGGACTCGGGAAAACCACCCTCGCCAACCTCATCGCCCGCGCCGCCGGCACCCAGCTCCACACCACCTCCGGCCCGCAAATCGAAAAAGCCGGCGACCTCGCGGGAATCCTAACAAATATCCAGAAGGGCGACATCCTCTTCATCGACGAAATCCACCGCCTCCACCCCGCCATTGAGGAATATCTCTACCCAGCCATGGAGGATTTCCGACTCGACATCATCATCGACTCCGGCCCCTCCGCGCGCTCGATCCAGATCAATCTCCCCCGCTTCACTCTCGTTGGCGCGACCACCCGCTCCGGCATGCTAACAGCACCCCTGCGCTCCCGTTTCGGCCTCGCGAACCGGCTGGACTACTACACTCACGACGAACTCGCTCTCATCATCGAACGCTCGGCGGGCTTGCTAGACGTGCCCATCGAGCGGGCCGGTGCGCTCGAGGTCGCCTCCCGTTCCCGCGGCACCCCGCGCGTCGCCAACGCCCTATTGCGCTGGGTCCGGGATTTCGCCCAAGTCCGCGGCGAGGGCTTCATCGACGGAAAGATCGCCGATGCCGCGCTCGCCATGATCGAGATCGACTCGCAGGGTCTCGATGAAATGGACAAGCGTCTGCTAGAAGTGCTTATCTACAAATTCAACGGCGGCCCCGTTGGCCTGAACTCACTCGCCGTCGCCGTCGGCGAGGACGCGGCAACCTTGGAAGAAGTCCACGAACCGTTTCTCATCATGCAGGGCTTCCTCATGCGCACCCCGCGCGGCCGCACCGCGATGCCCGCCGCCTACGAGAAAATCGGAGCTCCCCTGCCCCCGCCCCGCACCGATGATTCGCAGGCGAACTTATTCTAAGCGGGTTCGCCTTTGGATGGGTGCATGTTTCGCGATTATTTGGCGCGAAGGATAGGGCTGCAAACCTGTTTCGCCCCTCCTTCCAAACTCTGCCCCTCACCGATCCAGCCCATCCGCGCGCTGGCGGAGGGCGCGGGCGGCCTCGGCGTTGCGGTTTTCGGTTTCCCAGAGCTGGGCCAGTCGCCTGAGCGCGGTGGCCGTTTCCTTTTTCGCCTCGGCGGGATAGGCGCGGATGGCGGCCCGCAGGCGCTCCTCGGCGGACTTGCTCTGGCCGCTGGCGATCAGCGCCTCGGCGGATTCAAGCAAAAATGCCGGTTCGCTCTTGGCGTCGGCGGGGCGGTTGGCCTCGGCCTCGCGGAACAAGCGGGCGGCCTGCTCGCGTGTCTCGGGATCGCGACGGGTGGCGATGGCGAGTTTTTCCGCGAGTTCCCGGTTTCCCGGATGATCGAAAATCGCCCGTTCCAGCAAGAGTCTGGCCTGTTTCGGATCGTTGGCCGCCAGCCATTCGTCGGCCAGCGTGATGAAATCCGCCGGTGAGCCGCCACGGATTTTCAGCAACTCACCGGCATGGAAACGCGCGGGCTCGGGCTGATTGCGGAGTCGATAGAATTTCGCCAGCGACTGATGGGCCAGCGCCTGATGGGGATTGATGTCCAAGACCGCCTTGAGTTCCGCCTCGCCCTCGGCATCGCGCTTGGCGGTGAAATCGAGGATACCCAGCCGCGTGCGCAGTTCGAGCGACGACGGGGCGGCAGCGACGTGGCGCTGGAGAATGTCGATCGCTTGGTCGGTGCGTTTGGAGTCGCGGAAATGATCCGACGCCTCACGGGCAAGTTCGGGATTCTCCGGGTGCGTCTCGAAGGCATGGAGCAAGCGCGCGTCCACCATCGCCAGCGCGTCGGCATTTTTCGCATCAGCCATCCCGCGTGAGAGCGTGGTGTAGAGCAGCACGGAAGCGGGATCATCCGGTGCGAGCTCGCCTAACAATTTCATCTGCCTTGGATTATCGCCTGCCGCTTGAGCGTGTTGGAACATGCGTCGGATGATTTCCGGGCGGCCGGGATTTTTCGCCAGCGCACTTTCGAGCGTCGCATCCGCCAGTTTCAGCGCCAGAGAATCACCGTGTCCTTGTTGTTCGAGGAAATCGGCGTAACCGAGTTGAATGCTGAGCGCATCTGCGCGGGCGGCGGCGATTTCACGATAGAGTTGGATCGCCGCAGCCCGCTCACCCGCAGCCAGCCGCGCGTCAATCGCCCGCCGCACCAATGGCATGGCGAGGGGATCGGCAAGGCGGGCTTGTTCAAAGCGCCGGGCGGCTTCGTTCGCGTCGCCCCGAAAACCTGCTAGAACACCGAGCGCGAAGTCGAGCCGTGGATTTCCCGCCGCGAAGAGTGAGGCTGTTAGGAAGAGGAAGGTGATGGGCACTCGCAGCATTTTGGGAAATGGGATGGGAGGCGAAATTACTCGGGCCACGCGATGGTTGGCGCGTGGCCGCCCCAGATCGGGTGGTGTGGGTCCATCAGATTGCGCCCATCGAGGATGGCGTGACCGTCTTTGTCGATGTTGAGGGCCCTGACGCTGCAGTCCATTGTCAGAATGACGGCTTTTCCCTCGAAAGGTTTTGGATCAAAGCGATCGGTGCCAGGGATCATCGGTACTGCCAGTAAGGGGCGGTTGGGGGTGTCGGTCTTCGTGTTAGCACCGAGAAAGTAGGTGAAGCCGCACTCGCCTTTCTCCAGTGCGTGTGTGCCGGTGAAGACGCCATCCGGTTTGCGGGAGCTGGCGGTTTTCGCGTAAAACATGGCTTCAGACTGAGCAATCTGGCTGCCGAGCAACTGACGGAAGTAATCATTTGAAGAGACCGTGCCGAGATTCAAGGTGGTGTCAGTTTTCGAGCGAACCGCTGCAATCGTGGACGGATCGGGAAACTTGCCATAATCGCTTTCAAACTCGATCAATGCGATACCGATCTGGCGGGCATTGTTGACGGCTTCAGTTTGGTAAGGACGACGGTAACCGCGACGAGAGAACATCGGCGCGGCCAACAAGCCAAGAACCAGAACCACGCAGGAACCCAACCCGACAAACCAAAGCCACCCCATTTTCCGTCGCGAACTGAGCGCCGCTTCGGACGGTGGCGGGGCCGGAGCATCGGGCGGGGGCTGGGGTAACGTGGTCATGATGGTGGGGATTCTTCCACAAAGACCGGCAGGCTGGCGAGGATGATTTCCAAGCGCTCGGTGGTGCCGTGGATGACGCACCAATCCTGGTTGTAGTTCATGTCCAAAGTTTCCGGGCCTTGCACGGCGAGAACGTCGCGGGCGTCATCAAGATCCTTGGAGCGGCCCCAGCGGCTACCGCGCCGAATGCCATGTGTGGAATGTCGAGTGATTCAGCGGTATTCAGCATGTGAGAAGATGCCGGGATTCGATTGGCATTGCAATGCGGAAGAATTCGCGGCGACCGGTGAATCACCACTACTCGGTGGCGATGCGGGCGAATTTCTCGTCGATGAATTTCAGGACGAGCGCTTCGACTTCAGCATTTTTCAAACGCTCGACGACATCCACGGAGAAGCCCCGCGCGATGAGTTGACGGGCGCTGTCCGGCGTAATGCCGCGGGCACAAAGGTAGAAGATTTCCTCATCGCTGATCTGGGACGACGTGCTGCCGTGGGAGCATTTCACTTGGTCGGCATTGATCTCGAGGCCGGGCATGGAATTCGCCTCACAAGTGTCGCTCATCAGGAGATTGCGGCAGGTCTGATAGGCGTCGGTGTGGTGTGCGCCTTCATCGACGAAGATGAGTCCGGAGAAGATGGTGCGGGCGTCGTCGTAGAGAGAGTTCTTATATAATAGATCCGAGTAAGCACCTTCGGAAACGTGATGTTGGAAAGTGCGTTGATCGTATTCCTGATTGTGGGCGGGTATGCTAACTGAAAGCATGTCCGAGCGTGAGCCCGATCCTTCGAGACGGGAAAGCGATTCGTTGCGCGCCCATGAGGCACCGGTGTTAAGAATGAAGCCGGTGGTTGAAGCATCGCGGGCTGCAGCGGTTTCGTTAATCTGGATGACACGCGTCTGCTCATTGAAGGCTTGAATGGCGACATAATCCAATTGCGAGTTTTGTCCGGCGCATAGATCATTGAATGCAATGGCAAGACCGGGTTGCGAATCATCAGCGGAACGGAAAATATCCACGACGCGGACCTTCGAGCTTTTACCAGTAACGATCAGCGTGTGCGGGAAGATGACAGTGTTTCCACCGACAATCCAATGATGGACTTCGATCGCGCCCTCGATCTCGACCTTGTCGGAAATGTGAACAAATAGGCCATTGGTTAGGGAAGCTTCGTGCAGTGCGGAAAATTTCGCGGACCCGAGGCGAGTTTCCTGTTTCATGAAATGCGCTTGCACCAGATCGCTGTGGGAAACGAGCGCTTCGGCAAGCGGCAGGCAGATCACATTTTCTGGTAGATTGGATTCGATGTGGACGAGTTCGTCGTTGATGAAAATGAGCTTCGCGGCTGGAGCTTCGAGGCCGGTGGACCGGGCGATCAAGTCGTTCACGCCCGACGCGGCAGTTTTTTGAAAGGCGGTGAAGTCGAGCTGTTTGATGCTGGAAAAGCGCCAGGTTTCATCGCCGCGTTTCGGCGCAGGAGTGGCGAGGAAACGCTGCCACGCGGCTTGCTGACGAGCGGCGAACCACGCGGGAAAGTAAGCGGGCGTTTCCGGAGCGGATTCGAGGAGAGACGATGTTTGTTCGAGCACGGCGGGCATGGGGAAATTGCAAATTGGAGGTTCGGTCGATTGGGCGCGGCTCAGCCGACGGAGCCTTCCATTTCCAAATCGATGAGGCGTTTGAGTTCGACGGAGTATTCCATCGGAAATTCTCTAACCAGATCATTGATGAAACCATTCACGGCAAGCGACATGGCCTGGCCTTCGTTGAGTCCGCGTTGTTGCATGTAGAAGAGCATGTCATCGGACACCTGGCTAACGGATGCTTCGTGCTGCGTCGCGTGGCGGTTGCCTTTCACCGTGATCGCCGGATAGGTATCCGTGCGGCTGTGGCTGTTGATGAGCAGCGCGTCGCATTCGGTGTTGTTTTTGCATCCCTTGAGGTGCTTGGGGATGTGGACTTGGCCGCGATAGGTCGAGCGGCCTTGGCCAACGGAGATCGATTTCGAAACGACGTTGGAAGTCGTGTCATCGGCGGCGTGGATCATTTTCGCTCCGGTGTCCTGATGCTGGCCGGTGTTGGCGAGGGCGATGGAAACGACCTCACCGCGAGCGCGTTTGCCCTTCATGATAACACCGGGATATTTCATGGTTAGACGAGAGCCGATGTTGCAGTCGATCCATCGGACCTCCGCGTCTTCCATCGCGATACCGCGCTTGGTGACGAGGTTAAAAACATTCGATGACCAGTTTTGCACGGTCACGTATTGGATCTTCGCGCCCTTGAGTGCGACAAGTTCCACGACGGCGGAATGCAGCGTGGCGGTCTCGAATTTTGGTGCGGTGCAGCCTTCCATATACATAAGTTCGGAACCTTCGTCGGCGATGATCAAGGTGCGCTCGAACTGGCCGAAATTTTCCGAATTGATACGGAAATAGGCTTGAAGTGGTTGTTTCAGTTTCAGCCCTTTCGGGATGTAGATAAATGAACCACCGGAGAACACGGCGCTGTTAAGAGCGGAAAACTTGTTGTCGCCAGTCGGAATGACTTTGCCAAACCAAGGGCGGAAAATTTCCTCATGCTCCTTAAGTCCTTCGGTCGAGTTGCAGAAAATGACGCCTTGTTTCGTGAGTTCTTCTTTTACGTTCGAGTAAGCCGCTTCCGAGTCAAACTGAGCTTCCACACCAGCAAGGAACGCACGTTCCTGTTGTGGAATGCCGAGACGCTCGAAGGTTTCCAAAACATCGGCAGGCACATCGTCCCACGAACGCTTTGGTTTTTCACCATCGGATAGATAATAGCGAATGATATCAAAATCGATGGCGTTCAGATCCTTCGTCGCCCAGTTGGTAGGCATCGGCTTGTCTTGGAAAACTTTCAACGCCTTGTGACGAAATTCCCGTACCCAGTCGGGATCGTTCTTCACGTCGGAAATATAGTCAACCGTTGCAGAAGTCAGGCCACGTCCGGCGTCGAATTTGTTGCGTTCCGGAAAAGTAAAATCGCCCTTGGTGCGGTCGATGTCGATCGCTGCGCGGGTTTCCAGATCGAGAACTTCTGTGGCATCGTAGGACATGGTGGGTAG
>JANXMQ010000012.1 GCA_025354565.1 Akkermansiaceae bacterium
GGATCTTGCGGGATGGTTTCTTCATGGTGCCGTGAAGATACCATGTTAGGCACCTTCCAATCATCCGCCGAAGCAGTCAGGCGAGCTCGAGCCTTTCAGGCTCGCCCGCCTGCTTCGGACGGCGTGGAAATGGTACCAGTCCGCGCTAACAAGCAAACAACCGTTTCATTCGGGGTTGGAAATCAGGACAGTTACGGCAGTTGAGTGAACTTAAATGGATAGGCGGGGGCAGTCCTTGGATTTCAATATTATTGACGATGGAGCGCTGTCAAAGGGGGCGGGTAAATGGGGTCAGAGCAGAGTACACGGATTCACATTTGAATGGGGGGCTGATTTGGCGCTGGAAATCGACCTCGACGAAGTGGACGTTGCTACAGGTCAGACGACGGGATGGGGTAGGGTGCGGTTTGGACATCCCGTCGAGGATGCTCGATCAGCCGCGGATGAATTGAGGGTGGGTTTTGGGCCGCACAATTTTTTGGATGGTTTCAAATGAATATTCCGTTGCCAGAAGGCGGTCCAAAAAAGCAGTCGCTGGGGTTGGTCGTAGGTGTGGGCTTAGTGAGTTTTTGAGCTGCCATTGTCGAAGGATTTCAGCAGGCCGGGCGGACGTCACACCAGCCTCGGGACCAAGTCACCCGCAGGTTGGTTTGATAGAGTTCGCTCAGACATTGCGAAGTGAGGATTTTCCGTTTCTCGCCGTCCGCAAAGATCCGGCCATCACGCAGCAGAACCACGCGGTCGATTTCCGGTGGGATCTCACCTGGATGATGAGTCACCAAAACCAGGTCTCGGCCAGCTTGGAGCAGGCTCCGGAGTGTCGCAATGAGTTGAATGGCCGCCGTGAAGTCCAGGGCGGTCGAGGGTTCGTCCAGCACCAGCACTTGGGGTTCATGGACGAGGGCGCGGGCGATGAGGAGTCGCCGCCGTTCGCCGGATGACAGTCCGCCGAATTCCCGAGCTGCTAGAGTAACCACGCCCATCAGCTCCATCGCTACTCTGGCCCGGTCCTTTTCGAGTCGTGAAAATCGCATCTCGCGCGTCCGACCATAAGCACCTCGCAGCGATGACAGGACCGCATCGAGGGCTAATTCATCTGGCCCAAAACGGCTCACCTCCTCCGGCATCACCACGCCGATCCGGTGACGAATTTCCGCCAGTGACCACAGTTCATCACCGAACAAACGACAGCGCGTTGCTGGGTCCGCTGCGGGCCGGACTTCGCCGGTTAGAAGTTTTAGGAAAGTGCTTTTTCCCGCGCCGTTAGGTCCGAGGATCGCCACACTTTCGCCGTGGTTGAGGGTGAGCGAAAAGTCTCGCAAGGCGAGTGTTTCGTCGCGCCAGACTTGTGCGTTTGTGATCTCGAAAATCGGCTCTGACATGGATGGGTTATTCGATGGCAGGCAACTTCCAAGGACTGCGGAGTTTTGTGTATTCCGACTTGGGGAGGAGAACAAAGAGTGGGTGGCGGGCCGGGTTGATTTGGGCGATGAGCCACTCAAGTTTCGGCTGTTCCATGGTGGTGCAGCCGGCGGTGGGACGGCTGCCACCGCCGCGCCAGATGTGGAAGAAGATGGATGACCCGGCGTTCGGCACGGCTTTGGGGGAGGCGTTGTGGTGGATGAAGATTTCCAGCGAGTGGGCGGGATCCGCTTGTTTCATCTGCTGCTTTTTTTCCCATGCGGTGGTGGGTTCGTGATCGAGAGTGACGTGCTGGTTGTAGCTTGGCGACGTTGGATCTTCGACCCAGAGATCGCGCGAGGTGACTTGGTGATAGGGCAGGTTGGGTTGTTTGCGAATGCTGGCCGCGTAGCCCCAGGCTCCACCGATGGCGAAGACCCCGGCAGGAGAACGGTTGTCTCCTTCCCGCTTGGTGACGACTCCGGCGGGAAGCGGGTGGAGGCCGCTGCCCCAGACCAAGCCGCTTTTGCCGAGGCGGGCCTGCCATGGCTGGCCGGTGGCTTTCCAAGTGGTGCCAGATTTTTCGTAGAGGCGGAGGGTGGCGGTGGAATTGTCCCAGCCATCCGCGAGGCCCAGAACGCACTGAGTGGAATCGGCAGGTAACTCGAAGGCGGCGGCGGGGAGCACGCAGAGGAGGAGGGCGAGAAATTTCAGGTTCATAAGAGGAAAAGGAAAAAACGGAGCTGGATGCTCCTTGCACGGTTTGGAGCTGGAAGTTCCAGCTACTTGGAAGTTCCAGCTATATTGACGCGGCGTCAAGGCTTGCGCTGGGAGACGAGGGTGGCGCGGACGTCGCCGATGAAGACGGCGGCCCGCAGTTCGAGCGGGATGCGGTCGGCATCGTCACTGAGCCAGAGGGTGGCGTCTTGTTTGAGTTTCTTGTAGGGCTGGAGTTCGAGGGTCTTGGTGTCGATTTTCCGCATGCCTACCGTTAGGCGGATGGCGTCGCGGCCTGCGTGGACCTCGCGGCCCTCGACTTTGACGCGGAGGAGGCAGGGCGCGCCGACGGGATTGATGGTGAGGGTGACTTGGTCGCCGGTATCGAGTTTCTGGCTGCGGACGTGGAGCATGGCAGAAAACATATCGAAAACCGGGGAGAAGGGGAAGGTGCGGTCCGATAGTTTCACGGCTCCGGTCTTGAGGTGCTTGGTTTCCTCGTGGGTTTCCGTGCCCGAGGGGAGATAGCGGATGGTGGTGTTGACGGTTTCCTTGTCATCCGTTTCCACGGCATGAAAGTAGCGCGGGCGGAGTGAGGAGGGATCGACCTCGGACCAGAAATCCGTCTGATAGGGAAAGAGTAGGGCGGCGGCACCCAGACTGGTGGCGGAGGTGCGGATGACGTAGGAGCCGGATTTGGTAACATCCGGCGGGGCGAATTCCATGCGGACGGTGCCGGCGGTGATCATGCCGTTCCAACTCACTTGGAGGTCGAGCACGGTGGGGGCGAGTTTCGCAAAGTGGCCGGGTGTCGAGGATGTTAGATCGGCCTGCCAAACGGGAGCGGCGAGGGCGAGGTGGGAGCAAAAACACGCAACCAAAAGCGAGTGGCAGAATGCAAACATGCCGCGTGGGACGACCGTGCGGGTTGAGTTATTCATGGTGAGATAGGTGTGGAGCGAGGAGTAAGCCCCCATGGAGCGTTGACATCCTGTTCACTGAGTGCCCGGGACATCTTGTCCTGCGTAATTCCGGCGACAAAATGTCCGCTGCACCTGGCGTTCAGGATGAGCACGCTCGCAGTCCCGGTGCGTGGCAATTTACTCGGGAGCATTATTGATTTGTCCCCGGAAAGACCCGCTCGGCACGGGGCGGAAGGACGCCGGGACCGTTGTCGAAGCTCGTGTCGGGGCGGTCCTCGCTGACCGGCATCGGGCGGAAGGACTCGGAGTGGGTGTCCACGCGGAATTCGAGTTTCATGACGTCGCGGTTGGTCTCGGCGACTTGGTCGAGGAGGTCGCGATTTTGATTTTGGAGGCTCTCCATTTTGGCGATGAGGGCTTCGTAGAATTTTTTCTGCGCGGCTTCGTTCGGTGGGATGGGCGAGGGATTCGGCGGCAGTTGGCGGGTAAGCAAAATTGGGGCGGGAGTATTCGCGACAGCGGGATTGGTGGGCTGGGCCGCGTGCCGGGATGGCGATGAAATCGGGAGTCCGATCTGAATCGCGGAGACGAACTGACGCACCGACCACCAGTGGCTGAAGCCAGCGGCCGTCATCGCGGCAAGGGCGAGGCCACAGATCAAGGGAATGGTGGTGGGCTTCATTTCTTGCGGATGGGAACGGGTTTGATATCCAGCAGGGGTTCCGGTTTTGGCGGGGCTGCGGGTTTCGGCAACGAGACGAGAAGTTGTTGCAAGCTATCGATCACATTGCCGAGTTGCCTGGCATCGGTGTCTAACTGAGCGACTGATTTTGAGAGGATGGCCGCAACGGTTGCGGTTTGCTGGTAGCCGAGGCGGTTGTCATAGCCGGGCTCGGAGATGGCAAAGACCTGTGCGCCATCGGCATCCGGGATGAGCAGATGGGGACGAATTGAGAGGGTGATTTTCGATCCGGGGGAAAGTTCCACCTCGCGGGTGAAGGGCGGGGCGCTGTCCGAGGCATCTAAGCGCCAACCGGCGGGTGGCTGCGCGAGTGGCTTGGCGGGAAAAGGTGCGAGCAATTTCACTTGGGCGGGATTGACGGAAGCGTTGCCCGTCTGGAGTTTCTCGACACGCACGGCGAGGCCATTTTCCGGCTTGGGGGATGCCTCGTCGGGCTTGATGGCGCTCGCTTCTGGCGGGAGCGGTGGCGCGGGTTCGGTGGGCTTGGCGCTGGCTGTTTCCGGGGGCTTGGCTTCTGCGGTGGGTGCCGGGGCTGGTGGCTCGGCGATGGGAGTCAGGACGACAGTGACTTCGTTGGGCTTGCTCTTGTCGCGGTTGTTGAATTCCTGGATGGCATCGAGCACGGCATCGGATTTCGGCGGTTCCGCGACATTTTGCGCTTGGGTGAAAATCGTGGCACCGAGGGCAATGGCGGCAATGGCAAGGCGTGTATTCATTTTCCTGCGGCTTGGATTTTGACTGACTCGGTGGTGTTAAGTCCGGCGGGACGGGGGGTGTCTGCTGCGTCCTGCTGGTTGGTCGGAAGCGTGGGACTGTCCGCCCGAAGCGCGCCGGCTGGGATCGAGCGCTCCATGAGATGATTCCATGAGTCTAGCAATTCCGCGCCTTCGATGCGCAACTGCCGGGACTTTTCCTGATAGTTTGACAGGCGGGCGAGCAGGGCGCGCGCCTCGGCGACTTCCGCCGTGGTCCAGCGCAAACCGCGGCTCTGATAGAGAACTGGGACGTCCAGATCAATCCGTGCGAGATGACCGCCCGGGGCCTCGGCGGTGAGGACGTGCTGGATGCGGAGGTTCGTTTGTTCGAAAGCGGCGGGCGCGTGGGCCGGGCCCTCAGCGCGCACGGTCTGGCCGGGGAGTTTTTCGCCAGGCAAGCGATCCTGGCTGGGCATCAGGGAGCTTTCCTTGGCAAGCGGGCTGGTGCCAGACGGGCTTGCTTTCGGAATGACCGGTTTTTCCACATAATCCAGCAGCGGGCCTTGCGATGCCAGTATAACAGGCTTGGTGATATACATCAGGCAAAACAAAGCCGCGACAGCGGTGCTGGTGAAGAGCAGCCACGGGTAGGCCCGCTGGGCAGAGCAGGGCACCGCGCGCCGGTTCGCGCTGGAATAAGATGCGGCAGGAATGGCCAGAGCAGAGGGCAGCGAAGGCATCGCGCTGTCCGCAGCCTTGATGACAGTGGAATTCTGTGAGGGAAGAGGCTTCATGGTTTCGTCACGAGTTTTTCCCGGGCATCAACGATCCCGGGCTTCAGTTCGGCTGCGACGGAATAGCTGACAATCGTTTGATCCGAGACACCTGGAAACGTGGTAATCGTCATGGATTCGCGGGAAAGCCGCAAGTGCCGAAGCGTCCCAGCGACATTACTCATCGCCTGCAAGCCGGGAATCACCTCGAGCGCACCTGCGCCCGGACGCTGGCGCCCGATGCCATCGGAACGGTAAATTTCAAAGGTGGTGTGGGCGTCCTCGTCACCCTCGGCCGTCACCCGGATATGGATACCGTCGGTATAAACGCGGAAGGCGATGGGCTTCATCGGGATCGGCGTCACCTGCTGCCCAGTGAGTTTGAAGTGGGATTGCAGCAGGAAATCACCGACATGTTTGAACTCGGCAGCCCAGGCCACCGATGACAGTAATACAAGTGTTAGTAGTGATAGAAACCGCGTCATGGCCCAACATCCCAGAGGGAGTCCGTAGTACTGCCGGAGGGGTCGTAAGCGACTCCGGAACCGTTGTTGATGATGGGGGGAGATACGTTTACTGTAATCGTCAAAGTGGCTCCAGTTAGGGATCTGACCGTCGGCATCACCGTCACGTTGTTCGGCAGGTATGGCAGAATCAACGTGCTTGTAAGACTGCTGACAGCGACCGTCGGATTATCCGCGAGATACATCCGCTGGGCGGCATAGACTGAGCGGAGGCTTTCAGCCGCGACTCGCCCGAGTTTCCATTCATCCATCTTCGCGGAGCTGAACAAGCCGATTTTCATCAACGCGAGCAATATCAGAATGACGATCGTCATTTCTAGGATCGTGAAGGCGTTCTTGGAATTGCGGATCAAACGCGACGTTTTCATGACAAGAAATAATTAATCTATTCTGTGGATATTGCAAAGCCTGAAATCCACGGAATTCAGCTTTTGAAGAGTTTAACAGCATCCATGAAATTTCTCTGGAATTCGGGATCATCTGCGAAGGTTTTGAGATATAGCAGCGCGGATATGGATGAAATGGTAATGACGACCAAGGAGATCAGCCACCAAGTAACGGATTTGTTCTTTGGCGCGAGGAAAGGGACGTACCAGTCTTTTTTATCCACGATCTGGGTCGTGTACATCTGGCTGTTGGCGCGGAGTTGTGAGATCAGTTTGTCGGCAACACTGCTGCTGCTGGCGACAAAGAGGTGCTTGTAGCGCTTTCCCGGAACATCGGGTATCTCTACTGCGCGTACACCAGCCGGTAGTGACTCTGGCGGGCGCAGCGTGTGGATGTGGGTTTCATACACGTATTTCTCGCGTAGCCAGCGGTCAAAGCGTGTGAGTTGCATAAGTTTACTTGGAATGAGTCGTTAAATACCACTTTGCATCATTTTCGGTCCCATCAGGAAGATTGGCAAGAAGGTTCCCACAAACACGGCAGCGATAAGGCTGACGGCGATGATGAGCACGATGAAACTGATCGCGGCGGCGAAGGAGTTCATGTGGTTCTGCAAGTCTTCCTCATACATCTCGGCCAACATATCCAACTGCGCGTCAAGTGAGGCGGATTTCTCACCGATCGACAGCATGTGAGTGACCTGCGCGTCCACCGAGGTGTATTTCGCAAATGCCGTGGAAAGCGGGACACCTGAATGTTCATATTTATCCGCAGCCATGCGGAGTTCATTATAGAATGGGGTATTGCGCACGCTGTTTGCCGAGACCCGAATTGACTTCGCGAGGTTGATGCCGTTTGAGTGAAGCAATTTGATCGTGGAGATGAAGGTCATCTGACGCAGGCTCATGATTAGCAAGCGGAGCAATCGCCATTTCGACATGACGAAGCCGAGGATTAGGTTGCGAACATGGGCTGATTTGAAAATGGTAAGAGCGATCGCGACGACGCCGATGACAACATACATCCAGACCGCCTGGGTAAAATGGCTGACCTTGAATGAGATGGCGGTCATACCGTCTGGTTTCGCATTCACACCTAACAACATCGCCTCGACCTGTGGCACGATCCTGACCTGCGAGGTGATGAAAGCGCCCGATAGAACGCAGATGATGATGCCAGGAGTGATCGTCGCTTTTTTGAGCTGCTTTTGGAAAAATAATTCACTTTTGAGGCGGGTGGCTAACGATTGGAAGGCATGGTGAAGCTGACCAGCATCCGAACCCGCCTGGACCAAGCCGATGATGGTTTCGTTGAAGCGCTTTGTCCGGCGAAATGCTTCATGCACATTCATTCCGGAGTTAATATCCTCGCGGATGTGCATGAGCGCATCTACCATCGTTTTGTTAGGCAGGCCCTGTCCGTAGTATTTGAGGGCATCTGCGGTGTTGATCTGCGCGCGCAGCATGGAACCAAGACCGCGGAACAGATCGACCAGTTCCTTTTTACTAAATTCCTTGACCTTTTTCGGCTTGTTAAGCGCTCCCAGAAGTCCCTTCTGTGCGACCGGGGGGGGGGCCTTAACGGAAGCTGAGGAGGCGGCGTTTCTGTCAGATGTGGTAGTGGCACTAGTCATCGGTGTAGGTCATGTCGATGACCTTGCTGACGGCGGCAAGGTCGGTTTTCCCTTCACGGAGCAACCGCAAACCGCTGCGGCGGAGGTTTGGCAGGACGCCTTCCTCGGCGACCTTGACTTCCAGTTCGTAGGGAGTCATCTCGCCTTTCGAGAGCATATCAGAAATTTTTGGTGTGATGGGAATAATTTCGAGGATCGCGGTGCGTCCGCTATATCCGGTGTTGCGGCATTCCTGGCAACCGCCGGTTTTGGCAACGAAGATTGGAATATCCGCCCAGGAATCATCGAGGCTGAAGGTTTTTCGGTCGATTTCCTCAATGCCGTTAGACGTTTCCTTGCAATAGGGGCATAGGAGTTTGACCAAACGCTGGGCGCAGGCCGCCTTCAGAGTTTGGGCGATTTTCCAGCGTTCCAGACCGAGTTGTTCGAAGCGCTCGATGATTTGCGAGGCCCGCGGGGTGTGGATGGTAGTTAGTACTTTGTGACCTGTTACGGCGGCCTCGATGGCGAGCTCGGCGGACTCGATGTCGCGGACCTCACCCATCAGGATGATGTCGGGATCGGAGCGCATGAATGAGGCGATCATCGGTTTGAATTCCTTCGCGCTTTTAAGGTCGCAATGAGTGATGCCAGGAACCTCATCCTCCACGGGGTTTTCCAGGGTGAGGATGTTTACTTCTGGGCGGTTCAGTTCGCGCAGGATGGCATTGAGAGTGGTGGATTTTCCTGAACCGGTCGGACCTGACATGACGATGATACCGGATGGAATTTTCATCACCTTGTTGAGGGCGAACATCGTATCGTCATCGAACGCCAGTGTGCCCTTGCCGAGAGTGACGTTGATGTTGCTTTTGTCTAGCAACCGCATCGTCACATGATAGCCGCGGTAAGTACGGTGTCTCTCGTAGCGAATATCGATCGGGCGGTGGAAATAGGAAATGGTGAAGCGCCCGGATATTCCGGGTGTGGTATTGCGGATCTCGGTGGGCAGCCGCATGAGGTTGAGGAGGAATGCGTCCAGGCGATCCTTGAGCTTCATCGGAATCTCTACTTTCGCACCAATGTCACCATCAACACGGAAACAGTAATAGAAAGTTTCCTTCTCGACCTTGAAGTGGATGTCCGAGGCACGAGTCCTAACAGAGTCTGCCATAATCGTGGCAATGAGTTGAGCCATCGGCTCGGCGTAGTCGGTTGTCACGTCGAAGTCATGAATCCCGTCATCCAGGTCTTCCACGTCGATGGCCTCCAACTCGGATCTGCTAGGACCGTTGTTCGTGGCAATGGATTCGATGGCGCGGCTGATTTCCGAGGCAAGCGTGACGATTTTGACAATCTCAAGATTGGGAAAGCGCGGGGCGAGATATTCCTCGGGAAGCGGGTTCCAGGGATTCGCGATGGCGACGATGAGCTTGTCTGCGCCGGAGAGACAGAGCGGAGCAAAAAAGCCGCGGGTCATAACGGTGGAGTCACAGCTGGCGTGGAGTGTGCCATCGCAGAACTCGGCAACTTTCGGGAAAAATGGCAGACCGTTGATTTTCGCGAGGGACGCCATGAAACTGTAGCGGGTCACTCTGTTAGGAACTTGATCTTGGCCGAGCTCCGCATAACTCGGATCGTGACGGGCCAGCTCGCCCATGATGCGGCGGCTGATAAGCTCATTGAAGGAAATGCCATCGAATTCAATCATAGCTCGAAATGCTTGCGGGATAAGAAGGTCCAACTTTCGTAGTCGAGACGGACTAAAGTGATGAAGGGCCGGATGCCAACGCGCTTGAAAACCACGGCCCGGATTTCATCTGCTAGAATCGCACTGGCCACCGGGTTCACGGAGGCGATGCCGATGGAATCCGTGTCCTCGGCATAGATCACGGGAGCGAATAAAGCCCTGGCGATTTTATGAATTTGATCGAACGAGTCGTAGAAGGCCGAGGGCGCGATCAATTTACCCGCGAAGGGGACATAGGGCACATAGGGTGTCTGCGTGGCGGCGACTTTGATCCCGAGATCGAAGATCGCTGGCCCCAGATGTTCCTCGCCATGTCCTTGGGTGCGCGCCAACACTTCCAAAAGATCACTCGGTCGTTTTTGGGCATGCGACTCACGGGCTGCGGCGATGGCCTGAGAGATTTCCAAAGGACTGGAGCAGCGAGCCTCATGCAGCGCTCCAGCGGTTTGCTGCAGGCAAATTTCCGCAAAATCCCAGACATCGCCATTTTTGATGGGGATGGCGGGTTCTTGAACGGCGAGGAAGGGTGATGCGGATGACATAGGAGCAGATTAAATTTGTTGACTAACGAAGGACAGACTGGTGCCTTGTTAGTTGCTGGCTCAATGCTTACTAGCGGTGCTGAACTGTGGTTGCGTGCGCGACTGAATGGGAGGCGGGGAGGGCTCTTGGGTATCCAGTGGCATAACTTCCCCGCTGCGCGGGTAGTAGGGCGCTTGGGACGGCTGCATCCCACGAATGGTTCGTTTCATGTTAGGCTCGTGGGCCTGCCCGGGATTATCCTCATCGACCCAGTCGTGGTCGCAGCCAAGGACCGTGGCGGCGCGAAGCCGGCTGCTGGCACTATTGTTCGCCATGCCGTTGGCCGGATCGTAGGACTTGGGAGTAACGATGAAGACAAGGCTGGTGTTTTCTTTTGAAGCTTCCTTACTTTTGAAAAAGAAGTTAAGGAGTGGAACATCGCCCAAGATCGGGACTTTGGTTTTGTCCGTGCTTTTGGCCTCGCCATAGAAACCGCCGATAACAAGTGAGTGCCCATCCGGCACGCGGGCGATCGACTCGACCATCGACTCTGTAACACGGGGATATTGATTGCCGGAAACGCTGACAATTTCTGCCACGATCTGGGCGGAGCGCGGGCGAATTTTCATGCGGACGGTGCCATCGGGCAGTAAGGTCGGGGTGACCACGAGCGAAATACCGATTTCCCGATGTTTGTCAGGTGACTGATCGATGCTCTGGTCACCTGCGTCGATTTTATAGCGGACTTGCTCGGTGACAGTCGGGTTGCCGCCTGAGGTGGTGGCCGTGCTGGTGGTGGTGATGATAGGGATACGGTCGATGATGGAAATCGTTGCTTGCTCGTTGTCTTCGGTAATCAACGTTGGGTTTGAAACCTGGCTGGCAAGGCCACCATCTGCTAGAGCGTGGAGCACGCCGGTCAGTTGGATTGGACTGAGGACGACATTGGATTCCCCAACTGCGGAGGTGGTGTTAAGACTGAAGAGCGAGTTGAGACTGGATGTTAACGTTATATTGGTTCCGGCTTTGCCAAGCGAGTTGGTCCAGTTGATGCCCGAGTGATTCCCGGCAGTACTGTTGATGCGGAGAATTTTGGTTTCGACGATGATCTGGCCCTTCGCCTTGTCGATGCCGTGGAGCAAGTCTCGGACCTGTTCGATGCGGTGGGCGGCGTCGATAACGATGATGGTGTTGGTTTTTGGCTCGAAGTTCACGATGCCGGTGCCGGGGCTCAGCATTGGTTTTATCAATTCCTTGATTTGGTCCATATCAGTAGGACGGAGATAGCGGAGTTGATAGTGGAATTCCATGCTCGGTAGCTGCGCGAGCTGAGCCTGGGTCAAAGCATAAATCGTGCTACCTTTGGTGTGGAGCGAGAGGCCGTACATAAATGCGAGTTCCTCCATTTGTTGCAGTGGATTACCATCGTTGAGATGACCGGTAACTCGGAATTCCGGAGCGGAAATTTTTGAATTATGGAAATACTGGCGACCTGCCGATTTCGCAAGAAACTGGAAAATGTCATTGAGTTCGGCATCCTTGATGATGTATCCCTCGTCGGATTTTTTCATATCCTGCTTTTGCAGTTCCACCGGAGCGACGGGGGCCGTTACCGCAGTGCCCACCGGAGCGGTGGGGACCTTTCCCGCAGCGGCATCCGTAGGTTCGGAAGCAGGTGCGAGCGGCTCAGGGCGGGTGTTTCCAGCAGCGGGGATTTCCGGAATTTGAGATTCTACGGACGCCACTGGCTCTATCAAGGAGTTAGCGGGCAACTGCGCGTGAAGCGGCCCGAATAATAGAATGGTGGTGGTAAAAATAAGGAGTTTCGCAGCTTTCATGATCGTGGCGGTGAGCGGTTTGTGGATATTCAGGGTGCGGGGTTGGCCGCTTCGAGTTCAATCGGGGCATTCGGGCGATCTAGAACCATGCCAGGTGCGGTGATTCCATGATTTCCAGCCGTCATGCCATCTGGCAGCATGTCGAGTTTGCGGTTGGCTGTTTCGCCAGTATCAAGATTCTGGAATGCAATCTGACGGGAGGTGACCTCAATGACTTGAACGCGGATTTGTTTACCGCGAAATGTTAGAGGAAGCTGATCCCCCTGCTTTATCGAGCGGGTTCCTATCAAAAACCGTTTTTCACCCGGCATGATGGTGCTAACGACGAGCATTTGGATAATATCAGCAAACGGCGTGGCGAGAATCGGCGCGGCATGATGCATGGCTTTTATGGTGGCGACCTTGATGACGGGTTTCGCTTCCGGATCCTGTGGTTGCCCGAAGGGATCAGTGGCGCGGCCCTTGATGAGAAAGACGGCGGCAAGCGATGCCAGATGGCCTTCCAACTCAGCGGGGCCGACGTAGCGGGAGGGCGTCGTGCTAACAGGACCAGCCTCTTTGACAACCGCCACGGCTTTTTCTCCCGGCTTCGGTGCCGCTGCGTCCGGGACAAGCGGTTTGTTACCGAAGTTCGCCGCAGACTGGGCGAACGCCGAAGCCGACAATGCCATAGCAAAGAAGATGTGGGTTAGTTTTCCCATGCGGTGTAAGTGACTTGAAAGTTCAGGAGCGAGGCCTGATTTGAATTCTGATCGATCCGGAGTTCCTGGAGTTGCAGTTGCGGCATACGGGTTTCCAGTTCGAGAAACGCACGCTGCATGGTGCGGTAGGTGCCGCGGAAGGCGATCCGGAGCTGTGAGGATTTTTGGGCGGAGACTGCGCCGAAACCGGTCCGGACGTTGGAAGGGTCGAACGCGGTCAACTGGATTTCCTTACTCGGAAGCTTCGCGGAAATTTCCCGCAGGGTGGTCTGTGCGGCGCTGGCGGTTTCCTGCGCGAGTAGTGTGTTCCAGCGCTCGATATGCTGATGCTGACGAGTGACCTGCGCCTCGATCTCAAGTCCCGCCATCCGACTGGATTCATTGCTTTTGTAATTCGTTTGTTTGTGTTCGAAGGATTGCGTCATGTGCGTTTTAAGCATATAGCAAAGACCGAGTACCACGACGGTGGCGAGGACGGGCAGAACAATGCCGAACACGGTGATTGGTTGACGGTAAAGATACATGACTCAGGGGGCGGGGGCTTTGGCAACGATAATCGCCATGGGGTCGGTGGCCGCAAAGCGTTGGGTGATAGTTAGATCGAAGGTGTATGGATAGGTGGATTCATCCGCGTCGCTGACTACTTCTGGCGGCATGGGTTTATAACTTTGGTTTTCCTGAGTGCGGACATTAACGACTAAGTTACGGTTGCCCGCGTTCGGGCTAAACGAACTATTGCCTGTGATGCGGGCGACCTCGCTGAAGTGCGCGGAGATGCCCTCGCGGGTGTTGATCGTGTTCAGATATTCCAACGCCTCATCGCGGGCAAAACCGGTGATTTTCCACTCCTTGATGAATCCCAACTTGGCTAGGCCAGCAGCGCTTTCTGGCTTGGAGTAATGGATATAGGTTTTCACTAACATGCCGCCGTTTTCAGGAAACATGCGTGAGAGGGATTCCATGGCGGTCCAGGCTTTTGCGCGGTCATCCAACAGGTTGTTCCAATGATCCGCTTTCTGCCTTTCCGCAGTCAGCTTGGCCAGCCGGGTCTGCGATGCTTCCGCCTGCAAAGGATCGAATGCCCACTCAGGGCGACGGACCAGATCGATCACCCCGAAGCCGAAGTAGGCGAGAAATAGCACTGCGATGGAGAAGACCACGACCCGGGCCAGTCTGAGAATTCTGAGGAGCCGCATTTCCGAGCGGTTCGGATAAATTTCAACAATATCCTTGGGAGTCGGCAGAAAATCCTGCAGCGCCCATTTTTCCTCACGGAGGATTGTGAAAGTATGGCTGGTCGTGTCTGTTAGCGATCCCATGACGGAGTGCGCGGCGATGGCAGGCTCGGGGCACCAGTTTGGGAGTCCTTCGAGTTGGATCGGGTGAATCATTTCCACTCTGCTGGTGGTGAAGGATATCCTTAAATCAGCGATGAGAGCGGTGTCCACATTTCCACCGAGTGGCAATACGTAGAGGTCGGGATCGACAAATTCCAAGGATGCATTAGTAGTCGTTAAGGCATTGCGGAAATGGGCCGGGCGTTGCAGTCCGCGATGCTGCAGCGTACGGATGAGTCGTAGATCCGCGTGCTCATTGAAGAAGGCAAGAGTGGTGAACCAAGGATACTGAAGGATCGCCACAAATGGCTTGCCCGGCGTGGGCTGAAGAGCCTGACCTAGGCCCATGATGACGATCAGCGGAGCGCTCAAGGCATGGGTGATGATCGGGAAATTATCGTTTTCCCCAGCTTCACGGAATGTGGCGATGAGCGAGCCGTATTGTCTGGATAGCGTGATGGCCGCACCGATCACCGCACTGCCCGCCGCTGGGTAGGGTATCACCCGCCACGAACCCTGATCAGCGTGGATTGAGGAGTCTTCGAGAATCGAGCCGGGATCATGGACCGCAGCGTCTCGTAGATCCATGAGAGCGGCCGGATTTTTGAGTTCCGGCTTCAGCTCGGTTGTTGCAAATTCGTCGGCGATGTGGAGTATCACCCCTAGGGAGTTGGCCCCATTTGAGCGTGCGTAGCGCAGGGCCTCTACGACGATGGGATTGAGTTTCGCCGGGTCGTGCAGGGTTTCATCCGCGATTGACGGGCCGCTGCTCCATTGGGCTTTTTTCTGATCGTGATAGAAAGTGGAGATGCCTGCTCCATCCGCCCGGATGTGCAATTGCAAGTTAAGGTCCAAGGCATTCTGATACCAAGCTGGATTGCTCGCGCGGGTCGTATTGCGCAGAATCGAACATGCCTGGCCAAACTGCTGGAGAGCATTCAGGGACGCCGGATGTTGGAAAGTGGCCAAGAGTCTGTGAAGTAAGGGAGTGCATGGCGGACTGGGGGGGGCATCCGGGAAAGGAAATTTGAGGAAGGAAACGGCCCGCCCGCCATCGACAGGCGGACCGTTGGATTGGTTCTCCCTAATGGGAGATCATGATGGTTACCACTGGGTGTACGTAGCAGCGTCCGGGCTATAGTCGGTATCCGAGCCGTTCGCATAGGCGGCCACAAGATACAGCGTCCCGATGGCAGGAACCACCGTGCCGTAGGTGTAGCTGATGTCGGTGTTTGGTGCGTTGACGCTGTTGACGTACTTGCCGCTACCGATGATATCAGTGGAGGCAAGGCTAGCGCCAATGTCCAAGGCTTTAACATTCGCGTGACCCCGAACGGCTTGTTGCACGTTACGGATGTTCAGGATGTTGGCGGCACGGTCCGACCCCTTCTTCCAGGCGCGGGCGCCGATGAAGAGGATCGAGATGAGGGAAAGCAAAACGAGGATGACGACCGTCAATTCGAGGAGGGTCATACCGGACTTGCTTTTCATGTTTTGGGTGTTAGTCAGTTTCATAGTGTGTGTGTGTTTGTTTTTTTCTAGCAGGAGTGTTTGGGTTTTTTAACCAGCTAGCGGGTCTCACCAATCGGTATAGGTGGTGGCCGCAGGCGCGTAGTCGGTGGATGTACTGTTTGCGTAGGCCGCAATCAGATACAACGTGCCGAAGGCCGGGACGGCCGCACCATACGTATAGGTAATATCGGTGTTCGGAGCGTTGACGCTGTTGAGATACTTGCCGCTTCCGACGATATCCGTCGTGGCAATAAGTGCGTCACCGATGTTGAGACCGCGAATATTCGAGTGACCCCGAACGGCTTGTTGCACGTTACGGATGTTCAGGATGTTGGCGGCACGGTCCGACCCCTTTTTCCAGGCGCGGGCGCCGATGAAGAGGATCGAGATGAGGGAAAGCAAAACGAGGATGACGACCGTCAATTCGAGGAGGGTCATACCGGACTTGCTTTTCATGTTCTGGGTGTTGGTCAGTTTCATTGTGTTTTGTTCTAACTATATTTGGGTGTGTTGTTGTTTTGTTCAGCGGGAGAACTCCTTGCGGGACTCAAGGTTTCTGAATTCTTGACATTCGTTTGGCTGGTTCTCGGAAAAGGTTTGGAATGGGAAGCAAAGTTTGGTTAATAGGATCAATCGACACCGTCGTCGTTTTTGTTCATTTTGGCGTTTTGGAAAGTATCTTCGGTAATCAAGCCTTGGTTGAGCAAGCGGCGGAGATTGGAATCCCACTCGATGTTGCCAGCGCGGCGGATGACATCTTCGAGCGAGCGAGCACCGCCGTCGTAGTTGGCAATGGCGCTCGACACGGCATCGTCGCTATTCTGGAGGAATTCATAGGTGAGCACGCGGCGCTGGACACCATTGAGGAGTCCTTGTGAGTGGATGAAAATAATGATCTCCGCGAGGCGACTCAGGACTGAGGTATGGGAATCCTTCGGATATAATTCCAAGATCCGGCCAATGGTCTTAACGGCTCCGGTGGTGTGGAGTGTAGAAAGCACCAAATGACCGGTTTGCGCTGCTTCCATGCAGGTTTCCATAGCCTCACGGTCGCGGATTTCTCCTAGCAGAATGATATGAGGGGCTTTCCGCAGCACATCCTTGAGTCCCTGGCGGTAGGAATGCACATCTCGCCCGACTTCCTGTTGGGTTACGATACTGGGTGAGGGAATGCGATGTCCTGGATAGTCAGGATCATCCATGTCATCGGGATATTGGTACTCGATGGGATCTTCCACAGTCACAATATGTTTTGGATGGTTGCGGCGGGCCCAGTCGATGAGCGAGGCCAGCGTGGTGGATTTACCCGAGCCGGTGGGACCAGTGACAAGGCATAGTCCGGCACGCTTGAGCACACCATGGCGCAGGGTGTCGGTGGTATCGAGATCAATGCCAAGCGACGCGAGTTCCGGGATAAAATCGTTTAGTATCCGGCAGGTGACGCCAAGGCCCGAGGAGCTGAGGTGGGCCTGAATCCGTAAGCGACCCGAGCGCTCGCCGCTATCGCCCATGGGAATGCCATCGCAGGAGAAATCCGCAACGCGGCGTTCGGAGAAATCCGCAATGGCGAGTTTGATCTTGTCATCCACGCGGACTTCCATGCCCTTTTCTTGGCCAAAGCCATGGCTGCCGCTCTCACGGTTGCGAATGAGTTCCTTGAGAATCTCATCCATGTTCGCGGCAGAGAGAATGCCGAGGAAGTCAAGCTTCTCCATCCCTTTATTGGTATGGATGTAAACCGGTCGATCCGCCCGCATCTGGATATCAGATACCCGCAGTTCGCGGCAGACGCGGAAAATGATGCCGAGAAGATCCGTGCCTCTCATGCTCGCAGCAAAACGCACCGGCGCGGCAGCGGGGGCATATCCCGGCAGCGGAGGTGGTTCGATGATTGAGGATGAGACAGACATGGACAGTGAATCAGTTAGATGCTTGGGGTGCGTGGGTATTGCCTTCGAGGCGGAGGATGGTGCCTTCCGCATCATCTCTGAAATGGTTGATGAAATTGAATCTCTCGTCGCACTCGGCGATGCGCTGGGGCGAGAGCAGTTCCCAGTTTTTGGTTTCATCCCACTCTTTAGCGATGCTGACGTAGCGAGCGAGGCAGTGATCGAGCAGGTTTAGGTATTGATGCATCTGTGTCGTATTGAACTTCGGACTCACGTTCCGCTGATCATTGAACATCAGTTCCAAGATATTGCTGGCGGCAGCGGCGGCAGTAAGGGCCGGACGGGGATCATGCTCCTGTTTGAGACAATATTGAATGGTATCTTCCGCGAGTTTGGCGGCGGAAGGTGTGAGTTCTGGGCGGGTGCCGAGTTCGGGTTCCGTCAGGAAAAAATGAAGCGAGTTATAATTCGCGTAGTGGGCCGGATCGAGCTGATAGGCAAAGCGGAGCTTGTCCTCAACTTGGCGGCGGAGATAGCGTCGGTGGGCCGCGCTCGCGGACTTCGGATTGGTGCTGACTTCTGCAGCCTTGTCCAAAGAGGCGAGGAGATTCTCCAAGCGGCGTTCCAGTGTGGGGCTGGAGGTTTCATTGTTGGGGGTTGCTACTGCCTCGTTGCCGTCGTGTCCTTTGTCCGCCGAGTGCTGATGGTCTCCGCTACTCATCGCGCCGTGGAAATAGGTGTCAATCGGACCCTGCATGGCCATCGCGAAAACCTCGCCATAAGGACTACCATTAATGCCTAGCGGATTCAAAGGCGCGTCCAAATCCGGGTTCACGACCAGCGGGCGTCCGGCAAACGCCCACAGGAACACACCGCTTGCCATAAGCGCGGCGGAAATGCTGTGGGTGTAAACGCGTGACATAAAAATATGGTTTTAATGGAATTGATAGATAAAAATCAGACCGGGAGTTTCGTGCGGAAGCAGAGGCGGGACAGACCTACATAGGTTGCCAAGATTCCCGCAAAGTAGAGCGACATGTTCCAAAAAGTATCCGGAGGCAGTGCGCCACGCTTGAAAAGCAGGCGTTGGGTTAGATCCGCAAAACTATAGTGTGGAGAGAACAACCAGATGCCATGCAGGATTGGATTTGCCTCAAGTTTCAGCATATTATCGAGATATCCGACACCATACAGGCCATACAATGTGACCAGTAGTGTGACGGTGAATCCGGTGATGCCGCCGAAGCGCGATGCCAGCGCCGTGGCCAAGGCTAGGAGCGGGCCGATAACGAGTAGGAACATAACCGTATATTGCATGTTCAAGGTCCACCACATCGAGTGCTCCGCCGGATCGGCAGGGGCTGCTGCGAACTGGCAGATAGCGGATGTGATGAGTGCGAGCGGCAGGATATAGCAAAAAATCGCAAGCCATATCTCGAACAGTTGGCGGGTGGCGGAAACGCCGGTGGTTTGGAAATATTCGCCGACACCGGTTTTGGCATTGGTTTCGCCTTCGTGAGCAGCGGTGAACAGGCCCCAGAACAGAGTGCAAATCCAAAGCGTATCCCAAGCCGCGATGATCCGGGCGGGCTCGACGAGTATTGGTTTTTCCGTTGCGCTGGAAATCATCGGCAGCGCGAACGGCAGGACGATCACCGCAAATACGCAGATCGCCCAGGCCTTGCGCTGGAATATCGTAGCAAATGTTAATCGGAAGAGTCTCATGGCGGTTGGCTGGCAGGAATTTTCAGTTCATCAAATTCTTAAGGCGGCTCCAGGTTTGCCCGTCAGCATTGAGATGGCTGGCGGTTTTCCCCTCGATCAGCAGGGCGCTGGGCATTTCCATCGAATCATAGTCCGGATGGCAGCTCACCAAGCGCAGCGTGTTCGATGAGGACTCCCGCCAAATTTCCTCGAAGACTTGGCGGGCGAAGGCGTCGAGGCCGCTGAACGGCTCGTCGAGGAGTAAAATATTGCCCTCATCCGGCTTCACGGAATACTCGGCCATGATCAGGCTGGTTTTGCGCCGATTTCCCGTGGAGAGGCGGCCATAGGGCTTTTTCACGTCGAGTTCGATGCGGGCGGCCAGCTTGAGGGCGTCATCCAGCCTCGACTTGGGAAGCATCATGCGGAAAACGAGCGCCGGCGTGATTACGGGATCGAAGCGGAGGTCTTCCGGCAGATACTGCACATGGCCTTGAATCCGCATTTTTCCTGAAATCGGCTTGAGAGTCCCGGCGAGGGTGCGTAGCAGGGTGGTTTTGCCCCGACCATTGCGGGCGAGCAAGAAATGGGTGCCGCCTGTCAACTCAACCGCTTGCCCGAAGCGGGCGAGAGGGCTGCTGTAGCCAATTTCAAGACCGGAGTCGAGATGGATGGTGGCTTGTTGCTTCATCGGTTTGTGTTTCGATTCGTTGCGGTTCTAAGGAATTTCAGCGATTTGTCAAGGTTTCTTAAATATTCGTCTCGCTTGTCTTTACGACGTTTAAAATAATTTACCGATATTGGCAATCTTTTTTTGAACATTTTCAGGCTTTGCGTGTCATTGTTTTTAAAATTCGTAAAAATACTTGGTGAAAACCCTTAATTTTAAAGCATTCTAGGGATTTGCCTCGGCCATAAAAAAACCAAAGATTTTTTCTGCGTGACGCGAAGAAGGTGGCTTGTAGAACTCCCCCAGCGGAATATGGCGGGCAAGTTAACTTACCAACAGGCAGGGGTGGACACGCGCAAAGCGGCGGCTCTGGTGGGCGACATCGGTACTCATGTGCGAAGAACTCAACAAACGCGCAAGCTGTGGGGAGCCTTCGGGCTGTTCGCCGCTTGCTACGATCTGAGCAGCTATAAGGAGCCGGTCATGATGACGGGTTGCGACGGCGTCGGGACGAAGCTGGAGCTGCTCTTGGAGCACGATTTGCTAGAGACAGCGGGCAAAGACCTCGTCGCCATGAGTGTGAATGACATTCTGACGACCGGCGGTGATCCCCTGCTCTTCCTCGATTACATCGGCATCGCAGCCTTGCATGAGGAGAAAATCACCCGCCTCATTTCCGGAATGGCCGATTACCTCGAAGCCTGCGACTGCATTCTCGCCGGCGGGGAAACCGCCGAAATGCCGGGGATTGTCCCGGTGGATGTGATCGAACTATCGGGTTTCTGTATCGGCTGCGCGGAAAAACCCGATCTCATCGATCCCACCACTGTCGCCGTCGGCGACCTCCTCGTCGGCTACGCATCCGACAGCATCCACGCCAATGGCTGGTCGCTCGTCCGCCGCGTGCTCAACGAATTTCCCGGCGAAGTCACCGACGAGGAACTCCACGCCTGGCTCAAGCCCACCCGCCTCTATCACGACGTCACTCGCGATTTGAAAAAATCTGGCGTCAAACCCAAGGCGATGTCTCACATCACCGGCGGCGGTCTTCCGGAAAACCTCGAACGCCTCTTCCGTGGCATGGGTGCGGATTTGCAAATCCCGCGCTGGGAACTCCCGGGAATCGCCAAACTTCTCACGCACGTGGACTCCGAGGATCGTTTCCACACCTTCAATATGGGCATCGGCTGGGTGGCGATCGTCGCCGAGGCCGATGTCGAAGCGGCCCTCAAGGCTGGCGATGGCGGCTGTGTCCTCGGTCGTATGGTTCCCGATGAGGGAGTCCGCGTTCGCGTTATCGGCGAGTGATGTTAATTTCCAACCAAGCATGAGCGACTTCCTCACCCACGAATGCGGGATCGCCGCAGTCCGCCTCCGCAAGCCGCTGGCCTATTATTATGACCGCTACGGCACCTGCCTGTGGGGCCTGAACAAGCTGTTTCTCCTGATGGAAAAGCAGCACAACCGCGGCCAGGATGGTACCGGCATCGGTTGTGTGAAAATTGATATGCCCATCGGCCAGCCCTACGTCAACCGGCGGCGCGGGATTGAAAAGGACGCGCTTGCCGAGATTTTCCGCAAGGAGATCAAAGACTTCTTCAAAATGTCGCGCAAGGGCGTGATGGATCATAAAAGCCCGGAGAGCGTCAAAAAACACTTCGATTTCGGTGGGGAAATCCTCATCGGTCACCTGCGCTATGGGACCTCTGGCGAATTTGACGAAGGCTGCTGCCATCCCTACCTCCGCCGCAGCAACTGGCCCACCCGCACCCTGATGGTCATGGGTAATTTCAACATGACCAACGCCGCTGCGCTCAATGAAGTGCTCATCGACCGCGGCCAGCACCCGGTATTCGGCACGGATACGCAGACGGTGTTAGAGGAAATCGGCTACCATCTCGACGAGGCCCACACGGATCTCTACCGCCACCTCCGCGACGCTGGTGTTCCTGGCGCGGAAATGCCTGCTAGAATTTCCGCCGCGCTTGACGTCCCCAAGCTCGTCGCCGAATCCGCGTCCGCTTGGGATGGCGGCTACGCGATCTGCGGCGTCATCGGCAATGGCGACATGTTCGTCATGCGCGATCCCCACGGCATCCGGCCCTGCCACATGTTAGTGACTGACGAAGTGATCGCCTTCGCCTCCGAGCGCGTGCCACTCATGACCGTTTTCGAAGCCGATGCCAGCGCAGTCAAAGCCGTCGATCCCGGCTCCATGATCACGATCAAGTCAGACGGCTCCATGACGGATACCGCCTTCGCGCCGCCGCAAAAATACACGCCATGTTCGTTTGAGAAAATTTATTTCTCCCGCGGCAACGACCCACAAATTTACCGCGAGCGAAAAGCGATGGGAGCAGCGCTGGTGCCGCAAGTCGTCGATTCTATCGACGGCGCGTTTGAAAAAACCACCTTCTCCTTCATCCCTAACACTGCTGAAACCGCCTACTACGGCCTCATGGACGGCCTTCGCCTATTCCGCCGCCAGCAAGTGCGGTCAGCCATTTTACAAGCATCCGCAGATGGCAATCTCACCACGGAACTGGTCGATGATCTCATCCTGCGTAACTGGCCCAAGGGCGAAAAAGTCGCGCACAAGGACATCAAGATGCGCACCTTCATCTCGCAGGAAAAGGGCCGGGATCAGATGGTGTCCCATGTCTATGACATCACCTATGGCGTGGTAAAACCCGGCGATTACTTGGTAGCGCTGGATGACTCCATCGTCCGTGGTACTACCTTGAAACAGTCCATCCTCAAAATCCTCGCCCGCACCAAACCGGCGAAGATCGTCGTCTGTTCCACCGCCCCGCAGATCCGTTATCCGGATTGTTATGGCATCGACATGTCGGAACTCGGCAAGTTCATCGCCTTCCAAGCCGCCGTCGCCCTGCATCGCCGGGCAGGACGACAGCATTTGTTGGACCGGATTTATGACAACTGTCAGGCAGAATTGAAGCGCCCCATCGGCGAGCGCCGTAACTGTGTCCAAGCCGTTTATGAGACGTTCAACGATGAAGACGTCTCGGCAGAAATCAGTCGCATGGTCTATCCCGAAGGCATCGACTGGCATGGCGAAGTGCGGGTGATTTTCCAAAACATCGACAACCTCCACGCTTCCATCAAAGGCGAGTGCGGGGACTGGTATTTTACCGGCAATTATCCAACTCCAGGCGGCTACTCGATGGTCAATCTCGCCTACCTCCGCTGGTATGAAGGCGTCGGTGGCCGTAGCTACGATCTGCCGCTGTGAGTCAAGGAGTGTCGGCCTCAGGCGGAGAGTTGCGTCACAGCCGTAGGTCAACGTCCGTGAGTTCATTTCTACAAATGCTTCACCGTCCCCCGTGAGAAGATCGCATATACCGCTGGTACGACAAACAGTGTGAGCAGTCCGGAAAATACCATGCCACCGACCACCGCGATGCCCAAGGACTGCCGGGAGCCACCCGAGGAACCGAGCGAAAGTGCGATCGGCAGGATGCCGAAAATCGTCGCCAAGCTGGTCATCAGGATCGGTCGGAAACGCGAGATGGAAGCCTCTAGCACCGCCTCAAGTTTCGAGCGCCCGGCCTCCTTGCGCTGATTGGCGAACTCAACAATGAGGATGCCGTTCTTGGTCACGATCCCGATGAGCATGATGATGCCGATCTGGCTGAAGACGTTGAGCGTCTGATGCGTTAGATGCAGCGAAATGAGTGCCCCGGCCACCGACAGTGGGACCGTTAGAATGATGATGAAAGGATCGCGGAAACTCTCGAACTGCGCGGCGAGTACCAGATAGATGATCAGCAGCGCGAGCAGGAAGGCGAACAATAGCGAGGACGAACTCTCCGCGAAATCTCGCGACTGGCCTGATAGCTCGGTACGAAAATTTCCCGGCAGCACCTTTTTCGCCACGCGATCCAGCTCCGCGATGCCATCGCCCAGTGTCTTACCCGATGCCGGAGTGGCGGAGATGGTGGCTGCGACGGAGCGGTTGAAACGGAAGATCGCTGCCGGGCTGGCGGTCTCGGCAAAGCTCACGAGATTGTCCAGCGACACCATCGTCCCGGCGGCAGTTTTCACGAAGAGATTTTTCAAATCCCCCGGCTTGTTGCGATCCTGCCGCTGCATCTGCGCGATGATCTGGTATTGCTTCCCACTCTTCAGAAAGTAACCGAAACGCCGTCCAGAGTAGGCAAATTCCACAGTCTTCGCAATTTCCTCCACTGAGATTCCCAGTTCCGCCGCCTTGCTGCGGTCGATTGAAATCACACCTTCCGGGTGATTCACCTTCAGGTTCGTATCAACCTGGGTGATGACCTTGCTCTGGTTCGCTTCTGCTAGAAAATCCGGCAGCACTTTAACCAGCGACTCGAAGTCAGGAGCTAACAGCACATAGGATAATGGCTGCCCACTCTTGCGGTCGCCGATGGTTGGTGGTTGCGTGGTGATGGCCCGCACGCCAGTGAAGGCCTGCATGTCTTTGGCGATCTGTTCGGCGACCTGGGCCTGGGTGCGCTTCCGGTCGGCGGGGACAGTTAAGTAGATGCTCTGGGTCGCCACGTTCGCATCCGTCCCGAAGCCGAGGATACTATAGGAACGGGTCAACTCCGGCACGTTTTCATCCATATACAACGAGATTTTATCCATCCAGCTCTCGGTGTATTCGTAGCTGGCCCCCTCCGGCGCATTGATGGTGAGGCGGATGTTTTCACGGTCCTCGAGCGGTGCGAGTTCGCGCGGAATGTGGGTCACCAGCCAGGCGATGATCGCGCCATTGCCTAGCAGAATCGGGAGCGCCAACCACCGCCAGCGCAGGAAGGGAACCAACGCCACCCGATAGCCCGCAGTGAGGATGCGGAAAAATGGTTCGGTAGCACGGTAGAAAAAGTTCGGCCGCTCGCCGTGCTTTTTCAGGAGAAACCGACACATCATCGGCGAGAGCGTGAGCGCCACGAACGCCGAGACGAGCACACAGCCCGCCAGCGTGATGCCGAACTCGCGAAACAATCTGCCTGTTAGTCCGGACAGGAAAATCAAGGGCAGGAAGACCGCCGCTAGCGCGACCGTGGTGGAAATAACCGCGAAGTAAATTTCCCGCGAGCCAGTGAGCGCGGCTTCCAACGGCGACATGCCATCCTCGATTTTTGCGTAGATGTTTTCCAGCACCACGATCGCGTCATCACAGACCAGTCCGATGGACAGCACGATGGCCACCAGTGTCAGCACGTTGATGGAGAACCCGGCCACATACATGATGAAGAAGCCGGAGATGATACTAACAGGAATTGCGATCACCGGAATAATCGTCGAGCGCCAGTCCCGCAGAAACAGGAAAATGATCAGCGCCACCAGCCCGAAGGCGATCACCAGCGTCTCCCGCACCTCCGCCACCGAGCGCCTGACGAAGCGGGTAAAATCATAGCCCACCTCCACTTTGACATCCGGCGGAACTTCCTTTTTCACCTGCTCCAGCCGCTTGTAAAATTCGTCGGTGATGGCGATGGCGTTGGTGTTAGGCTGCGGAATGATGGACACGCCGATCCGATAGAGCCGCTCGCTCTTGTAGCCGTTGCGGAAGTTTTCCGGGCCGAGTTCCGCGTGGCCGATATCGCCGAAGAGAATCTGCCGGCCGTTTTCCCGCTTGATGATCAGGTTCTCGAATTCCTCCGGGGTGGACAAGCGCCCTAACGTGCGCAGGGAGAGTTCATTGGACGTCCCTTCGAGGCGCCCGCTGGGTAGATCGACATTCTGAGAGTCCAGCGCGGCCTGCACGTCGGCGGGAGTCAAGCGGTGGACCGCGAGTTTTACCGGGTCCATCCACAGCCGCATGGCGTAGCGTTTTTCCCCGATGATGCTGACTGAGGAGACGCCGGGAATCGTTTCCATCCGCTCGCGCACGAGTCGGTCCGCGATGTCGCTGACCTCCATAATGCCGCGCTTATCACTTTCTAACGACAGGAACAGAATCGACGAGGAATCCGCATCCGCCTTGACCACCACCGGTGGGTTGGAGTCCACGGGCAAGGTCCGTGCCGCACGGGCGACGCGGTCGCGCACATCGTTTGCCGCCGAGTCAATGTCCGAGCCAAGGGTGAATTCCACCGTAATCGAACTCCGCTCCTGCCGTGACTCGGAGGATAGAGTGCGGATGCCGGCAATACCGTTGATGACCTCCTCTAACGGCTCAGTGATTTGTGAGGCCACCACATCCGGGTTCGCGCCGGGGTAGGTGGTTTGAATGGTGACCACCGGCGGGTCCACGGCGGGATACTCGCGGATGCCGAGGAAATGGAAACCCACGACGCCGAACAACACGATCACCAGCGACATCACGATCGCGAGCACCGGACGGCGGATGCTGGTTTCTGATAGGCTCATGTTAGGGTGATTGGGGACTCGGGTAAGAAGAGTTTAGCGCAAAAGCGCGAAGGTCGCCAAGGGGCGCGGAGGATGATATTTTTGATTCATTTCCCCAATGCGGTGACTTCCAGACCCGGGCGGATTCTCAGCAGATTCGTCGTCACCACCACGTCATTCTCGTTCACGCCGCGCAGGATCTGCACCCGGTCATCGGTGCGGATGCCGATTTCCACCGCCTGTAGTTTCGCCTTGCCATTCTCTATCAGATATACTCCTTGCCCGCTGGGTGATGGGACGATGGCTTGGCTCGGCACCATGAAGCCATTCGCCAGCCCCTCCAAGGTCAGCGTCACTTCCGCGAAACCGCCGGGCAGCAGCCCCTCCGGCGCGGTGCAGACGCCACGGACTAACAGACTGCGCGTTGCGACATCAATTGCCGGTTCCAGCACCGCCACCTCGCCTTGGAAAATCCGACCGTTGCCCGCGACCGTGAAGGTGAATTTCTGCCCACTTCTAACCTCGCCCGCATAACGCTCCGGCAGTGGGAAATCGACCTTGATGCGGGAGACATCCTGCAAGGTGATCAACGGTGTTTGTGGCGAAACGAAGGCTCCTTCGCTCACTTGCCGCACGCCCACCCTCCCGGCGAAGGGCGCACGGATCTCGGTCTTGGAAATTTGCACCGCTTGAGTGTATCGCTGGGCTTCGAGGATGTGAAACTCAGCGGTGAAACTATCGAACTCCTGCTGGCTGATCGCCTTGCTCGGCAACAGATGTTCGACCCGCTGCTTATTGGTGTCCGCCAGTTTCAGACGGGCGTCGATTTCCCCAAGCACCGCCACCAGATCGCTGTCATCGAGCTTGAACAGTATCTCCCCCGCCACGACTTCCGTGCCTTCCTTCACCTGGATTTTTGCCAAGCGTCGTGAAAGTTCCGGGACTAGCGTGACCGATTCATTGGCCCGCAGGGTGCCGACCGTCGAGACCGTCTTCGCGAAGGGTACGTTTTTCACGATGTAAACTTCCGCCGCCATAGGACCCGCGTTTTTCGCTCCGCCTTGGGCGAACGCGCTTGCCACGAGCCATGGCAGGACAAGGAGATGGTGAGGTTTCGGCGAAGTCATGAATGGCGTCATCGGAGAGCGGGAACTTGTGATACGCAAGGAAAAGTCCAGATTCGTCAGCGATGCGCAAGGGGGCGCGCACGTGCCATCGAGTGCGAAACGACTCCGGTTTGGCTCTGGCCCCGACATCCGACTTCCCCGGCCTAAGCGCCAGTTTTTGGCGAGGGCGCACGTGCTCCCGATCAGAACGCCATTCCGCCGCGCGGCAAATCAGGATCACTCCATCATCGCCTTTTTGCTCTGGAGACTATTAACCGCGCAGCTCCAGCAACTGGGCGGCGATGCTGATCGCGATCTCCGCCGGATCATTGCTGCCGATTGGCAGGCCGATGGGGCAGATAACTTTTCCTAGCAGCTCCGCGCTGATTCCGATTTCGCGCAGCTCGCGAATCAGGATCGCCCGCTTGGCCGCGCTGCCGATGACGCCAAGAAACGGCACTTCCGGGAAACGCCGGAGCACCTCACTCAAAACCGGCAGATCGCTGGAGTGGCCTTTGGTGATGGATAAGACAAACGATGCGGCAGATAGAAATTTTACCCCGTCTTCAAAATTTTCCACCAGATGTGTGCTGATGCTTTCCTGACGTGGCAATTTCGCCAGCCAATCAGCCCGGGTATCGCAGACGTCGATCCGACAGGCGAGGTTCGCGAGCACCGGCACGAGCGCCTGAGCCACATGGCCCGCTCCGAAAATCGCGATGTGCCAGGGAGGCGTGGCGGCCACTTTTTCAAATAGGAACGCCATTTCCCCGCCGCAAGTCATGCCCACGTCGCGCTGGAGGTTCCATGTTAGACTAACACAAGTCTCATCACCCACCAGCAGTTGCATGGCATGTTCGAGTGCTTTCGCCTCCACTTTCCCACCGCCGAGATTGCCGGAAATTATGCCCGCTGCCGTCAGGATCGCCTTCGCCCCGACCTGTCCCGGCACGCTGCCCCGTACCGCCGTGATGGTGATGACCACGGCGTCCACTCCCTCGCGGCGCAGCGCGGCGATTTGTTCCCAAGCATCCATTGGCGTCCTTGAATTAGCTCGGGATTACGGCATTACTGTGGCGGAATGATCACGCTCACCCAGCTCAATGCCCTACCCGACACCGAATTCGTAGCCCAGCTCGGCGGGCTTTACGAGCATTCTGATTGGGTGCCCCAGCGGGTGCTCCCGCAGCGACCATTTCCGAATGTGGAAATTCTGAGAAATTCACTGCGCCAGGTGGTCAATGAGGCCACGGCTGAGGAGCAGTTCGCCCTGATCCGCGCCCACCCGGATTTGGCAGGCAAGCTCGCGCGGGGCGTGGAACTAACAGCAGCATCGACTCGCGAACAGGCCGGACTTGGCTTCGACCGATTGAGCGATGATGAATATGAAATTTTCTCCCAGCGAAACAAGATCTATCAGGCGAAATTCGGCTTTCCCTTCATCATCTGCGCACGCCTCACGACTAAGTATGGCGTGTTGGATGCCTTCGCAAGCCGCCTCGACAATTCCCGCGAGGTGGAAATTTCCGAGGCCATGCGCCAAATCCATGAAATTGCTCGGTTGCGTTTGGCGGATACGGTTGGTGGGGGTTGATAGAATGGCAAACCCCATCAAACACGTTAGATCGACCGATGAACAAAAACAACCACTGCCAAAAATCTCCTTGGCAAGCCGGTCTCGAAAATTACGCTGAGCGCAAATGAATTTGAGTTTGAGTTCCAATAACACCATCGGCCTCGGTCGTCTGGTAATTCTTGTGGTTGAACGCGGCCTCCCGCTCGTCATGGAGTTGTGCAACAGCAGGATCGTTCACACGGCCAAGTTATATTTAATTTTTATCGTCCTGCCGTATATCTTGGATGCAGAGTCAACTTCAGCGAAAAAAATTACATTATGAAGGGTGAAACCGGCGGCGCATGGACGGCTGAGACCCACAAGGCTCTTTATGGTAAAAACTTGAACTTCGGACTCGGGAAATTCATCTGCGAGCATCTCAAGCCGAAAGACATGCTAGAATTCGGAAGCGGCCTTTGTGATCTAGCCAATCTCATCGCCGACTCCATGCACCTTGATTCTTCATTTTGTATCGAACCGGAAATCTTTGCGGATGTCAGGGGGAATCTCAACCTGCTAAATATTGATATATTTACAAGACAGTCCCCGCAAATTCTCGACCGGCGTTTTGATCTCGTTCTCAGCATCGAAGTGGCTGAACACATCCCTCTGGACAAGCACGAGTTTTTGTTCGACTACCTAGTGGCTAGGGCTGGAAATTGGATTGTGTTTTCCGGTGCTCGCCCCGGCCAAGGAGGGCACGGTCATGTTGCCGAACGCGAGGAACTCGATTGGCGTGCGGAGTTTAGCGGGCGAGGCTGCGAATTTGATCCGCGCTTGACGGGTTTGGTACGCTCCATGTGCGACGAGAAGAACATCAACCACCGACAGAACATTCAAGTCTTCCGCGCGCCCGCAAGGAGTTCCGGTTTGGAGGAGATCGAAAGGCGGGCCCGCCCTTTCCTTGTCGATATTCTGTCGATCGCGCAAAGCACAGGCACGTTCATCACAGGGAATTTGTTTTATGTGAACCTGCTTGGGGCGCAAGGCGGGATGCCGGAGCATTCTCTCCACTGGAAACGGGAGAACCTGCTAAAACTCGCCTTGAACGCCAGCAATATCCTTGAACTCGGATTCGCTGGCGGGCATTCGGCTCTCATCTTCCTTTTGGCCAATCCGCGCTCAAAAATCACTGTGATCGACCCACTTGAGCTGGGATATTCCCGCAATTGCTTCGATCATCTGAATGCGTTGTTTCCCAACAGGATGACCTTGATCCCGGGTTTCTCGCAGGATGTCCTGCCCACGCTTGCAGGCCTGTCCTTCGATCTTGTTCACCTTGACGGTGGCAAAGACAAAACCATCGACAGCGATTTGTCAGCCCTGCGTTCCTTGGTCACCCCAGGGCATGTCCTAGTGATAGACGACACTCAAAACGACGGATTAAATAGAATCGTCGGTATATGGGAATCCCGGGGCGATTTGGAGACGGCACCCTTTGATGCCATGAACCAACTCGCATTACGGTCCAGATGGACTCACAAGATCACCCGCTACACCCAAACCGACGCAGAGCACGCTGAGATCATCGGACAAATGCACAGGATCTATGAGGGCAGCGGCCACGCATCCATTTATATCAATCGGGCCGCGAACGGTGCGATCCGCGGGAAAGCGCGCGCTGACGCCCTGATCTCGGCGGTTCGGGACGTCGAAAACTCCGGCCTTGGCGGAGCGTTTGTGGAATTAGGTGTCGCGGCCGGGCATTCCAGCGTCATTGCCGCACTCGCGTCATCACGTTTCTTGCCGCGCGATTTTTTCCTTTACGATACATTCCAGGGATTTTCCCCAGATCTGCCAGATGAACGCGATTTTCAGGATGTCTCTATCCGCGATTACGACTTATCCAAATACAATGTTCAAGAATGTGGAAAGGCCATTATCCGGGAGCGCATGTTGCGCACAGGTCTCGCTGATCACCGGTTGGTTCTTGTCCAAGGTCTTGGAGAGTTCACAGTGTCCCGTCTGCATCCGTCATCGATCGCCATCCTGCGCCTCGATGCGGATCTATTCGACCCGACCTACGCCGCGCTTCAGTCGCTTTACGATCTCATCGAGCCGGGCGGCTACTTGATTGTGGATGACTACGGCCATTGGAAGGGATGCAAGGATGCGGTGGACCGCTTCTTTTCTGAAAGAGGTCGGGTTTACGATGGCACACAAATCGACTATACCTGTTATCTTTCCCGCCGATGAACCCAGTCATCATCACTTTTGTCAGCGAGGCTTACATTCCGGTCGGCCGGAACTGGTTGAATGCGGTAATAAAGTTAGAAACGGGATGTACGCTTATGATCGTCGCCTTGGATGAAGTGACACGGGATTCTTTTCCGGCCTCCATCGTCTCATATAGGCCGGCGGTTTCCAGTGATCTGGATGTACTCTGGGTCCATCGGATGAAAATCCTGCGGGAATTGCTAGATCAAGGAACCGATATAATTCACTCCGACGCTGATGCCGTGTGGGTGCGCGACCCACTTCCCTTTATCAGATCATGCGGAACTGAAATGGTATTTTCGCAAGGAACTATCTGGCCTCGGGATGTTCATGCCCGGCACGGGATCGTGCTTTGTTGCGGACTGTTTTACATGCAAAGCACACCGGCCGTTCGCTCGTTCATTGCCACGGTCGAACAACGTGTTGTGCAGGATAAGGATGACCAGATCACCATTAACCGCCTGGTTGACGAAGGATTGACGCGTTGGGTTGTTGAGCAGCCCTATACCATTGAGTTCGGCAACGCTGTCTTCACAGCATCCCGCAACGCGATGCACGCCCAGATGGGGCAGGGGCCGTCTCTATCGATTCTACCTCATCACAGTTTTCCCAGACTTCTCTCGAAGGTGGACGAGGAGGTCTATGTTGCTCATCCGCTTTCAGGCAAGACCTGCGCCGACAAAATTGAGATTCTTTACGCACTTGGGCTATGGCATTGAGATCGATAAAATATTTCCCAGATGGTGCTAAAAATCCGTATTGATTAGCAGCCGCCGTCCAAGTCGTTAGATATGCCGATGAACCAAAAAACAACCGCAGAGGAAAATCCCCTGCGGTTGTGCCAGAAACACAGCCTATGAAAATCAGGCCTCCGCAAAACTACCGATCACCGGCTTCGGCAACGGCTTTTCCTTCTTTCGCAGGGCGCGGCGCATTTTGGTGAGTGCCGAGTTTTGAAGCTGCCGGATACGTTCGCGGGTGACGCCGAATTCGCGACCGACTTCTTCCAAAGTCAGAGCCTTGCGTCCGTTCAGACCGAAGCGTTCGTCAATGATCCGGCGCTCGCGCTCGTCCAGCACGGCGAGCAAGCCGTCCAACTCACCGTGAAGATTTTTATCGGAGAGCATGTCCAAGGGATTTACTGCGCGGTCGTCGCTGATGACTTCGCCAAACTCGGTGGCTTCGCCCTCATTGATCGGCGCGTCGAGCGAGGTGGGACGATAGGACGCCTGCCGGAGCAAGGCCAACTTGCGGTGAGGCAGTCCCACTTCGTCGGCGAGTTCCTCATCAGTCGGCTCGCGGCCGAGGGCTTCGGTCAGAATCGCGGCGATGCGGCGCATTTTCGCGATCTTATCGACCATGTGGACGGGCAGGCGAATGGTTTTAGATTGGTTCGCCAGCGCCCGCTTGATCGACTGTTTGATCCACCAAGCGGCATAGGTGGAGAGTTTTCCGCCCTTTTCCGGGTCGAAGCGTTCGACGGCCTTCATCAGACCGATGTTGCCCTCGGAAATCAAATCGGTCACGGGCATGCCGTAATTCGAGTAATCTTGGGCGATTTTCACGACCAAGCGCAAGTTCGCACGAATCATGTGGGAGCGAGCCTCGGGATCACCGTTCTTGATGCGCTCGGCGAGAGAAACTTCCTCTTCAGCGGTGAGAAGAGGTGTTTTTGAAATTTCCCGCAAATAGAGCTTCAGACTGCTATCGGATTCGTAGGACATAATGGTATATTGGTTATTAGTGAAACGTCGCAGGGGAGATTTTATTCCTTATTTTTTCAAATGCCATGCATTGTGGATACATTGCAAATACTCAAAATCAATTCAGAATACAAGCTCTAAACGACAATCCATCTCAAGCATTCCGTGTACCCGTCACTTTTGGATCACAAGTCGTTGATTTTCAGTAAAATTAATTTTCGCGCTGTGACAAAATGCACGATTCTTGCATTTTTCGCACACCTTGAGCCATTTTGGCACATCCCGGATTCGACAAATGCCGCCTGACCGCCCAATTTCCGCCTGTGTTCGATGCTCTGTATCCCATCGCCCGGTCCGGCCTGTTCCGCCTTGATGCCGAAGTGGCCCACCACGTTAGCCTGACCGCTTTACGACTTGCGGAAAAATCCGGCCTGCTCACGCTCGTCTCGCCCGCTGAGGAATTCGTCACCCCGGTGGAGGTGATGGGTTTGAAATTCCCTAACCGAATTGGCCTGGCAGCCGGGCTGGACAAGGCCGGCAACACCATCGACGCGCTAGGGCGTCTTGGCTTCGGCTGTATCGAAATCGGCACCATCACCCCCCGTCCCCAAGCCGGTAATCCCAAGCCTAGGCTGTTCCGGTTGTTGGACCACGAGGCGATCATCAACCGCATGGGCTTCAACAATCCGGGCATCGACGCGGGCGTGGAAAATGTCAGCCGGGCGAAGTCGTTCACCGGCATCGTCGGTTTCAACATAGGAAAAAACAAGGACACGCCTAACGAAAACGCGGCGTCGGACTACCTAACCTGCCTGCGGAAAGCCTACCCGGTGGCGGATTACATCGCGGTGAATCTATCATCTCCTAACACTCCCGGCCTGCGGGATTTGCAAGGCCCGGAAGCCAGCGCCCGGCTGCTGGACACGCTCAAACAGGAGCAGCAAAAACTCGCCGCCGAGCATGGCAGGCAGGTTCCCCTGTTATTCAAAGTGGCCCCGGATCTCGATGAAAAACAAATCCGTGAACTCTCACAGGTCTTTCTCGCTGGCGGGCTGGACGGTCTGATCGCCACTAATACCACGCTGGATCGTGAAAAAGTGGCCACCCATCCTCGCGCCTCGGAGGCGGGCGGACTTTCCGGGCGGCCGGTGTTTGAAAAAAGCACGGCGGTGCTCGCGGCGTTTTCCAGTCAGCTAGGGTCCCGCATTCCGATCATCGGCGTGGGGGGGATTTCCTCATTGGACAACGCGCGGGAGAAAATCCGGGCAGGTGCGACTTTGGTGCAGATTTACACGTCTTTCATCTATCAGGGACCGGCGCTGGTAAGGGAACTGGCAGCGGCACTGTGATGCGGGCGAACTCTGTCGCGAAATGAGTGGCACGCCTGCCTGTTCGCGGCTTTTATGACATACGAAAATCTCGTCTGACAGAAATCCTCGACGACCCCGCTCCAGTGCGGTGAAATCCGACCGCAACCCATGAGTATCGCCGAAACCGCCGCCCGTTTGGAAACCGCCGTCTGTTCTGTCGTGCGCGGCCAACCGGAAGTGGTCCGCCGGGTGCTGGCCTGCATGATCGCGGGCGGACATGTGCTGTTGGAGGATTTTCCGGGAACCGGGAAAACGACACTCGCCAAGGCCATCGCCAAGGCTGTGGGCGGCGCGACGTTCAAGCGGGTGCAGTTCACGCCGGACCTGCTGCCCTCGGACATTCTCGGCATTTCGGTGTTTGATCCACGGTCGCAGGAATTCCGTTTTCATCCGGGTCCGGTGTTCACTGATATTTTGTTAGCGGATGAAATTAACCGAGCTTCCCCACGCACCCAGAGCGCTTTGTTAGAGGCGATGGGTGAGCGGCAGGCGACCATTGACGGCCAGCGCTACGATTTGGAGGGCATCTTCTTCGTCATCGCCACCCAGAATCCGGTGGAGTTCCGTGGCACCTATCCACTGCCGGAGGCGCAGATGGACCGCTTCGCCATGCAATGCACGCTGGGTTACGTGAGCGCTGCCGAGGAGGCGGCGATTCTAGCAGACCAGACTTCTTCGCATCCGGTGGATCTGCTGGCGGCGGTGGCCAATCGTGAGGAAATTTTGGAACTGATGGCCGCTGCTAGACAAATCCGTTTCAGCGAGGAACTCCGGCATTACGTCGTCGCACTCGTCGGTGCGACGCGCGGGCATCCGGCGATCCAGCTTGCCGCCAGTCCACGGGCTTCGCTCGCCTTGATGAAGGTTTCGCAGGCCATGGCGGTGTTCCAAGGGCAGGAATTCGTTTCACCCGAGTTGATCCAGTCGGTCGCGGCGGATGTCATCGCCCACCGGCTGGTGCTCGCTCCCGAGGCGAAATATTCTGGGGCCAGCGCGCGACAAATCGTCGCCGATCTCATTGAACAAACGCCGGTGCCAGTCTAGCTTCATCCGCCCATGAATGCTCCCGCACCACTGTCCGGCAGCACGCCACGCGCGAGGCGCATGGACCATTGGCTGCATCATTTTTATTTCAAAAGCGCCGGCGTCCATTATTTCATCGCCCGCCGCTGTCGGCCGGCCGGAATTGCCATCGGGCTGGTGCTGGTTCTATCAACTTGTCTGGCGATCGGGCAAAAGGGCGAGGCGGTGTTCCAGTTGTTTTCCCTCAGCCTCGGCATGATATTGATCGGCATCCCGTGGGCGTTTTCCCGGCGGGCGAAATTGGAGGCAAAACGCGAGTTGCCACGGTTCGCCACGGCAGGTGATCCACTGCGCTACACCGTGCGAATTTCACAACTCGGCTCACGGCGGCTGCAGCGGGCCTGGCTGGCAGACACCGCGCCCGATCCCCGGCCGAACATCGCGGATTTCACCCTGCTGCGAGAACCGGGCGAAGCCGAACGAAACGGCTTCGACCGCCGCCTCGCCTATTTCCGCTGGCAATGGCTGATGCTTGGAAATCGCTTGTTCGATGGTGGTTTTTCCAACGACGGGCTGGATCTCAAGCACGGCCAACAAGCCCGGGTCACCATCGACATCACGCCGCTGCGGCGTGGGGTGATCCGCCTGGATGATCTCCGCGTGCTACTACCCGATCCCTTCGGGCTATTCCAAAGATGCCGCAAAGTGAAGGCTCCTGCCGCGACTCTAACGGTGCTGCCACGACGCTTTCCATTGCCGAAAATCGAGCTGCCCGGCGGAGCGGCCTTCAAGATTTCCGGCGAGGCGAACACCAATTCCATCGGCACCTCCGGCGAATTTGTCGGCCTGCGCGACTACCGGCCCGGTGACCCACTGCGACAGATTCATTGGAAAAGCTGGGCGCGCACCGGCCGCCCGATCGTGAAGGAATTGGAGGACACTTTCTATCCACGCTACGGGCTGGTAGTGGACACGCTCTCGACCCAGGGGACCGACCATCAGTTCGAAGAAGTTGTCTCGGTCGCGGCTTCGTTCGCGGCATCCATCGACACCGGAGAGTCATTGTTAGATTTAATGTTCATTAAATCCGAGGCCCACATCGTCACCGCTGGTCGCGGTCTGGAGCGGGCGGAAAAACTACTGGAAGTCCTCGCCGACGTGTCACCTGAGCGGGTGGAAAATTACGAGTCTCTCACCCGACTGATCCTTCGCCATCGCGATGATCTGACATCCTGCTTGGTGATCCTCAACGGCTGGGACGACACCCGGGCCGGGTTTCTCCGTAATCTAACACGCGGCGGGATCGCCTGCTCGCCGATCATCGTCGGCAGCGGCACGCGACCCGATGACGCGCTGGGCTATTGGCTGGAGTCCGGCCACATTCCGCGCGATCTCCAACGCCTGCCGACCCGCCTAGCAGCTCTAACCTGAACCTTCCGAACCATCAACGCCATCCAGCCACCACCCCGGTTCATCCTTGGCACATCGCTCCTCTTCTGGGGCGCGATGACGGATAAACTGCTGATCGGCGTCATCCTGGCGGTGATCGTCGAGTGCGCCCATTGGACGAAATTCCGCTGGGACTTCGACGAGCAAGCCACCGCCCGCGCTTGGCAGCTCACCACCGTCGCGATTTTTCTAACGGGAATCCTAATCTTCCTCGACGGCAGCCCTTTGGTCGCCCTCCCCAATCTTCTAACATGGCAACCCCTCCTCCTGCTGCCCATGCAGTTTGTCCAATCCTACGGCCTCAAGGATTCGCTGCCGCTGAACACTTTTTCCTTTCTTGCCAAACAACGCCGTCAGCGAAACCTGCGGCTCGGTCTAGCAGAATCGCTGGTTCACATCAACTTCGGCAACCTCTACTTCGTCATCGTGCTGGTGGCCTCCACCCTTGGGAGCAAGGCGAATTCATGGCCGTTTCTCCCCGGCATCGTCATGCTCACCGGTTGGATTCTGCTATCATCTAGCAAGAGCCGACCGCTCTCATTGGCGGTCGCGCTATTGGTCGCAGGCGGGTTGGCGATCGCCGGGCAGATGGGGATCACGGAAATCTATGACCGCCTCGGTGGCAGCAGTTCGGGCAGCGGCGGCTTCAACCCGAACTATGTCACCACCATGATTGGCAAATCCGGCACCGTCGTCCTTTCGCCCGAGATCGTATGGCGGCTGCGGACTGTGGAAAACAAGGCCCCGCCCGCATTGTTGCGCGTCGCCACTTACAACACCTATCGTCCGGGAACGTGGGTTTGCCAGCCTGTGAGTGAGATTAAATTCGAGGATCTCGATACCGGGCAGCGCGAAAATGTGGATTATTACATCCTGCGGCGAGGCCTGGATAAACCCGCACAGATCCGCGCGGTCCGTGACAACCTGCGCAGCTTCAGCCTGCGAGGAGCCGCCTTCGCGGAAACCCCGCTCCCCTTGCCTGGCGATGCCACCGCGGGTGGCTTCGAATTGGACGGCATGCAAAGCAATTCCTTCGGCTGTATCCGGGTGTTTCCCAAAAACTCCGTGATCGACGGCACCGTGCTGTGGAAAGGAGATATGGACCCGGAAATTCCCCCAATCCCGGAGGCGGACTTGGAGGTCCCACCGCTTGAACGGGCAGCCTTGCGGGCGGTGTTGAAAGAACTCCACCTCGAAACGCTGCGGACGCTGCGGGAAAAACTCTCAGTCATCAGCGCCTGGTTTCTCAGGGATTTCCGCTACACTCTCGACCTAACGATTCAAAGCTCGTCCCAAGTTGCCACCACCCCCACAGCGCTCACTCAATTCCTAACAACCTCACGCGCGGGTCATTGCGAATACTTCGCGAGCGCCAGCACCTTGCTACTGCGCGAGGCCGGCATTCCCGCCCGCTACGCCACCGGTTTCGCCGTGATCGAGCACGACATGAAGCATCAAGAATACCTAGTCCGTGGCACCCATGGCCATGCGTGGTCCAGGGTGTGGGATGCGGGGACGAAGCGCTGGTTGGATTTCGACGCCACTCCGGCAAGCTGGCAGGCGATTGCGGTCCCGCAGCAGACCCTGGCGAGGGGCTTTAATGACTCCTTAAAACGACTGCGCGAGGACTTTTTCCTCTGGCGCAACCGCCCTTCCAACCGACTCGGCGCGTCACTCGTCATGTCCGCCATCGCCTTGGGCGTGATCGGTTTCGTGGTGAAGCGGCTGTGGAAATCCAAGCGCCGCCTGGAGTCCGCCCGCCTGGTTAACGGTTACACTGGCACCATCGCCAGAACCCCACTCAACGCCCTTGAACCACAAGCGGAAAAACGTCTCGGCTCGCGGCCACCGGGCCAGCCCTTCGCCGCTTGGCTGCTAGGCCTGCGCGCGTCCTTGCCGAACACCAACACGCTCGATGAAGCCATCGAGTTGCACCAACGACTGCGCTTCGATCCCGCGATCCCCGATGTTTCCGAACAGGACCGCCTGAAGGAACTCGCCCGTCAGTTAGAATCGACGCTCAAGCGCGGGTGAGTTTCTATCATCTATCAAACACGTCACTCCTCGGGGAGTCGCCGCTGAGCGTGACCTTCGCCGTCGCCAGCAAGCCTGCCGTCCCCCGCACCTCGCCCTCAGCCTGAACTAAGCCCCCGAGCCGTCCTTCCACCTTGGCCCGGATTTCCAAGCGATCTCCGGGTACCGCCGCACCCAAAATTTTCGCCGCCCGCACGCCGGTCAGTCGCAAGTCCAGCAGTGCGGGATGGACTGGATCTGTCTGGGCCACCACGCCTGCTAGCTGCGCGATGGCCTCGATGAGGATCACCCCCGGCAGCATCGGGTTGCCGGGAAAATGGCCTGCTAGAAAAACCTCGTCGCCCTTCAACCGATAGCAGGCCGTGCCCTCATTGCCCGGATCCAGCGCGATCAACTCATCCAAAAACCGGAACTCCGGCCCGTGCGGCAGCGCGTCCAAGGCTCTTTGAAGATCCACATTCATCCGCGCCAAGCATCGCACCGGGGGACATGGGTTTGACAAGCGGATTGCGTCACAAAAAATCAATTCGACCGCCTCATCATTCGCCCGTACCCTCCAGCCGAGTGCCTTCCAGCGATCCCAGTGCCATCATCATTCAAAAACCGGAAGCGATGGCGCTCCGCTGGTGGCTCCGTGCGCCATGGGATTATGTCATGATGGCCCTGGGCCTGTTGTATTTCCTAGTCTTCGGCGGCCTGTTGACCCTCATCGGTGGCCCCTTGCATTTGCTCTTGCCCAAGCGCCTTGGCGAGCGCCTTGGCCGGGCGGTGCTGCATCAGTTGTTCCGGAAATTTGTCATCTGCCTGCGCGCGGCGGACCTCGTGCGCGCCGATCTAACGGCCCTCGACTCGCTCAGAGAAATTTCCCATTCCTTCATTGCCGCGCCCAATCACACGTCACTGTGGGACGCGGTTTTCATCATCGCCCGCCTGCCTTCCGCCGTGTGTGTGATGAAAAAGCAAATCCTCCTCAATCCCGTCCTCGGTGGTGGCGCACGGCTCGCTGGCTACATCGCCAACGACGGCATGACCCGCGTCATCCGCGAGGCCACGAAATCGCTAACCGAGGGCGGCCAACTCCTCCTCTTCCCCGAGGGCACCCGCACCAAGCCCGAGGCCCGCTGGATCAATCCCCTCAAAGGCGGCTGCGCCATCATCGCCCTCCACGCCCAAGTCCCCGTCTATCCCATCTTCATCCGCAGCGACACCCGCTTCGCGCAAAAAGGCTGGCCCCTCTGGCGGCGGCCCGTTTTCCCCATCCACCTCCGCATCGACCTCGGCGAACCGCTGATCCCCCAGCCCGGCGAATCCTCCCAAGCCTTCACCGCCCGCCTCGCCGCCGTTTACGAAAACGAACTCTCAAAACCCGATCCCCTCCGGCGGCAAATCGACCCGGTGGCGGAATAACGAGAGACCAAAACCCATGTATCTCACCCGCTCGAAAAACACGAATCTCTCTCCGGTGCTTGCCGCAATGGATTTTGGTTGTTAAACCAGAATGCACATGGCTGATGCACGACCGCTGATCCTGATTCCTAGCTACAACACCGGACCGATTCTGGTCGATACGGTGGCTGCTGCGATGTCGCTTGGGACGCCCTTGTGGGTCATCATCGACGGCTCTACCGACGGCTCACCGGGCTTGATCCAACACCTCGAGAGCGCCACCTGCCGCATTATCCAGTTGCCAAGGAATTCCGGCAAAGGTGCCGCCATCTGCCTCGGCCTGCGGCAAGCGATCTCGGCCGGTTTCACCCATGTTCTAACGGTGGATGCCGATGGCCAACACCCGCCAGGCATGGCCCCGGAGTTTTTCAAACTCTCCGCCGCCCACCCGCAAGCCGCCATTTTCGGCCGGCCAGTGTTCGATGCCTCCGCCCCCTATCTGCGCGTCAAGGGGCGGAAAATTTCCAATTTCTGCGCGGATTTGGAAACCCTCGGTTGGGGCGTGGACGACTCACTATTCGGCATGAGACTCTATCCAGTGCGCGAACTTCTAGCAGTTCTGGAGTCCACTCGCTTCGCCCGTCGATTCGACTATGATACCGAGGTCGCCGTCCGTTTGGCTTGGCGCGGAGTGCCGATCATCAACCTCCCCACGCCCGTCCGCTACCCGAGCAAGGAAGAGGGTGGCATCTCGCAATTCCGTTATGTTAGGGATAATACGCTGCTAACCTGGATGCACATCCGCCTGTTCTTCGGCTTCCTCGCCCGACTGCCATTGCTCATCTGTCGTGGGGCAAATCCGCTCGATCATCTCAGCCCACCCAAATCGTGAAATCAGCGGTTCAACTTTCTTTCTCAGCTTGAAAGCCGCCGCCGTTCAGCAGATCGCCGCCCTTTTCCCCGGTCGCTGGGAGCGGAACTATGTCGCGACCAAGCTCCGCACCGATCCGCTTTACGCCGCCCTTACCACTCATTTCCGCGACTCGCCACTACCATTGTTAGACCTCGGTTGCGGCCTGGGATTGTTAGGCTTATTTCTGCGGAAGGAAGGCATCGAAGTCCCGATCCACGGCCTCGACTACGACTCCCGTAAAATCACCATGGCCAAACGAGCCGCAACGTCTTCAAACCACCAAGGACTCACGTTTGCGCATCATGATGCCCGCACCGGTTTGCCCGAGCATCTGGGTAATGTCAGCATCCTGGACATCCTCCAGTTCTTCACTCCTGCGCAACAAGAATCCCTGTTGAAACTCGCGGCAGCGCGGGTGGCGACCGGCGCGAAACTGGTGATCCGCTCCGGCCTGCGCGATGATTCATGGCGCTTCAAAATCACCGTGATGGGCGACTTGCTCGCCAAGGCGACATTCTGGATGAAAACCGCGCCCACCCACTATCCTTCCCGTGAGGATTTTGAACGCATCCTTGCACCCTTCGGAAATGTTAGTATATCTCCATTGTGGGGCGGCACTCCGTTTAACAATCATTTGATCATACTCGCCCGCTGACCACTCCGCAATGGCTCAGCCCTCTGGATTCTCGTTACGTCCGCTCGGGGAAAGCAAACTGATGTTGTTGTCGGTACTCGCTTGGCGGGATACCCACCACACGGGTGAAAACCTTGTAAAAATGGTCAGCACTGCGAAACCCTCCTTCCTGAGCCACATTCTTCATGGTCGCGTCGGTTTCCACCAAACGCCGCTTGGTTCGCTCGAGTCGCAGTCTGGCGATCTCCTCGGCAATGCTACGCCCCAGTGATTCCCTGAATCGCCGTTCGAGCGTGCGGCGCTGAGTCGAAACCGCACGCGCCACATGATTCACTTGGATCCGCAGGTGAGCATTCTCAGTCATAAAACGCAATGCCCTACCGACGATCGGGTCATCGACCGCGTGCGCATCGGTCGATTGGCGTGAGACTAACTCCGCGGGTATCACCAACTCCGTCTTGGCTGGCGGCAAATGACCCGCCATCATTTGATCAAGCAATGCTGCGGCGCGGTAGCCAATTTGCCCGAAACCCAAATCAATGCTGGTCAGGCTAGGTTGAGGTGCGTTGCAGATGTCCGATTCATTGTGAGTCCCTATAATACCCACGTCCTGCGAAACATGAAGTCCCTTGGAACGGCAAACATCGATGAGATAGCGGCAGACGAGGTCCTGACAGACGAATACACCGATCGGCGGCTTCCACGTATCTATCCATTTCACCATACCTGCTAGAATTTTCTCCCAACCTAAGGCCACCCCGGATATCGATGTTCGGGAAAAGCGAAAGGTCGAGCAACTGAAGCCTGCCTGCCGGATCACATTACGAAAGCCATTAAACTGAAGCCGGGAATCAATGTCTCGCGCGTAACCGAGATATCCGAACTGCCGGAAGCCGCGTGCCAGTAAATGCTCCGCCGCCATGGCTCCAGACGCCTCCCAATCTGGAAATACACTTGTCAGCCCCTCCGCCGGTGAGTTCAGCCAGACGTTCACCAAAGGCACGCCTGTTAGGCGGGCGGCATCCGCCAAAGACTTGGTCGCACGGGCGATCACACCGTCGAAGGGAACACCATCCGCCGGGCGTCTTAGTATCCGGTCGGCGGCAGGATTGATGGTACACTGCCATCCCACCTCGTCCGCGTATTTCTGACAGCCCGCATAGACTTCCAGATGGCGCTTGTAGCCCCAATCAAGATCGAGAGAGATCGCCACCCGGCGGGGTTTATCAAAGCTTGTTTTATTCATGGCAGAGAGAAATCTCGGCTGACCTGCCAAGTTAAGAGGGCGATTCCTATTGAATCAAAACGGAGGACTCAAACATAATTGTCGCAAAAAGCACAAAAAATGTCGCAGGCCGGAGCAGATAGTACTCGTAATTTCACTTTTTTCCTCAAGGATTCCTATCTCCGACTCCCATTGCACCGACCATGATTACCACGGAACTCTCCCCATCTCCCATCACGCCAGCCAAACCAACCGCAATCTCAGGCCAAGGTGAGCTGACACCCGACCTCCTTTCGGCCCTCAGAGATGGGTTCAAAATGACTCCGGCCGACCGGGCCTGCCACAATGCCGTCACCAACAATGATCTATCCGCCCTCGCGCTCAATCGAGACATCATTCGTGGCAGCGACGGTCATTTCAGCCACCGCATCAAGTCAAAGGGGATTACCAATCAAAAAAAATCCGGTCGCTGCTGGATGTTCGCGGGGCTTAATGTGCTCCGCCCGCAAGTCATTCGCGAGCACGGGATGGAGGAATTCGAGTTCTCAACCGCCTATCTGCAGTTCTGGGACAAACTGGAAAAATCCAACCTCTATCTTGAATCTGTCATCGAGCTACGCGACGCAGATTTTCTCGACCGTGACTGGGAGTTCGTTACCAAAATATCATTTGAGGACGGTGGCTGGTGGAATTACGTGGCCGGATTGATCGAAAAATATGGTGTGGTTCCGCTCTCAGCGATGCCCGAGACCCATGCCAGCAACCACACGCAAACCGTCAATGAAGTATTGGGCCGGCTACTCCGCGTGCGTGCGGTGCGGTTGCTCGACTTGCATGCCAATGGCGGCGACATGGAAAAACTGCAGGCTGAAAAAAATGCGGCACTCAAGGAAGTGTATCGTTTCCTTGCCCTCAACTTCGGCGAACCACCGACCGAATTCGAATGGCGTTACCGCAGGACCAAGAAAATCGCGGCAAAAGCAATTCCTGATGATGATATGTTAATTGTGGAAGAAAGTGACCTGACTCCGCTGGAGGTCCACACGCCAAAATCATTTTACGAAAAATACATCGGACGCACGCTCCAAGACCACGTCTGCCTCTACAACGACCCGAAGAACGAACTGAATCGCCACTATGAATTCAGCCGTGCCACCAACATCGTCGGCAGTCAAAACATGCACTTCGTCAACATCGACACCGTGCCGATGAAAAAAATCGCCATCGCCTCGATTCTCGCGAACGAGCCGGTCTGGTTTGCCGTGGACATGGGCTTCGACCAATCCGAACCGCTCGGCCTCATGGAACGCCAGTTGTTTGATTACGAGACCTTGTTCGGGATCGATCTAACCGTAAGTAAGGCCGACCGGACCCGCCTCCACGCCGGTGCCTCCGGCCATGCGATGACCGTCATGGGCGTGGATCTCGATAAACACGGCAATCCTCGTAAGTGGCTCATCGAAAACAGTTGGGGCGACGACAAAGGTAACAAGGGAATTTGGACGCTGCATGACAGTTGGTTTGACGAGCACGTTTACACAATTATCGCCCACAAAAAACATATCCCGCAGGCAATCTTGAAGCACCTTGAAGACACGCCCGTCACCCTGCCTGCATGGTATCCCGGCGCGGGAGGCATTCAGGCGTGAGCATCTTTCAATTCGCAGCTTTCACAAACTTGGCCGAGCCGGTAATGAAACGTCTTGGGGCCATCGTCGGAGTCAAACACCGCCTCACCTCCGTTGCCGCGAGCCATTACGGTTATCGCCGTGGAAGATGTCGAACTCCGTGTCCTTCACCCCGTGCAGCAGCATGTTCATGCGGGCGAGGTTGTAGATGGTGATGTTCTTCTCCTGACCGAAAATCTTGCCGATGGTGCCGCCCGCCTTGTTCATCTTCTTGCGGACATTGAGCAGCAGGGAGCCGGAGCCGCAGGCGAAGTCCATCACACGGTCCAGCCGCTTCTTGGTCCCGGTCTTCGGTTCCTGGCTGTCCAGCGTGACGATGGCGGAGAGGATGTCGGAAATCTGCTGCGGGGTGTAGAACTCGCCCGCCGTCTTGCCGGACCCAGCGGCAATAAAATTGATCCATTAACATCAACCCATGCGAGGGATGCGAATACTCTCGTTACTTCCTCGGATGAGTATCTCCTCCGGCGACCATGAAAGTTGTATCGGTTCAGGCCCTGTGTCCTCGTGCGTCGCCATTTCCGTCAACGGTGGTCGGATATACCGCTCGAGAAACACGGCCATCGTATTGCCTGCTTTGGAATCCATGTGTGCCCATGCGTCGGCACCGATGTAATGCCTGCCTCCGTTGGCGACGAACTTGGCAATCAACTCCGTGAGTCGCGGCGAAGGCGTGGGATCGAGCACAACGAGAACTGGCGTCAGTCCTGCCGCTCGACACTCCACCGGGAACGAAAGCTCTTCGGCAAAGCGCCCTTGCCCGCTGGCTGCAATCGTGACGCGCAGCTTGAATTCGTAAGCGAGTTGGCTCTCACCGTCGTAGCAATCAATCTGGCGTCCTTCGTCAGTTGTCTGCCCTCGGTCGTTGAGGCGCTTCACCGGAGAATTGCGAGAGCCAACAGCTTCGCCGCCCAAGCAACTCGCCAAGACCGGCTCGAAAAGATAGCCAGTTTCC
>JANXMQ010000085.1 GCA_025354565.1 Akkermansiaceae bacterium
TTTGGATCTCCCATACGAGCGTCGATCTTCACATCAACATACAGCTCGTCCAGAACCTTGAACTTCGACCATACAAATGCAGGAATAAAAGGCTCGTGGCAAACAACGGCTTCCGCAAAGGCCATCTGCTTCTTCCCGAAATCATCAATCGCGTCTGGGGGCGATTCAAAAGTCAACGACCTCCAGCGGATATACGACACATGCACGGAATGCGCCGCGCTTCTCAATGCCTGATACGCTTGAAACTCTGCCTCAAACTGAACCTTGTGAACTGTGCTGACATGAGAAAACTGCAATCGAACCCGCTCAACAATATCCGTCAGATGAACAACATCCTCCTTGGTGGCGAGATTCTTACCCTTCTCCGCGAGATAGGCCGGAAGACCATTCTTCACGAAATAGATCAGCCATCCGGTGCCCAAGGCCACGAGAAATGTGGATGCACCATGAAGGGTGATGTCTTGGAGGGATATGGGCATGTCTTAAATTTCCAAACGAACGTCGAGGCCTGGCACCCGCTACCGGGAGGGCCCGTCCGATTCATGTTGAGGTTTGTCGCCACCCTGAGAATCCAACACGGGGCGGGTAGCGGGTTGCCCAGTGCCGACTTGTTCTGCTGATGTCTTATCCTGCAGCACGAAATGAAGGGTATACTGTGTAATCTTTAGGGAAATCTTCGTGCGCTCCGCTCCTGCCAAATTAGCATAAGCAGTCATCTCAACCATGCCAATTCGGGGTATGGCAAATGAAGCAGAATACATTGGAATCTCTTCGCCACCGGAAAAAAGCTTATTAAGCACGGGAAAATCCTTGGCGATATTCTCCATGGTCCGATCACGCTTGAATCCGTTCACTGCTAGGAATCTCATCGCCGAGTCAGTGGGAAACTCGATATCCAATAAGACAGTGTTACCATGCCAAGGAATGACCGCCGTAGGATTATATTCCAAGATAGTTGGCCAAAACAGCTCACCTGCTTCTTTAGTCACAACCCCAGATTCTTTTTCAATCTTCATCATGCCAATAACATAATCAGAGGCACTCTGCTCCTTAGCAATCGCGGGGCTGGCAGCTACAAGAATCAGAATTGAGAGCGCTGTTTTCATTTTGCGAACGTTAAAAGTCCTCCGAACCGCGAACGGAGGACGTTGAATTCAAAGTGGACGGTAATGAGCGGTTCGGAGCGACGAGTTGTTCGCCTTGGTTTCGTTTGATTTGCTCTTCCGAGGATAGTTTGCGGACGGGCATCCCGATCTTTTTGAAGTCTCCAGCTATCTTGCTGCTCATCGTCTTGCATCGTAACTGCCATTCGGCGGAATCACGAGGTATCGAGAAGAGGGGGCAAAGGGAACTCCGGACAACTACGAGCTGATTGGTATCATTGTAAAGGAGCTCAATGTCTCTGTTCTGAAACCGTGCGGCCCCATGTTCGTTTGATCTTTCTGAGAACCCGTTGGTCATCGCGACTTGCTTCACCGCCTCGTTCGTCATCGGTCTTTGACGCTTAACTGGCGCAAACTCATCGCGGAAAATGCCGCAGGAGCAACTTGTGAGACACGAGAGAACTCCAACAGCTAGGGACGTGGTGAGTAGTGTTTTCATTATCGGCGAACAGCTTTTATTCGTAATGCTTGGGGATGTGATATCCAGAAAGGCTACGGCTGTGACTTTGGGCCGATGTTCCTTGATTTTACAAGGTTTTTCTTCCAGCGCGTGCGCATATCAGGCGAATTTGGGTGGCCCGATGTCGAGTGACATGATGTGCCTGATATTACGGGTCCCGGCTCCTCTTGATACGTCGGGACAGTGCTGGCGTGGGGCGGACGGGCGATTGCGATGGGATAGCAGGCCTTGAGTGCTTGGGAATTTCATCGGGTGAGTGCAGCGGCGATTTTTTCCAGGCCCTCGATCATGCGGGCGTGGGGACAGCCGAAGTTGAAGCGGAACCAGCCGGGCCAGCCGAAGTAGGTGCCGTCGGAGAGGAAGAGGCCGGCCTTTTTCTCGAAGTGCTGGGCGGGATTCCCGACGCCGAGGGCGGTGGCGTCGATCCATGCGAGGTAGGTGGCTTGTCCGGGGTAGGCGGTGAGGCCGGGGCAGCGGGTGTTGATGAAGTGGACGAGGGTATCGCGATTGTGGGTGAGGTGGGCGAGCAATGCCTGCCGCCACGGCTCGCCATGGCGGTAAGCGGCCTCGGCGGCGTAGTAGGAGAGGGCATTAATCTCGGAGAGGGTGTGGCCGCGGGCGGTGGCGAATTTCCGGCGCAAGGTGTCATCCGGGATGACGGCGAAGGCATATCCGAGGCCAGCGATGTTCCAGGTCTTGCTGGGGGAAAGGAGGGTGATGGTGCGCTGGGCGAGGGGCGCGGGGAGATTGAGGGCGGAGAAGTGGGGGGTGGCGGCTTCGTGGAAGATGAGGTCACAGTGGATTTCATCCGAGACGAGGAGGAGGTGGTGAGCGGCGCAGAACTCGGCGAGTTTCACGATCTCGTGGCGGGTGAAGACGCGGCCGAGGGGGTTCTGGGGATTGCAGAGGAGGAAGACCTTGGTCTGCGGGGTGACGGCGTTTTCCATGGCGGGCCAATCGAAGGACCACTGGCCGTCGGTGAGGATGTGATCGACGGTGATGAGCTGGGCATGGGCATCGTGATGGGTGCCGATGAAGGGCGGGTAAACGGGGGTGCAGGTCATCACGGCGTCGCCGGGCTGGCAATAGGCGCGGGCGGCGAGGGAAAGCGCGGGGACTAGGCCGCCGAGGTGGATGATGTGGTCCAGCGGGACAGTCGCGCCACGGCGGTCGTGCAGGTAGGTGAGGATGGCTTCATTGAGTCCGTCATGCGCTTGGGCGTAGCCGAAAACGCCGTGATCCACGCGCTGGTGCAGGGCCTCCAGAATGGGCGGGGCGGATGCGAAATCCAGATCGGCGACCCAGAAGGGATCGAGCTCGGGGCGGCGGTCATACTTGATGCAGCCGGTGTCGCGCCGGGGGATGACGGTGTCGAAATCGAAATTCATGGGGCGGACTGTTGGCGGGTGGCGGGGAAGTTTCAAGCCTGAGCTTGGGTGGCAAATTCTGCCGCGCAACCCGGGCGGAGGAGCGGAGTTTATTTGGTAACCCGTATTGCCCATGAAGCGTTCCGCCATTTTCCTCGCGACCACTTTGCTAACGACCACGGCCATCCTGTTCGCAGGGCCGCTTGGTAAAAAGCACAAGAATCAACTCGATTCCGCCGAGACGCCGGCCTTGCCGGAAAAGCCTGCGGTCATTGTGGGAGCTTGGCACACTTGGACGGCCTCGAACGGGGCGCAACTGGAGGCGAAATTCAAGACCCTGGAGTATGGCACCGTCACGGTGGAAAAGCGGGACAAGCAGATCGTGCGATTTCCGCTGATCCGCTTGAATGCCGAGGATCAGAAATTCGCCCAAGCCTGCAAAAGCGCACAGCCAGGGCCTCCGATGAACCAGGAAATCATCACCAAAGCCGCAGCCCGACTGGACGAGACGATTCTCGCCGCGCTCCAACAAAGCAACACGGTGCCGAATGCCCCCGCCACGGATGCGCGCCTCGTCCGCCGGCTTTACCTCGACATCATCGGGCGCATCCCGACGGAAGCGGAGACGCGGAGTTTCCTCGCGGATACATCGCCCAAAAAGCGGGCGGACCTGATCAACACGTTGCTCAATTCTCCCGGCTACACGATGCACATGTATAACTGGCTTGCCGACATGCTGCGGGTGAAGGACGACTACGGCAAAGGCGCGCGGGCCTTCCTTTACGAGGACTGGCTGAAGGACCAGATCGCGATGAACGTACCGTGGAACTCGATGGTGCATCAGATGCTCACCGCCGATGGCAAGCTCAATGTAAACGGGGCCGCCGGTTTCCTCCTCCGCGATGCGCAGATGCCCTTGGATGGAGTTTCCAATCTGCTCACCACTTTCCTCGGCGCGAATGTTTCCTGCGCCCAGTGCCACGACCATCCCTTCGCGGACTGGTCGCAGAAGGATTTCTATAGCATGGCCGCGTTCTTCGGCGCGACGGACGAGTATCATGAGGACGTTTTCCGCAAGATCCGCCGCCTCGCGAAATCGGCAGACGGCCCGCCAATGGCAAAAGTCGCGATCTACTCGCTCACGTCCAACGCTTACAATCTGGTCGATACCCCGTACAGCCACCTCAAGTTTCCGGCGGATTACAAATACAAGGATGCGAAGGCCGGCGAGCTGGTGAAACCGGAGCTGATCCGCTGGGACGACACCGCCAAGAACAATCCCGCCTATCAGCTCAACGACGTGAAACCGTCGCAACTGCGCAACACGTTCGCGGATTGGATGGTCCACCCGGACAATCCGCGCTTCGCATCCGCCATCGCCAACCGGCTGTGGAAAAAAGTTTTCGGCATCGCCGTGCAGGAGCCGGTTTCCGACCTCGATAACCCGACGGCGGCGGGCATCCCGGATTTGCTTGTCCAGATCACGACTTACATGAAGCAGGCGAAATTCGATCTGCGCGAGTTCCAGCGCATCCTCTTCAACACCGCCGCCTATCAGCGCCAAGCCAGCGAGGCTCCCGAGGACCCGAAGACTTATCGCTTTCCCGGCCCCACCATCCGCCGCATGAGCGCGGAACAGGCGTGGGACTCGATGGTGACACTCGCCACCGGCTCAGAGGCGGATCACTTGCTCCTACGCCGTGGCGACGTCCTCCAGAAAACCGCTGTCGCCACCGACCAGATCAACATGGAGACAGTGAACACCATGATCGCGGAGATGAGAAACACAGGAGCCCGCCTCTATGCCGGCGCGGGTGCTGGCGGTAAAAAAGGCGGCGGCACCGTCAATCCCTACGCGCTCGCCGCGTCATTTGAAGGCGGGAAACCGCAAGTCCGTTCCGGTCTGGTCCTCACCAGGGCCAGCGAGCTCCCCCAACCCGCTCCGGAAAACCATTTCCTCCGGCTGTTCGGACAAAGCGACCGCCTCGTTTCCGATACGAACACCACCGACGGCAGCGTCCCCCAGATGCTGCAACTCATGAATGGCCCGGTGCAGGAAATGCTGACCAAAGGCTCCACCGCACTCGCCGCCGCCACGGCGGCCACCACTCCGGCCGACAAGGTGGCATCGCTGTATCTCAGTTTCCTTGGCCGCCAACCCACCACGGACGAAACAACCAAGGCGCTCGCGGCGATGAAGGACGGCCTCACCCCGTCCGATCTGGCCTGGGTGCTTCTGAACTCGCGCGAATTCCTATTCATTCCCTGACCCCCTCACATTTCCCAACCCATGAAAACCGACCTGCTCCGCCTGCAAGAAGTTTCCCGCCGCACCTTCGTCGAGCGCATGGCTCAAGCGGCCTTTGGCATCAGCCTGCTGCCTTTCCTGCCCGGTGAATCCCTGCGCGCCGCCACCGATACTCCCGCTACCGCCGCGCCCACCACCAGTCCCGGTTTCGGCAAAGCGAAGGCGGTCATCATGCTCCAGCTCGCCGGTGGACTGAGCCAGATCGACAGCTTCGATCCAAAGACCGGCGCGTCGAAAGGGCCGGGCGAGTCGATCGCCACCAAGGCGGATTTCCAGGTTTCCTCCTTCCTCCCAGGCATCGCCAAAATCGCGGATAAAATCACCGTGATCCGCAGCATGACCGCCAAGGTCGGCGTCCACGAACCCGCCCGCTACCTGATGCGCACCGGCTTTGAAAAACGCGGCACCATCGTCCATCCCACGCTCGGGGCCTGGGCCCAACACTACCTCGGGGCCAGCCACCCCACCCTGCCGAGCAGCGTTTGCGTGAACCGCCCGTCCAACCATGGCAACGGCTTTTTCCCCGCCACCATGAGTCCCCTGCCCATTCTTGATCCCGACGAGGGCTTGAAAAACGCCGTCCCCACCACGGATGCGAACACCATGGCCAAGCGCCTCGCCCTGCTGAGTGACATGGACCGGAAATTCACCAGCACCGTGAAAGACAGCAGCGTCGCCGCTTACAACGACTTTTATGAAAACACCCTGCGCCTGATGAAGGGCAAGGATTTGGAACGCTTCGACCTCGCCAAGGAACCCGCCGAGCTGCGGGAAAAGTATGGCAAAAACCGCTTTGGCCAAGGCTGCCTCCTCGCCCGCCGCCTGACCGAGGGCGGGGTGCGTTACGTGGAGGTGGAAAGTGATGGCTGGGACATGCACAAGGACATCCAAGGCGGGATGGCGGACCGGGGCGGCGAGTTTGATACGGCATTTTCCGCTTTGATCAGCGATCTGGATGCGCGCGGTCTTTTGGACAGCACCATGGTCGTCGTCGCCACCGAGTTCGGTCGCAAGCCGGACTTCGATGGCAGTGGCCGTGGTCACCATCCGTTAGTTTTCTCCTGCGTCGTCGCGGGTGGCGGCGCCAAGCGCGGCTACGTCCACGGTGCCAGCGATGCGGCCGGCGGTCATGTCGAGCGTGATCCCGTCACCGTCGGCGACCTCCATGCCACGGTTGCTCACGCCTGCGGCTTACCCATCGCCACCCCGGCAATCAGCCCCAGCGGCCGCCCATTCACCATCGGCAACAAAGGCAAACCGGTCGGCGGAGTTTTTGCGTGAGGTGATGTGCCGGAGTGTTTACCGGAGACCGATGATAGGGGAATCTTCGGTAGGTAAGAGCCAGACTTGATTATTTCATGTGCGCTCTTGCCAGTCGTGGTTTCCACTCACTGGGATGAACCTAAAGAGGAAAATGGAAAACTCGCCAGAACGCGGCAAGTGACGTAATTTCAAAGTCATGGATGCTCCCATGGCTGTGATTTCCGCTCACCCGGCGGGTGAGACAAGAACTTCCCCTCAATACCCATCTGGAA
>JANXMQ010000128.1 GCA_025354565.1 Akkermansiaceae bacterium
ACGCGATACCGGCCCGGCCAGTCATTACACCCTCGCCCGCGCAACTTGCCTATGACGCGGCAAAAGCAGTGTTCGGCACGCTAACACCCGGCAAGCAAGCCCTGTGGGAACCGACCCGTGCGGCGGTATCATCCGCGCTACTCAAAGGAGACTTCGCAGCGGCGTATCAGATCCTTGCCACCACCCCCGCCATTTACGAAGGCGCGGAATCGGATAGGGAAATGTTTCTCGCGCTGTTTCAAAGCCCTTAACTAACCAATGCCGTGTTGCTAGACGCAGCGAACTTATAACTCGCACGGGTGAAAGACCCGGCACGGCTCCTTTCGCAAACCGAATGATAACATTATCCACAATCACCATTTCAGCACTGATCCCTTTACTTGTCGCCGTCATTGTCGCGCTTGTGGTTATTTACTGCATCGGCCTGTTCATTTCAGACGGTAGGATACTAACGGTTATTCGCCTCATCGTCGGGTTAATCGTTCTGATCTACGCTCTGAGACTTTTAGGAATCGCCATCTAACACCAAGTATCAGCCTAACCCATGACAACCTCTGACATCCTATCAGTCATCGCCGCTGTTGCCACACCTATCAGTGTGGCCGTCGGCTTGTGGATCAAAAGCTATTTTGACATCAAGCGTGACGAAATGACCCGTGAGCAAAATCGGAAAGACGCAGCCGCACTCGCGGCACTAACTGAGTCGCAAAACCGCGATGTAATCGACAAAGCGCAAGAAATACTTGTCGCCGGGGAGCAGCGCAAACAAGAGCTTCTCAAGGAGGTCAGTGGTGTCAAAGCCGTCGCCATCAAGTCCGCCCTCAAATCGCAAGAGGCGATCAATATATCAAACGGCCACAATGAGAAAATTGCGCAGGCGGTGGATGTAAGTCGCCAAGTGCTCGAAAAACTATCCTCTCCAATGGAGGTGTCCGTAACAAACGACGCTGAGCATCCCGTACCAGTTGAATCAAAATGAAACCGCAACCCTATATCTCGCCCCGGTTCAGGCCACCCACAAGCCCCACATGGTCCCTGTTCGGCTTGTTAGCCCTCGCATTTGCAATCACGGCGCTTGTCCTCTACGTCACCTCCTGCGCTCAACTCAAAAGCATTCCGTTTTCAGTAAGCTACCAGGACGATCAGGGGGAAGTTTTTACGGTCACAAAGGGCGCGGTCGTCACACCTCAAAAATAAACCACCATGAAGTCAATCCTCGTCCATTGCCTCGCTGCAATACTCCTATTGACCGGAGTATTGCAAGCCGCTGATCCGATCCGACCCGATCCCAAACTCACGCCGGGAGCGGTGTTGCCCGCCGCGACGGTCGAGCAGGTATGTTCCAAAGGTTACGCAAATGTAATCAATGGCGGGGTTCGCAATGTTCCAGAGGCAATCAAGCGCAAAGTGTTTATTTCCTACTTCGGGAAAGTCCCAGACAATACCAAAGACTACGAAATCGACCACCTGTGTTCGCTATGCCTTGGAGGAAGCAATGATATTGCTAACCTATGGCCTCAAAGCTATATCACGACCTCCTACAATGCCCACGTCAAAGACCGGTTAGAGGATTGCTTATATGCTCGCGTGCGGAAAGACCTCAAGCTGAACGGACACGATCACGCCACGGCCCTGCTTCGACAGTATCAAACAGAGATTTCAAAGGATTGGATTGCTTCCTACACACAATATCTTGGCGATCCAGCCGCATACCATCCCAGTAAAACTCACCACCAAAACTAAACCATGAAAACCATTGCATCCTTCGTCCTGCTACTCATCGCCTTGCTCATCGCCTTGCTCATTCCTTGCCGCGCCGATCACACGCTAGGCTGGAAATCCAACCCGAATCACGCCAGCGGCTTGCGCCAGTTTGTCCATCACCCGCTCTATTCCGCAACGGCCTTGCCCACGGTCGTGGACCTGTCTGGAGTCATGCCTAACGGACCCGCCGCGCCCTTGGCCATCCACAACCCGGCGATTTACGACCAAGGCCAGGAGGGCAGTTGCACCGCCAATGCCGCCGCTCGTTGCATGGAATTTGCTTGGCACCTGAAACACGGCAACTTCATCTCCGCCTCTCGTCAGGGACTCTACACCTGCGAGCTGATCCACGACGGGGATTGGCCGCAAGACTCCGGCAGCTACACCGCAACCGCCTTGTGGGTTCTAACACAGCAAGGAGTCGGGACGGAATCGCTTTTCCCTTACGAACAACCCTTCACAATCAAACCGACAAAAGCTTACCTAACGGATGCCCTAACCCACCAAGCCATGCACGCTTATGACGTGGCATCCTCGGATCATATATCCATCAAAGTTGCGCTATCCAAAGGCTTCCCCGTCATGTTCGGCGGGAGCGTTTATCGCGCGATTGAGTCGCTGGATTCTTCCAACTACTTCAACTCCCCGCATTCCGGTCGCTCCATCGGCGGGCATGAGCGAACCATCGTCGGCTACAACACCACCCTGCGGCATGTCTATCCTAACGGGAAATCCGTCACCGGATTTTACTGGGTAGCCAATAGCTGGGGAGACTCATGGGGCTATAAGGGATACTCATGGGAACCCATGAGCGACATCGAAAATGCCAGCCTCAACAATGACTTCGCCGTCGTCGATCTAACCGAGTAAGAAACAAAACACACTATGTTCACCGGTCCCATCAAATCCAAAGTATCCAATCGTGGCACCCCGCCCGATGCGTTCCTAACGGAACTTATTGCATGGGGAAAATCCGCGCCGGAAGAGATTTTTGCCGTCCGCCGTGACGACCCCGGCGAGGTGGATATTTACACCCACGTCGCGTATGGCCTCGGGCCGTGGATTTCCCCGCTCCATCGCCGCGCCGCCATGCTGGAAGTCCTGCGCGTCCTCGCCGGGTTTGAATCCTCATGGCTGTGGAATTGCGGGCGGGATACCACCAACAGCACCAGCACCACCCCCACCACCATCGAGGCCGGGATTTTCCAAGTCTCCGCCAACTCCCGCGCATTTGGCCAAGACCTGCGCACCCTATCCCCCGCAGATGGCGATCAGTTCCAGCGGGCCATGAAAGCGGACCATCCGCTGGCCATGGAATACGCCGCCCGCCTCCTCCGCCACACGATCCGCCACAATGGCCCCGTCGAGCGAGGCGAGATCGACCCATGGCTCCAGTGCGCTGCCGTCGATCAATTCATGGGCCTGCTAGCCTAACCAATTTTCCCAGCGGTGAATACTCAGCGGCGACGGCCAAGGGGAACCACCAGAAACCGAGAGATGACCGAAGCGGGGCGCGTCCCGTTAGGCAACAGTCAGCAATCCGCCCCTACGTCCTCCGGCGTCAGAAACGGGGCGGGCTGGGAAATCTCTTCTCCCCGTCGTCACTCGCTTCTTATCCGTGTCCTCTGTGTAATCCGTGGTTCCTATCTTCCTTTTAAGCAAAACCGCCTCTGCCCTTGTCCCCCTTGGCGTCTTGGCGGTTCAATCCTCTTCCCCACTGACTTCGTAAAGTCACTTGACTCCGCCCGCCCCGCCGCGCTAGATTTCCCCCGCAAACCGTGCGGCTTCATCTCCGTGTGGTTTCAGGTTTGGCGCTCCCCGGGTGGGGAGCGCCTTTTCTGTTTCAAAGGCCAGAGGCCAGATGCCAGATGCCAGATGCCAGAGACCAGATGCCAGAGAAGAGAGCAGCAAGCGGCATTCATCCTCTTCTCTGGATTCTGGCATCTGGCCTCTGGATTCTAGTCTCTAATCTCTAGCGTCTTTCTACTGCACCCCCGCCGCCGCCGCCGTATTCGGCCCCGTGCTCACGTCCTTTTTCAGTTTGGTAAATGCGGCGGTCACCTCTGCACTGATTTTAGGGCCCAACAGGGTGACGATGGACTGGATATGTGGAGCCATATCGAAATCGATCTTCACGTTTCCGGTGGAGAGTTGGAGCTTGATCTCGTTGTTGTTGAGATACGACTTTGAATCGTCCGGCGTCATGCCGCGTCCGCCAAGTTGTCCACCCTTGTCCTCGGCCTGCGGGCGGAGGTCGGCGTATTTCTGGCGCAGGGATGGCAGATCCCCGTTGATCAATTTGATTTCACGATCCAGCTTGTTGCGGGCTCTCGCGTTGTCGCGCTCGGTATTGTCAAGCCCCTTGACGCTGGAGGGGGATAAATTGGCAATGGCTCCACGGGTTTCCGGCGAGAAGTATTGGAACTCCTGCATCGAGAATCCGGACTTGCCGTTGTTTTTCAGGAATGCCTGGGCGGACGCCGCACGGAGCTGGTCATCACGGCTGGCAAGGGCGAGTGTCTTGGATTTCTCCTCAAGTTGCTTCTTGGCTTGGTCCGTGATCTCATATTCGAGGTTGGCCCGCTCGGAAAGGGCGCGGTTCATGCGGTCCTCCAGCGAGAGGATTCCTTCCTTCGAGGATTTCAGCCGCTCGCTGAGCTGGCCATACTGGTTGGCGGACTCCAAGGGATTTCCGGGGGTAGGGGTGCTGATCGATTCTTGTAACTCACCCAGCGTGCCGCGTGTCTGGTTCGCGATCCGCTCGCCTTCATTGCGTCCGATGGCAAACCGTCCGGAGCCGACGCGGGCAGAGTTGCTGCCATCATCAATAGCTTCCTTGCGGAAGGCGACGTCACGGAAGATGTCGTTGTCGCGAGGGACGTCAGCGTTTGCCAGCTTTACCTTGTTCAGCTCACCGATCATGTTTGCAGCGATCATACTGCGATCGCTCATGCCTTTTTTGAGGTTTTCCACTTCGGGGTCGATGGCATAAGAGTTATCCTGCACGCCGCCGATCCGGCGGGTGGAATTGAGGTGGTCGATTGTTTTTTGATCGGTACCGTCGAGTGC
>JANXMQ010000174.1 GCA_025354565.1 Akkermansiaceae bacterium
TATTTCACAAATCATGCTGCATTACGACGGCGGCGGCGGAGCATCAGGCCACCTGCGCCGAGGGAGAGAAGCGCGATGGCGGATGGCTCTGGCACGGCATCGATGGCGGCCTTGCCTGCGGAAATGGAGAGGGCGGAGCCGTTGTTATTAATCGCTAGGGCGACGAGATAGCCGCTGCCAAGGCCGTTAAAATTGAACTGGCCGACGGCTTCATAAACGCCGTCAGAGCCATTGAAACTAATGTTCGCGTAATTCGCGGAGCCAGCTTGAGCTCCGTTTATTAAAGCACCTACAGAGTAAAATCCTTGATTTCCTTGGGCGAGCTTGCGGCGAGGGTGTGGCGGATGAGTGCTGCGACTCCCGCTTCGATGGCGGTTTGCTCTGCGGCGATGGCTAGTGAGGCGATGGCGAGATGGGTGTGGTGGGGGTTGCTGAGGGCGAGGCACACTCCGATCATGCTGCCAGCGCGGATCAGGATCGCGGAGCTGGGGAAATCGAAGAGGGATGGGTTTTCGCCCGTGGCGGTGGCAAAGCCTTGGTTCAGTTCGCTTTCTGAATATCCGCATCCGGTGAGAAGACGCTGAACATCGGCGGCGTGTTCGGGTGTGAGCGGGGCTGTTTGGAAATCATGCGCTGGAAAGGTTTCGAGGCGTTTTCTCCATGCGGAAACTTTCGCGGTGAAGATTTCCCGCATGGCGATTTCTCGGAATCCGGCGGTGGCGAGGATTTGCGCGGCGGGGCTGTGCGGCTCGATCCATACGGTGGTTCGCAGTTCGAGCGATGCGGTATGATCCGCGAGGGCGTTGAGAAACTCGGTTTCGGCGGTGCTTCCCTGCATGGCGGCGAGCATCGCCCACTCGAAGGTGGTGCCGGATGTGGGAGTTTCGCGCCAAAAAGCGGCGCCGACGATGCGCTCTACGGGGCGGGATTTCACGGCGAGGAAGCACTGCGTTTCGCCATCGCCGGGTAAGGCGGAGGATGGCTCGCAGAGGGAGCTGGCGCGTGCGCGTTCATCGGAAAAGGCGGGGCGGTGGGTGATCATTTCGCACCTCCTTCGGGCGGTTGGCTGCGTTGGCGGTGCAGCTCGGGTTTCACGGCGGTGGCCATGAGGGTGGAGGTGGGCAGCGAGTCCGGGCTGAGAAAGGTGCGGAGCTTTTCCACCCATGGTGCGGGATTGGCAACGAGGGCGTGGTAATCCACCTCTAGCAGCTCCACGCGGGCCGCGGAGCTCAGGCGGGCGATGATCTGGCGGACGTGATTTCCTTGGGTTTCTGCGAGGTGGGCGGCTTCGGAAACGGGGTCTTTTCCCCGGCGCTCCAGCATTTTCCACTGGGAGCGGACGACTTCCGACTCGGGGCGGCGCATGAAAATGATCTTGTAGCGGTGCTGCGGCGGCAGGTGCGGCAGCAGGGCGGAGATGATTTTCACGGCTTTGCCCTCGGCCTGGCGCAGGATGCGGGGGTTCTTGGGTAGGTTGCGGATTTCCTCCCATTCCCAGTAGCCTTCGGGGTTGTCTTCGTCGGGCTGACGGATGCCATCGGTCATCAGCTCCATACCGCCGGCGCAGAGCATCTGCATCATCAGGGAAGTGCCGGAACGTGGTAAGCCGGAGACGAGGATGAAATCCAGTGGCTCTTCGGGAGTAGTTTTTATGTGAATGGTCTGCTCGCGGCTGCGGTGGCGTTGTGCCTCGCGGGCGGCGCTGCGCTGGGCGATTTCAGCACGGAGTCGGGTGGTGCGGGCGGCGGTGTCGTCCTTTGCATGGAATCGCAGGAGGCGGTGGCGTTGCTCGTGATCGGCGGCCTCGTTGATCTGCCCCAATGCTCGGAGGACATAGCCCATGTAGCGGTGCGCCCGCAGGTGATGCGGCTGGAGGGTGAGGGCTTTCCCGAGTGCGATGCGGGCTTGCTCCCATTCGCCTTTTTGCGCGAGGGCGGCACCAAGGAGAAAGTGGCCTTGCGGATCGCCGAAACGTAGGCCGATGGCTTCGAGCGCGGCTTCGGTGGCGGAGTCGGCATCTTCGCGGTGGAGGGCGAGACGGGCGAGGCAGAGGAAGGCATCGGCATTTCCCGGATCGGCCATGAGAATCTGGCGGGCGGTTTTTTCCGCATCCTCCCAACGCCGCAGTGCCAAATAGGTGCGGCAGAGTGGGACGAGCAGATCCGGCTCCTCGGGGCGGTGCTGGCGGACGATGGAAAGCTGCTTGAGCGCGGCGGGGAAATCCTCGCGGTCGATGGCGATGTGGGCGCGGAGGAGGTGGGCGGATTCATTGCGCCCGAAGCTTTCCAAGGCGACTTCCAGCGATTCCTCCGCCTCCTCGGAAAGCCCGAGACGCAACTGGCAGCGGGCGAGCGTCTGGGCGTAGTCCGATCGCTCGGGGAAGGCGGTGAAGCAGTCTTCTAACAACGGCAGCGCTTGCTCGTCTTTCCCAGCGTAGAGGTAGGCGCGGGCGAGGTTCCACTTGTTCTCACGGTTCGTCTCCGCAGCGGCTTCGTCGGGATTTTCCGAAACCTCGTCGATGTATCCAAGAGCGACGAATTGGTCGAGCAGTGCCTTGCTGTCCGCCTCGGAAAGCGAGCTGCGCTTCTGGCGCGTGCCGTCGCGGTTTTCCCATGTCAGCACGAACTCTACGGGACGATTTTCCGCAAACGCCTCCACCAGCACCCGCCCCTCCATATCGGCACCGACGGGCAGTCCGAAGTAATGGAGGATGGTGGGCGTGATATCGAGAAGCCGCGCCCCGTGAATGAGCGCGTCCTTGGCGAAGTCGCTGCCGGACGCGGCGGAAACGCCTTGGGGTCGGTGCCAGACGGTTATCCCCGCTGGCACGCGCGGCGTGAACTTTGGCCGCAGGTGATCCGAGTGGAAGCCGTGATCGGAAATGAGCACCACGGCGGTGTCCTCGCCCGCGAGGGCAATGAGGCGTTGCAGCATCATGTCGTGGGCGCGGTAGGTGGCCGTCACCACATGCTGAAACAGCTCAAAGTCGCGCTGCGAGATGCCATCCATGCGCGGCGGATGGTAGTGCATGAAGTGGTGCTTGATCTCATCAAGCGCACGATAATAGACGGTGAAAAAATCCCAGTCCGGCTCCATTTCCATGAGCCATGTGGCGGCGGAATGGGCAGACCATGCCTCGGCGAGTTTTTCCAAAAGCGGCCACAGGCGGCGGTCGCGATTTTGGTCGATGGTGGGAGCTTCCGGGACGAAAAGGCGGAGGACTTCGTTGGGGTCGATCTCGTGGGGGCAGACGCGTAGATCGTCGAGTTTCTCGGCAAGATTTTCCGGCCAATAGGTTCCGGGCATGGGCTTTTCCCAATCGGCGGGGTCTTGATCCGGGCGGGTTCCTTTCAGGTGGCCATACATGTTCGAGACCATGCAGCCATTGAGGTCTTGCTCGCCCTGAGTTGCGAACCAACCAACGACGTGGGACTTCAGCCCGCGCTCCCCAAGCATTTCCCAAACCGTCTTGCATTTCCGAGTGGCTGCGGAAACCGGCACGATGCGCCCCGAGACGGGATCGACCTCCGTGAAGCCATACACGCCGTGATGGCAGGCCATTTTCCCGGTGGCGATGGATGTCCACAGCATCGGCGAGAGCTGCGGCTCCAGCGTGGTGAGATTCCCGCTGACCCCATTACGAACGATTTTTGCCACGCCCGGCAGCTTGTCCTCATCGAGAAGTGGGTGGATGAGTTTCCAATCCGCGGAATCCCATCCCACAAACAAAAGCCGCTTCTTACCTGACATGCGAGAGACTCAATCCGCTGGACGGGGTGAGAGGGAAGGAAAATTGAGGCAGCTATTCATGTTTGATAGCAGTAGCCAGATAGCAACATACATTACTCGAAGGGGTGCTTGATCGAGATCAGCTTGATCAAGCGTTTCTCTAACTTTCACCCGTATTGACTTAAATTTCTAGCTTCTCCATGGTTTCGGGGTCATTCACTGCAAGACAGATCGTCAAAAGATAACCCTTATGAAAAACTGCCCCAAATACACCTTCGGCGTCGGCGATCGTTTCGCCAACGGCGCACACGCCCAACTCACCGCCTTCATCGAGGCGAAGAAGCTCGGCATCGACATCGTTCCCGTTTGGAACAAATCCAACCGCGAGCACAACATCATCGGCTCCGAGCCTATCCAAACACGCCAAGCCGCGGACAAAGCCGTCGCGGACCTCGGTTGGACTGGCGAGTATCTGCTAGATGCCGACCACATCAATCTCTCCACCGTCGATCGTTTCGTCGCCCCTTGCGATTTTTTCACACTGGATGTCGCGGATGACATCGGGGAAGCCGCTGATCCAGCAGATGTAGCTGCCTTTATCGCGAAACATCCAGAACTCATCGGCACCGTCGCCATCGAAGGAATCGCCCAGCCATTTGAAATTTCCCAGGCCGATGTCGAAAAAACCGCCAACCAATTTCTCAAGGCCACCCAGAAGGCCGCTGCGATCTATCAACACATCGTTGCAGCCAAGGGCGGCGTGGACAATTTTGTCACCGAGGTTTCCATGGATGAAACCGACAGTCCGCAGACACCGCCGGAAATGCTGATCATCCTCGCCGCCATCGCCGACCAAGGCATTCCCATCCAGACCATCGCGCCCAAGTTCACCGGACGCTTCAACAAAGGTGTCGATTACGTGGGCGACTTGACTCAATTTGAAAAGGAATTTAATGACGACCTCGCCGTCATCGCCCACGCCATCAAAACCTATGGCCTGCCTGCTGCGTTGAAACTTTCGGTCCACTCCGGATCGGATAAATTCTCGATCTATCCGATCATCAAGAAAGCGATCCAACGCACCGGTGCCGGACTTCACATCAAAACCGCTGGCACCAATTGGTTAGAAGAAGTCATCGGACTTGCCGAGGCCGATGGCGAAGGTCTCGCACTCGCAAAAACGATCTACGCCAAAGCGTTAGAGAAAAAAGCCGCTCTCTGCGAGCCATACGCCACCGTCATCGACATCAACGACGCCAACCTGCCCACCGCTGAAGAAGTCAACGGCTGGACCAGCACCCAGTTCACCGACGCACTTCGCCACATCCAATCAAATCCCGGCTACAACGCGGATCTTCGGCAGCTTCTCCACGTCGGCTTCAAGATCGCCGCACAACTCGGCGACACCTACATCCAAGCACTCAAAGACAACCAAGCAGTCGTCGCGAAAAACGTCACCGGGAATCTGCTAGACCGCCACATGAAGCCACTTTTCCTGTGATCGACTCGCATCACCACCTCTGGAGCTATTCCGCAGAAGAATATCCATGGATTCCGCCGGGTTCGCCGCTGGCACAGAACCAACTCCTACCCGAGTTGGAAATGGCCACCACCGCCGCCGATGTGGATGCCACGGTCGTGGTTCAAGCCCGCCAGATTCTTGCCGAATCCACATGGCTGCTCTCTCTAGCAGATCAGAGCGAGATCATCGCAGGTGTCGTCGGCTGGATGCCGCTAATTGATGCCAACGTCGCGGATCCCCTCTCCCGACTCGCCGCGCATCCGAAATTCAAAGCCGTTAGACACGTTCTTCAAGAAGAGCCGGACAGCTATTTCCTCCGGGACGATTTCCATCGTGGTCTCTCGCTCCTCCCCGATCTCGACCTCCGCTACGATCTCCTGCTTTTCCAACGACAGCTTCCCGTCGCGATCCAGCTCGTGGACCGGCAGCCAGATCTTGGAATCATCATCGATCACATTGCCAAACCAGAAATTCACAAGGGTAAAATCGACCCCACCTGGCGGGCCGGAATGGCCGAGTTGGCGCGTCGCGACAACATTCTCGGCGTGAAAATCTCCGGGATGGTCACTGAGGTGTGCGACGCCGAAATCGACGAGTCCACCCTCCGCGCCTACTTCGCGGAGGCACTCGCCCTATTTGGTCCCGACCGCCTCATGTTCGGCACCGACTGGCCGGTTTGTCTGCTCCGCATCGACGACTACAAGACTTGGGCCGACATGGCCCGCCGCTTCGTCGCGGACCTGGCACCGGACGAGCAGCACGCGATTCTCCACGCCAACGCCGTCCGTTGCTACGATCTCTGAGGTCATTCTCAACTTTTTGACAAGCTGACTCTGGATGCATTGAGAGCGTCTTGGTGGTTGTCGCAGTTCGATTTTCCCTCACGCCTTGAGCGCATTCCTGCGGTGGAAATCTGGTCGCTCCAAAAATCAACATCCCTTCTGGACAAAACAGGGACGCCTCTTAGCTTCGCTTGCACTTACCAAGCATCCATGGAATCGCACCCCGACTCGAACTATCAACTTCCGCCCGACGACGTCGCCGCCATCGACGAACTTGGAAAAACCTACCAGTCCTTCCGTGCCGAACTCGGAAAAGTGATCGTCGGCCAAGAGCAAGTCATCGAGCAGCTCGCGATCTGCCTTTTCGCCCGTGGCCACGCCTTGCTCATGGGCGTTCCCGGATTGGCGAAAACCCTCCTCGTTTCCTCGGTCGCGCAAACTTTCGACCTTTCCTTCAACCGCATCCAGTTCACCCCGGATCTCATGCCTGCCGACATCACCGGCACGGACATCATTCAGGAATCCGGCGTCGGTGGGCGGCGGGAATTCGAGTTCATCAAAGGGCCTGTCTTCGCCAATATCGTCCTCGCCGACGAAATCAACCGCGCTCCGGCGAAAACCCAGTCCGCCATGTTAGAGGCGATGCAGGAAAATAAAGTCACCGTTCTCGGCACGACCTACACGCTGCAACCGCCGTTTTTCGTCCTCGCCACGCAAAACCCAATCGAACAAGAAGGCACCTACCCGCTGCCGGAAGCCCAGCTCGACCGTTTCATGTTCCTCATCGAGGTCGGCTACCCCTCCGCAGAGGAGGAAAAAGAGATCGCTCGCTCAACCACCGGCAGCGCTCGCCAGGCACTCAGCCATCTCCTCGACGGCGAAAAAGTCATCGCTTACCAGCAACTCGTCCGCCGTGTCCCAGTTCCTGACCACCTCTACGACTATGCGGTGAAAATCGTCCGCATGACCCGCCCCGGCGAACCTGAGTCGCCCCAATGGATCAAGGACACCGTCGGCTGGGGAGCCGGTCCGCGCGCCGTCCAATATCTGATCTTGGGAGCGAAATCCCGCGCCGCCCTCCGCGGTGCCTACATGGCTTCGTTAGAAGATCTGGAAGCCATCGCCTCATCCGTACTCACCCACCGCGTGATCACCAATTTCTCCGCAGAATCCCAGGGCATGACCTCTAAGAAAATCGTCGAGCGGCTCATTAAAGAAATGCGGGAGTAAAGATTTGAGAATCCAGAAATCAGTATCCAGAGACCAGAATTAAGAAAAGAGGTAGGCTATGAGGACACACAATTTTGAGAATCTGGACGTATGGAAAAGAGGATGTCGGCTAGCAGTCGATGTTTGTGTCGGCTCTCATGGTTCACGCGAATTCGGTTTAAAGGATCAAATCACAAGATCGGCACTGTCGATTCCATCAAATATCGCGGAGGGCGCAGAGCGATCTTCGGACGCAGACTTTTCCCGTTTCTTGAGTTACAGCAAAGGCTCTTGCGGTGAACTTCGCACCCAGCTCATGATCCATCGAGAGGTCTGTCGCGAGTTAGGGACTGAGCCATTTCCCAAAACCTCTGAAATGATCGAAGAAACCCGCGAAATCTCCAAAATGCTGAGTGCCTTTATCGAAACTCTTTCCTCTTCCGACTAATCTTCTCTGGTTTCTGGACTCTGGTTTCTGGATTCTCTAACGCATGCACTCATTCATCGACAACACCCTGCTCTCCCGCCTCGGCTCGTTACCCATCGAGTCGCGCAAGCCAATGATGGGAAATGTCGCGGGCAAACACCGATCTCCGCACCGAGGTTCTTCGGTCGAATTCGCGGAATATCGCAAATACGTCCCCGGCGACGATACCCGCCGGTTAGATTGGAAAGCCTTCGCCCGCTCGGACCGCTTCTACATCAAAGAATTCGAGGCCGATACCAACCTCCGCGCCTACTTCGTCGTCGATGCCTCCGGCTCAATGAACTTCGCGGGAAATGGTGAGGCGAAAATCCAAGTCGCCCGCCGCATCGCAGCATCGCTCGCTTATCTGTTAGTCAATCAAGGCGATGCCGCCGGGCTGTCGATTTGCACCGACAAGCTCCACCTCGAAGTGCCGCCCAGCCGCCGCGCCGCCCACCTCGAGCGCTTCTTCACAACCCTCGGCAGCATCCAGCCCACCGGCGAAACCGGCCTGTTAGCCGCCCTTCACACCATCGCGGAAAAAATTAGCCAGCGTGCGTTCGTTGTCATTCTATCCGATCTCTTCACCGACACCGCTGCCCTCGGCGACGCTCTCCAGCACCTCCGCTACCGCAAGCACGACATCTCCGTTTTCCACCTGATGGACCCGCTGGAAATCGGCTTTGAATTCGACCGACCCCATCGCTTTGTCGATCTCGAAGACGGCACCGCCCTAGTCGCCGAACCCAACCTAATCGCGGACGAATACAAAGCTGCGCTCCGCGATTTCCTGATTGCCGTCCGCGCAAAATGCCACGACGCCGCCGCTGACTACCAACTCGTCACCACCGACACCCCGCTGGAGCCGCTGCTACGGGAGTTCCTCACCGCAAGATTGCCGAAGTCCAAACAATAATATCTCTCGAATTGCGAATTCATCCATTTCGTCTATTATAGATCAAATTTTTGGAATCATGAAAACCGTCACCGCCAACATCGCCAAACAGCAACTCGGCCAAGTCCTCGACAGTGCCCTCACCGCCCCCGTCTCCATCACCAAACACGGTCGCCCAGCTTTCGTTATCACCTCGAAGGAAGATTACGATTCACTCATTCAACTCAAATTCGAGCACCTGAAACGTGAAGTCCAAATCGGCTTCGACCAACTCGACCGGGGTGAATTTTCAGATAGAACCTTTGAGCAAATCGCCGCAGAAGTAATGGCTGAGTTCAAACAAAGCTGATTCCATGACCAGCTATCGGCTATCCAAACTCGCTGACCAAGATCTTGCCGAAATCCTACGCTATACCATCCAAACCTGGGGAATGAAACAAGGGGCCAGTTACTTACAACTCCTCACCGCAGTCCTAAACCACATCCTCAACAACGCAGTCCTACCCGGCAGCAAATCCAGAGAAGATCTAGCAAGAAACTGCCGTGCTTTCCGAGCCGCCAAACATGTCATCTTTTATCGAGTAAATGGAGATACTTTAGAAATCGCCCGTATCCTCCACGAATCCATGGACTTCTCCCGCCACATCGACGAACAAGCTTTCGATTGAGCACAAAACTCGAGAACTAACCAACTAATCTCCGCGCCTCCGCGTTTCCATGCTTTTCCTCAATCCACTCCTCCTCTGGGGACTGCTCGCCGCAGTCGTTCCCATCGCGATTCATTTACTCAATCGCCGCCGCCACAAGACGATCCAATGGGCGGCCATGCAGTTCCTGCTCAAGGCGACTCGTGAATCACGCGGCAAGAAAAAACTCCGCCATATCCTCATTCTCGCCTGCCGCGCCCTCGCCCTTGCCGCCCTTGCCTTCGCCGCCTCGCGGCCCATCGTTTCCGGTCTCATCGGCTGGGGTGGCGGCTCCATCGACACCGTGGTCCTACTGCTGGATCGCTCCGCCTCGATGGAAATCAAACCTGGCGACGGCCTCGATCCCCGTCGGCAAATCGTGATCAAAAAAGTCCGCGACGCCATGGCCAGCCTCGGTGGTGCGCACCTCGTCCTCATCGACAGCGCCAGCAAGAGCCCGCAGGAAATCCCCTCACCCGACACCCTTGCCGAGCTATCATCCACCGCCGCCACTGACACCGCCGCCGATTTCCCCACCCTCCTCGCCCGCGCTGCTGAGTTTCTAGCAGAAACTAACGGTCGTTCGGAAATCTGGCTCGCCTCCGATCTCCAAACCTCTAACTGGCGGCCTGATGACGAACGCTGGGCCGCAGCTCGCGCAAGCATCGCAGCACTACCGCAAAAGCCCGCCATCCGCGTGCTCTCGCTCACTGGCCCGACCGCGCCAAACACCGCCGTCCGCTTGTTAGGCTCGCGCCGCTCGGGCGATGAAATGCTCCTCGATCTCGAAGTCCTCCGCACCGCCGATTCACGTGGAACCGCGACGCTCCCGCTCACCACCAATCTCAACGGCACCCGCACCACTGAAACTCTGACGCTTCCCGGCCAGTCCCTGCGTTTTCAAAAACGCGTCGCGCTCCCCGCTGCCAGCGAAACCGGCTCCGGCTGGCTTTCCATTCCCGCCGATGGCAATTCCCGCGACAACGCCGCCTTCTTCGCCTACGGCCCCGCACGTCCCATCAAGTCCGTCATCGTTGCTCCCGCCGGGGAAGCCGCCGACTACCTCGCACTTGCCGCAGCACCACCCGGTATCGGCAATCAATCGGTCCAACGCATCGACCCCGCCAACGTCGCCACCCTCGCCACCGGCGACCTCGCCGCTATCCTCTGGGCCGCGCCCCTGCCCACGGGTCCGGCATACGAACTCGTCAACCGCTTTCTCGCATCCGGCGGCCACGTCATTTTTTTCCCGCCCGGCACGTCCTCAGATGCCTCATTTGTCGATTTGAAATGGTCCAATCCTACCGAGGCCCCGAGCGGTAAATTTTTCATTCTCAAGGACTGGAATCACAGCGATGGCCCGCTCCGCGATGGCGTCGATGGCACACCCATCCCCGCCGAGCGACTCAAAGCCATCCGCCGCCAAATTCCGTTAGGCGATGCCACCGCACTGGCCCGCTGGGAAGATGGCGAACCCCTCATCACCCGCCGTATCGTCGATCACGGCACCGCCTGGTTCGTCGGTTCGCTGCCGGATTACACCTGGTCAAATCTGGGCGACGCCGATGTCCTTTTGCCCACCGTCCAGCGCATCCTCGCCGCCGGGGCCGACCGCTTCGACGCCTCCTACCTCGCTACCGTCGGCAGCGATACCGCCCAACCCCTGCCCGGCGAAACTCGGACCCGTCTCGACGACTACGGCACGCCAGATCCTGCCAACGCCGCCTACGAGGCCGGTATTTTCCGTCTTGGCGAGAGACTGTTAGCCGTCAACCGCCCCGCCCAAGAGGACAACCCAGAAATCCTCTCTCGCGAGTCGCTGGATCAAGCGTTAGAAGGTACACATTACACCCTGCTCGATCAAGCTGGCCAAGCCAACGACCCCTCGCTCTCGCGCGATGTCTGGCGCGCCTTCCTCATCGCCGTCCTCTGTTTCCTCATCGCCGAAGCAATGCTCTGCCTACCGAAGAAATCGCATCCACAGGTTCTTCCCCGGCAGGCCACCGCCTGAAGCGCTCATCGTCTGAGCGCTCATGCAATGTTAGCGAACTACGTTTTCGATGTGGTCGCCAGTATTTTCGACATCGCGGCCAACGCCCTTGATGGTGTTCCGGCAGGATGATGCAGCTCCAGAGAGCAGCAACAGAGCCGCTCCGGTGGCGATCACGAACCGGCGTGAGGTGGATGAATTCGGATGCCGGCAATGGTTTTTCTTAATGATGATTGGATACATGGTGAACGTCATGTCGCAAGCGCTGCGCCATTTTTCTCAAAAGCCACAAGCCGTTAATTCTGAATCCATTTTGATGTTTTTCAAAAGTTCTGACACCAGTTTCCAGCTTGCATGTTGCACGAAACATCTGGCGGGCGTAGCATTTTGCACGAAATACCCTTGCCGACTGCCTATGGCTGGGTATTCAAGGAGCTCGCAATCAGGCACTTGCCGATTCCCGCGCAGGCGGCACGCGGAATGATAAGTAGTAAAAAGCCCAGCATTTCAAACGCACATGGATATTTTGATCGTTGACGACGAGAAGTCGATCCGCCTGACCACCAAGATCGCTCTTGATGGTGAGGGGCACTATGTTGAAACCGCAGAAGACGGGGGGCTGGCAATGCGTCGGATCAAAGAGGAAAATTTCGATCTCGTGTTCCTCGATCTTCGGTTGGGTGACGAGGATGGGTTAGAAATTTTGCAAAAAATCGTGGCCCTCAAGCCGCAGCAACTGGTGACAATTTTCACCGCCCACGCGTCCATTTCCACTGCGGTCAAGGCGACTCAACTCGGGGCCTTCGACTACTTGGAAAAGCCTTTCACGCCGGATCAGTTGCGGGCCATTTTGATCAAGGCGCAAAAAGCTCTCAAAACTCAGGGCGAAGTCGTCCGCCTAACCGAAACGGTGCAGGAGTTGAAAAGGGAGGTTCGTCACGCGTCGCCAGCGCTGCGATTTTCCTCAGACGATCCGCACACTCGGGAAGAATTCGACATCCTGTTCCGCGCCGCCGGAACCTCGGCATCGATCCTGATCCTTGGCGAGAGCGGCACTGGAAAGAGTGTAATCGCCCGAGAAATCCACGACCGCAGTCACTTACGGGACAAGCCATTCGTGACGGTGAGTTGTCCAAGTCTATCCAAAGAGCTGCTAGAAAGCGTCCTCTTCGGCCACATGAAAGGCTCGTTCACCGGAGCCGTTAGAGACACTTGGGGCAAGGTTCACGCGGCGGATGGCGGCACCTTGTTTCTCGATGAAATCGGTGAACTGCCAATGGAAATCCAACCCAAGCTGCTGCGACTCTTGCAAGAACTGGAATACGAGCGCCTCGGCGAAAACAAAGTCCGCTCGGCGCATGTCCGGGTCATCGCTGCGACCAATCGAGATCTCAAGGCGGGCATCCTCGCCGGGACATTCCGCGAGGACTTATTTTACCGCCTGAACGTCATCAGCGTGACGGTCCCACCGCTACGGAAGCGGCTGGCTGACCTCGAGAGTTTTGCAAAGAATTATCTGGATTTCTTCGTCGGCCAACTGGGACGGAAGCTCGAAGGCTTCAGCGCGGCCGGTCGCGCCGCCCTCATGAACCACCCTTGGCCAGGAAATTTACGCGAACTCCGCAATGCCATCGAGCGTGCGGCCATCCTCGCCCGCGGTTCGGAAATCGAGGCAGAAGATCTGCCGCGGCCAACCGCTGGGATCACGTCGGACGCCGCAGGACTGAGCCTTGGTGGTGAGCACACGCTGGATGAAGTCGAGCGGACGCACCTCACCCAAGTCCTCGTCTGGGCACCCTCCTTGCAGGACGCTGCCTCCGTGCTCGGCATCGACAAGGCCACGCTCTACCGCAAGCGGAAACTTTACGGAATTGGCTAGCACCCCCCTTATCCACTCATGGTCCGCCTCCGGCTATTTTATGGTTTGCTCACTATCATTCTCCTCCTCTGGGGCGTGGGAGCCGCCGCTTTGCTGTTGATGCGGGACTCAGTGACGCGCTTTGATACTCGCCTGCACACGGACTATCGGGCCATCGATGCCTCCCAATCCATGCGGACGTTCACAGTCACGCTAAACGTCCGCTATTTTCCTATACTCGCCGGCGCGCCGCCGGAACAGCCGTTAGATCGCACGCTGTATGACAAGCTCAAACCGGAAATCCAGAATAAGCTCCAGCTTATCCGCTCCGTCGAGAACCACGATGAGCATTGGCAGGGCGTGGTGGCGAGACTGGATCAGGTGGTGGACACCTACTTCAGTGGCTACGAGGACTACTTCAAGGGCGCCGCCATCGAGCGCACAGATCGGGAAAAACAACTTCAGTTCATGGCCGCGCAAACCCAGCGGATCATCGATCTCACAGAAAATGTAATGACTCTCGCCGAGGAGAAACTCTTCTCAGGAGCAAGTCAGCTTGGCGCGGAATCCGGGAAAAACACCCTATTTGTTGCAACACTTGTCCTGCTAGGCACCGCCATCGCCGCGTTGATCTATTTCCAACTCGTCCGCTATCTGGTAGATCCGGTCGGAGCATTGCATCGTTCCATCGCGGAAATTCGCAAGGGCAACTTCGAACTCACGCTGCCGGAACCCAGCCAGGGGAGTGAGTTTTCTAAAGTTATTTCCGCCTTCAATGACATGGCCGCCGAGCTGAAAGTCAGGCGCGGCGAGAGCTATGAAAGCCTCCTCCGGGCGAACATGATCAACCGCGCGATCCTTGCCGCGATCCCCTCACCGATGTTTGTGCTCGGCGATGATACCGAGATTCTCCAGATCAATCCGGCAGCCGAGATTCTCTCGGAAAAACTCGGTATCACCGGTCGTCTGCCGCTGAAAATCCAGCGGATCTTCGACGAGTGCCGGGCCACGCTCACCCACTTCATGCCGGAGGATCCGCGCGAAGCTCTGCTGTTCCGCATCGACGAAGAGGAGTTCTACTACTTGCCACGGATTTTCCATTTCGATTCAGAAGACAGCTCGCGTTCCGGTTGGGCGATCTTGCTGCACAACGTGAGCCGTATCCGTTGGCTCGACGACATGAAGACGAATCTCTTATCAACTGTTAGCCATGAAATCAAAACACCCCTAACGGGCATCAGCATGGTGCTGCACCTACTGCTAGAAGAACGCTCCGGCGCGCTCGATGAAATGCAGAAAATCATGGTTACGTCCGCCAACGATGACTGCGAGCGCCTGCTTTCCACCCTGAATACCTTGCTGGATCTCTCCCGCGCGGAGAGCGGAGCCCCCCATTTGGACTGCGTGCCGGTCTCCCTCCAAGCGAGCATGACGCGGGCGGCCCAGCTCTATGCCAGCGCTGCCGTGGCCGAGGAAATCGACTTACTGATAGAATGTGATAGAGAAGATTTTCCGGAAGTCCATGCCGATCCCATCCGCCTCGATGAGGTCCTGAACAACCTCGTTTCCAACGCTGTCAAACACTGCCCGCACGGCGGAAAAATTATCCTCCGTCTTACCAAGCCGGACGCCGGGCATCTTCGTATTTCCGTGATCGATGAAGGGGCGGGCGTTCCCGAAGCCAGCCAGAGCCGCATCTTCGAGCGGTTCTATCGCGCACCCGGACAACGGGTGGAGGGCGTCGGCCTCGGCCTGTTCATTTCCCGTGAAATCATGCGCGCCCATGAAGGTCGAATCGGTCTGCTAGAACGCGCTGACAACCTAACCGAGTTTTATATCGATGTTCCGCTCGCCTGACAACCGGAAGACGCCCGATCATGACCCGCTCAAAGTGCTCGTCGTGGATGACGAACCGACTTTGCGACTGAGCTTCTCCTATACCTTGGCCAGCAGTACGACAGTGGTGGAAACTGCCGCCAACGGGCGGGAGGCTTTGGAAAAAATTGCGACGACACGCTATGACATCATGATCCTTGACCTGCGGATGCCGGAGTTGGATGGCATTGGCGTCATCGCGGCCTTGCGTGCTGCGGGCAATCCAATTCCAATCATCCTTTGTAGCGCCGCGCTGCTACCGGATGCCGCTCTATTTGCCATCCGCCATGGCGTGGTCGATTTCCTGCTCAAGCCAGTGCGCCCGGTGGATTTACGTCAAGTGATCGAGTTCGTCCTCAACCCGGAACCCAGACCGCTGCCGCTGCCGCTGGCACTGCAAGCTGCTAGAGACGGACGTTTCGACGAGGCGATCCAGATTTTCAAAAGCCAGGCTACGCCGAGCAGGCAGGCCATGCACTGGTTGATGGTGCTCAAAGCCATCCGGGATGCCGATCCAGACACGGAGCTTGCCCACACCGAGCAAATGATCCGCACCAGTCTCTCCATCCTAGCCTTCAACGCACCCACGCTCGCTTGAGTCGCTGATGTTTGCCACTCTAGTCGATAAGATATCGACGCTCCTCATTTTTCAGACGCCCGCTAAGAGGCGGACTGAAGTTCCGCGTTCCATTTTTCAGACGGCCCCTAACAATTTCCCCTAACAATTTCTCCGCGCCCGCGCCTCGACCCGGACCGGCCGGATTAACATGCGGTTGAGAAAGTTACTCAGACTTCTGCGGCTCCATCCGTTTCCGGCAAGGTGGCTTCAACAACCTCATCGACGGCTTTCTTGGCGACCTTGGCAGCCTTCTTGGCCGGGGCTTTTTTCACGGCGGCTTTTTTGGCCGGAGCCTTTTTCGCCACTTCCGCCTTCTTCGCGGCGGGGCGCTTCACCAGTCCACCAAGCTTTGCTTGCTCCGCTTTGCGCTTCAAATAATCCGCACGGCGACGGCGTTTGATGATTTTTTTCTGTTGTTGTCCCATGGTTGCTGCCCACTGGGGTAGGCGCTCACGACGGTGGGATCAAGCGGAAATCGCGCCAAATCTCACACTTCCTCGTTTCCGCATTGCACTTTCCTCAGTCGGGTTCCCAACATCCGTGCGGATGCCGAGATTGCCTGCATGGTTGGAAAGATACCGGAGACTGCCAAAGCGCGTCCTGTATTTCGCTGCCGGCCAGTTCCTCATCAATCTGATCAATACCGGGCAATTCCTGTTGCTCAACCTGTTTCTCAAGGACAAGGGCCTGACGGATCCTGCGATCGCCGCGCTTACCTCGCAGCGTTTTGTCGCCACCTTTTTCCTCGCGCTGCCCGCCGGGCTGTGGCTGCGCGGTCGCCCACTCCGAATGCCCCTGCTCGTCGGATCGGTGCTGTTTCCACTTACGGCCCTGGCCTCGCTGCAAACCGTGCGACTCGGCATGATGGGTGCTGCCTCGGGCTGTTACCTCGCGATGGGATTCGCTGGACTGCTGCTCAATATTGCCAGTCTGCCGATGGCGCTGCGTCTGGCTCCCAAGGACCAATCGAGCGAAACCCTGAGTCTGTTATTTTCCACCTGGGCGGCGGCCAGCATTTGCGGCGGGGTGCTATCGAGCGTGTTGCAAGGCATCGGGCATCTCAACTTTGCGGGGCTGTATTTGGTTCTCGATGAACACGCGACGCTTCTGGTGCTCACACTCGCGGGGTTCGGTGCACCGTTTTTCTACGCGAGACTGCCGGATCCAGTGGCCAGTGAAACCTCGGTAAAGCACTGGTTGCACGTCCGGCGTGACGACTGGCCCTTGCTGACCTGCGCGTTACTGCCGACGTTGTGCATCGCGACCGGGGCGGGGCTGAGTATTCAGTTTCTCAACCTGTTTTTTAGTCATGTACACCACCTCAGTTCGGCCGCCTACTCGGCCTATGGGTCGATCAGCAATGGCTTCGTGCTGATCGCTGGGCTGGTCGTGCCGGAGGTGAAACGCCGATTCGGCTGGCGGGGGCTGATCCTCGGGGTGCAGGGCATTGCCGTAATTTTGTTAGCCGTGATGGGACTTACTGAACTTGTGGCCGCTGCCGCATGGGCGCTGCCCTTCGCCATTGGCTGTTTCATCGTGCGCCAACCGCTGATGAGCATGGCCGCACCCGCAACCAGCGAGCTGACGATGAATTTCGTGGGTGCCAGAAACCGCGAACTGATCAGCGCTTGCAGTGGAGCCATCTGGAGCGGCGCATGGTGGCTCGCGGCGCGCACCTTTGAATTCCTGCGCTCCCATCATGTTCCGTATTGGCAGGTCTTCCTGACCACGTCCGCGCTCTATCTGGCAGGATGTTTTTCCTACCTGCTACTGATCCGCGCCGTGGAACGCGGGGATGGGGATGGGACTGCTTCGGCACCCTTACCCGAAACGGAACCGGTGTGATCCGCGAGGATCCCGGCAATTTCTCGGCTTGCTGGTGTGCGGAAACTCAGCACTCTCCGGTCATCCATGCCGGTTATTTTCCTCATCCTCGCCTGTGCCCTGTGGGGACTGAGTTTCCCCTTGCTGAAGGCCTTGCATATCGAACAGGAGGTGCGTCTGCCGGGTGAGTCCACTTTTTTTCTATCAGCATGGGTGCAGTTCGCGAGGTTTGGAGTCGGTGCTGCGATGCTACTTCCGTTTTTGATCGGACGAAAAATGCCAGTCGCGGGAGAGATCAGGCAGGGCTTGCTTCTGGCATTCTGGGGAGGCGTCGGAATGTGGCTCCAGGTGGACGGTCTAGCACGGACAGAGGCATCGACCTCGGCGTTTCTAACACAGGCGTATTGCATTTTCCTGCCGCTATGGGCCTGCATCCGGGCACGCCGATTTCCACAAGCGAAAGTCACGATCGCGACCCTGATGGTGATGGCGGGAGGAGCCGTTCTATCAGGACTCACGCCGGACCATCTGCAACTTGGCACTGGAGAAATCGAAACGCTCGCCGCATCACTGGTTTTTTCCATCCAAATCTTTACCTTGGAGAACCCCCGCTACCGAAACAACCGCGGCTTACCGGTTAGTTTCGTCATGTTTCTCGGGATCTCGGTTTTGTTCGCAGGTGTATCTTTGCTCACTGCTGCCAATCTTGAGGATTGCCTCAAGGCGGGGGCATCGGTTCCGGCGAAGACGATCATTTTTTCGCTGGCGCTGTTTTGTTCGGTCGGGGCGTATGGGCTGATGAACACATGGCAGCCGCGGGTATCAGCGACCGAAGCGGGAATGATCTACACGACTGAGCCGATTTTCACGGCTCTCTATGTTTTTTTCTTACCGCAAATCTTAGGTAGATTCATGGGACAGAGTTACACGAACGAGTCGCTCACACCGCGACTCGCCCTGGGTGGAGCATTGATCTTAGCGGCAAATGCGCTGATGCAGTGGCGACGCCCTGCCCATTTACCATCAGCGGGACCAGTAACCTGATCGCCTATGGCACGCGCTCCAACCACCCGCTTGAGCGGGTAATCCGAACCGCCATCAGTTGAAAGAAAATGGCTTCTTCACGGGTAGCGCGATTCTGCAGCCTACACGCCAAACACCAAGAAATACTCACGCCCCATGACCTTTGCTGCAAGCCGCCTGTCCTCCATGTTCGTCTCATGCATTCTAGCTGCTATCGCTTCTGCCAATGAAGATGTTCGTCTCTCTTCACTGGATTTGAGCCGCGCTTTGCAAGGCCACGGCAAACCGGGCGTCGATCTCTCGGCTGACGGCAAAACCCTGCGCATCGCAGGCCAGGATTACCCCCACGGTTTCGGCACCTGTGCGCCAAGCGTCTTGCACGTTGCCCTCGAAGGCGGCAGCGCACGCTTCACCGCCAAGGTCGGCATCGATGACAAAGGCCAGCCCAAACCGAAAAATGGCAGTGCCGAGTTCGTCATTGAAGGCGACGGCAAGGTCCTCTGGTGCAGCCCGCTGATGCGCGGTGGTATGGCAGCGCAGCCAGTCGATCTCGATGTGGCGGGCATAAAAATGCTCACGCTGCGTGTCAACGACGGATTCGACGACACAAAAAACGACGATGCCGACTGGGCTGAGGCGACCTTCAAGGTGACGGGCACCAAGCCGGTCACCGCCGCCGCCCCTCTAACTCCGGCACGTTGGACACTTGGCGATGGCCTCACCACGACCTGGCCAGTGACCAAGGACACACGGCTCCCTCATGCGGATTTCATCGAACAGGGAGGGCTTCGCGTTGGTCAAGTGGTCAACTATCGGATCGATTCAAAATGCGCCTTGTCGATGAAACGCAGCGTGATCTGGCCCGGCTTGCGCAAGGGAAAAAACGGCCTGTTTGACGGCGTCATCCATCGTTATGACGCCACCGAGGCTGAACCGATCATCACCGTCGATGGTGAGCCGCTCGGAGCCATCACCGTCGCCCAAGTCGCACTGGATGGCACCCTAACCATCCAAGGCCAGGCCGCCAAGGACCTGCAAGTGACCCGCTGTGCCTTTCCCAGCACCACGCTCTGGACGGCCATCGACCGCTGGACCGTGCGCAATATGGGAACGGTCGCACGCAAGCTGGACGTGGCACCACTCGCGCTGCGGCATCAGCTTGACGGGCCCTATGGCTTGAATGTCACCGAGGTCACTTGCACCGCACCCGCCTCCACCGTCCTCGCGCCCGGCAAGGATCTGACTTTTGCGGTGCTGTTCAGTGGTAGGTTAGACAAAGATCCAGTGGAAAAAGTTGATATCGTCACGGAGGAAGCCGCACGCCGCGGTTATGTCAAAGCGGTGCAGCAAGATCTTCGTCTCGAAACCCCGGAGCCCGAGCTCGACCGGGCCTTTTCCTTCTGCAAACTGCGCGTCGCTGAGTCCATCAATGCCACCCGCGGCGGCATGATGCTCGCGCCCGGCGGTCTCGCCTATTACGCCGCCGCCTGGTGCAATGACAACGTCGAATACGCCGGCCCATTTTTCCCGTTTCTCGGCGACCACAATGGCAATCAGGCATCGCTCGATACCTATCGTCTCTTCGTGCCCTACATGAAGCCGGATTATGAGAAAATTCCGTATTCAATCGAAGCCGAAGGCGTGAAGACGGCTCACCACATGGACCGTGGCGATGCGGCGATGTATGCCTACGGTTGCGCCCGCTTCTGTTTGGCACGAGGCGACCGAAAAATCGCCGAAGAGTTATGGACCGCGATCACCTGGTGCCTTGAATACTCCCACCGCCAAGCCACTCCTGAAGGAGTTATCAAATCCGACTCGGACGAACTCGAGGGTCGCCTTCCAACCGGCAAGGCCAACCTGTCCACGTCGTCGCTTTACTATGGTGGCTTGCGCTCAGCCGCTGACCTTGGCCGCGCCCTTGGCAAGGACACGGAAGCATCCGCCTACGACCAGCAGGCCGATGCCATGGACAAGGCCATTGACAAATATTTCGGCGGCAAGGTCGAAGGCTTCGATACCTATCGCTACTACGAAGGCAACGATGTATTGCGTTCGTGGATCTGTCTGCCTCTGTGCATGGGCTTGAAAGAGCGCCGTGACGGGACCATCGCCGCCCTGTTTTCGCCAAGGCTTTGGACTTCTGATGGTCTCGCCTCCCAAGCGGGCGACTCGGCGTTCTGGGATCGTTCCACCCTCTATGGCCTGCGTGGCGTATTCCAAGCGGGTGAAACCGCTACCGGCTTGCGTTATCTATCAGCCTATAATCATCGCCGCTTGTTAGGCGATCACGTTCCCTATCCGGTTGAAGCCTGGCCAGAAGGCGACCAACGCCATTTATCATCCGAGAGCGGACTCTATTGCCGCATCTTTACTGAAGGACTCTTCGGTTTGCTACCCACGGGTCTTGATCGTTTCCGCTGCACCCCGCACCTGCCGGACGGTTGGCCGCGCATGGCCCTGCGCTCGGTGCGCGCTTTCAACCGCACCTTCGATGTGCTGGTCGAGCGCCGCAGCGAGGCTCAGCACGTGACAATCCTCCAAGCAGGCAAGCCCATCGCCGAACACGATCTGAAAGCCGGCGAATCGGTGGAAATCAAACTGCCCTAACAGTCTGGCTGCTAGGAATTCGTTTTAAGCGGGAGGTTTCTGAACAGCCGTTGTGTCGGTTCGACGGCGGAACTCAAAGCCGTGTTATAGGACAAGGCAGCGACTGTTAAATAATTACTTATTTTGCAGAATCTCGCCTGAGTTCCGGGCAATTTTTCTGGATAAAAGCACGTTCCTCCGCAGACAGCTCGGAAAATGCCACAGGTTTATCTATCGGGCGAAGTCCCTTTTGATTCAAACGGTTCATCAGGCTCCAGTTGCGGACATGTTCGCCCGGCTTCGGATCCAGCAGTTCCCGCGTCGGTAGGTCGTAACGGGTGAAATCAATTACCTTCTCAGAATTTTCCTTGCCCACATTTTCTAACATGGCTAGCCGAAAATTCTTATTCATGAACCAACGGATGCACTTGTCCGGCTCCGATCCTGGGAATCCCGTGCCCCGCTGCACAAACTTGTAATCAATGTTTTCGTTGTCCTTAAACTGCTGTCGCCAGAGCAAGCCGAACTCGCCGTGGGTGATACATTTCGCATCCGGCCAGCGCTTGCGTATCTCGCCCAGCCAGCGCTCCAGACCTTCCATTCCGTTGCGCCCTTGAAATGGCACGGGCTGAGAGGGAAACACTGTCAGAGCGAATCAAATCGGGATTGGCTGAAGCACGCCGTAAAGGTCGCAAGCTGGGAAGGCCCGCAGGCTCCACGAAGTCCACAAAAGAATTGCTGGCGAAACACTCCGACATCGTCCGCAGACTGAAAGATGGTCACTCGGTAAGGAATGCGGCCAAGATCACTGGCAAAGGTGGCTCCACCGTGCAACGAGTGAAGCTGCACTCTCCGCCGCCTAATGCGCCCTAGCGTGACCTCGCATACTTCACTTTTAATGCGCTTTTAATGCGAAGCGCTATTTCTGGGCACGAAAAAAGGAACCTTTAAAGATCCACCAACTCATTGAAAACCAACATGGTGCGCACGACAGGACTCGAACCTGAACAGGGTTGCCCCCACTAGAACCTGAATCTGTTAGGGTTTCGGTAACTCATTGATACTTAAAGCCCATTTTTTCCTGTTTTTCGCGATTCTGCTTGCTATTCCCGCGTTTATGGGACCAATTGGGACCAATCCAACCCCGAAAACCATGCCACGAAAGCCTAAAATTGAAGCCATTTTCTCAACACCACGCAACCGATGGAAGGTGGACGTATCCGCCGAAAAGTCAGATACTGGGAGACGATACAAGGCGTGGTTCAAGACTCGTGACGAGGCACGCGACTATGCCGCAAAGCTGAATGAGCAAGACGCCCCATCGCCAGCCATCACGCCGGGACTCGCTGCCGAAGCTGACAAGGCCCGTGGCATTCTCGAACCGTTCAAGCTGGACCTTGTGCAAGCCGCCCGTGAAGTCGCTGCCGCTCTCGAAGTTCTGGGAGGTAAGGGAAGCATCCTTGACGCCGCGAAAGCCTACCGTGCAAGCCATGACGCCCGCCATTCATCAAAGCCACTTGGCGAAGCCGTAGCCTTGTATCTCGACAGCAAGATCGACCTGCGGGACTCCACGTTGAAGAGCTACAAGTATTCGCTCGAACGGGTGTTCTCTGCACTCGAATCACAACCCATGGCGGACATCACCACCGCACAGATCGAAGCCATCCTTACACTGAAGGGACCGACCGCACGGGCGATGCACAAACGCAACCTCCGCGTGTTCTGGAAGTGGGCAAGCATCCTTCCGAGGCAGTGGGCAAACATGGCAACCGTTGACGCACTGGAAGCCATCCGCATTTCATCCGATGCCGACATTGAAATCTTGAAACCGGGCGGCGTGAAGGCGCTCTTGCACGCTGCCGAGGCCGAGGGAACAGGAGCCGCTGCCGCCTATGCCGTCGCCGTTTTCGGTGGCGTCCGCATGGCCGAACTTGCCCGCCTCACATGGGGCGACGTTGGCGAGGATAATATCGAAATCGGACGTGCCATTTCCAAGAAACATTCGCGCCGCCTTATTCCTATCTGCCCGACCCTCCGCGCATGGATCGACGCAACGCGTGGCGATGCCGAGCACACCGCGCCAATTGTCCCGCCGAACTGGATCGACGTTTCAAAAAGCGTCCGCCGTCGTGCCGGGTGGAACATTGCCGCCCGGTTGCTAGGCAGTCCGCCCATACCCACGCGGGGAGAGTGGCCAGCCAATGCCTGCCGCCATACTTGCGCTAGTGTTCAAGTCGCCATAGGGACACCGCTTGACGATTTAACTTTCAAATTCGGACACGCGGGCGGCCATGACCTTTTGCGAAGGCATTATGTTTCCAGACTCACGAAAAAGGACGCACTGGCAATCCTCGCCATAGGGCCTAACGGATCAAAAATCTCCAACCTATCCGCAGCATGAAGCCGACACAAAAACGCCCTGCATCCGATTTCCCGAAAATTGCGCAGAAAAAGCTAAGTCTCATCATCGAGTCTTGCAGACTTCCCCGTAAGGCTCAAGAACTCCCTGAAAGAGCGCGGAAATCCCGAATTCTGGCAAAGCGGTTGCGTCACTCTAAGGCCCACCACCGACTTACCGGCGCAGACGTAACAGCGCCCGGCGGCACATGGCAAAATGTTATCGACTATCTAACGGCCGGACTCAAAGAGGGCGATTTCAGCGTTCTTGACCATTTTTGCGAGGGGTGGATTCAATATCGGGCGGAAGCCCAGAAAGTGCAAGCAGAGCGCATCACGATCAACGGCGAGGCGAAACCAGATAGCGAGGTTATCCTAAGCCGCTCTGATCATGCTCCGGGCGTGAAAATGTGGATCGAGATTGCCGGGGCGATCCTTTCCTTGCAGGACGATCTTGACCGCCCACCGTATCCGCAAGAAGTGGTGGATTCTTGCAATGATCGCGACAAGCGCGGGCTTGCCGTTGCCGATGTCTCAAATGCCGACGTGTCAAGATTTCTGACGAAATGGAAGCTGAAAGGCGCGTTGCCGGACAAGCGGAAAAATCCGTCCTAGCAGTCTGTCGGACTTAGAAAGCACAATATACAGCTTCTAGGGCCGCTTGCGACACATCAGATTGTGGTATAAATAGGTTAATTTAACAGATAGATTAAGCGGGACAGATCGTCCTCAAAATCTCGTTAAAAATGAC
>JANXMQ010000198.1 GCA_025354565.1 Akkermansiaceae bacterium
CAAGCCCGGCTCATCCGGATATTTCATCGCGAGTTGCGCGTGGAGGACACCCGGCAGCACCGCATACCAAAAGCTGCCGCCTCCGTTGTTCGATCCCACGTTGTTGAACGTGACGCGAGCCGTTTCGCTGAACCAAGCCTCGCAAGCATGCACCCAGTTCACACCGCGATCCTGCGTCTTATTGATGCCGCCCAAAGCCCCGCTCGCGACCGCCGCGAGGCAGCAGATTGCTTCGCCATCCGAGGGCTTGCCCACATAGCTCGGAATGGCAAAGTGACGCTGCGGTTCATCGCGCCAACTCAGCAACGGCAGCTGCGGCCCGGCTGCATTCACATCGAAAGCAAGCCGGTCAAAATCGACCGCACGCTGATGCCAGTCAATGACTGGCGTGTTGAACACGTCGTCAGCCTGCGCAGAGACCGCGAAAGCCACGACAAGCGTGATGACGATTAAGAAGCGGTGTGGCGAGTTTAACTCGGGAGACTTCCATGAATCGGCGGCGGGTCGCGTAATCATAGCGTTCCGAAGTAGGCGATGATGTCCGCTACGTCTTGCGCAGTAAGTCCGAGGCGCGCGGGGTCGAGCATCAGCGAGCGTTTCATCGCAGTTTTGGAGGCAACATCGGCTGCGGGAATTTGTTGGATCAATCCTCCCACGCATTTGATCCACACGGGATCCCCGGCATCGAGGACGATGCCTTGGACTCTCTTGCCGTCCTTGGTCACAATTTCGGTGCCATCGTAGCCGTGGGAAATGCTGTTCGACGGATGCAGAATGGAGTCGATTACGGCATCGGGAGCCTGGCGCTTGACGAAGCCATCAAGAGGCGGACCGAAATTGACGCCTGCGCCGTCGAAGTGATGGCACATGACGCAACGCTGCGCCGCGATCTTCCCGCGCGCGGTGTCACCCTGCAGCGCAAGGACATCCTTCACGTTCGGGATGGGCGCGTTCGGGTCTGGTTCAGGCGTGTAGAGTTCCTGCAAGGTGCCTGCAGCTGCGAGGGTGATCAGACCAGCATTGCCGCACTTTTGCAACGCGCCCAAATTGCGCCAACGACGCAATGACTGATGCCCGGCCAGCATAGAGGCATGACCACGAACACCGGCGTCCGGAGCGTGCTGTGCGAGATCGATCATTGCGTCTATGGCGGAGGTGGTATCGATGTTGGCGAGCGCTTCAACGCAGAGGATTCGTTGAGCAGGGTCGAGGTTCGCAGTTTTCCCGCGAGCCAGCCAGCCGGGGACAGCATCTGGTGCCATGAGCCGCCAGATAAGGCGGGCGGTAACGGGCGTCCACGACTCTGGTGATTGTCCGGCTGCGAGTCTTTCAAAGATGGCGGCTTCCTTGCCGGTGCATCCAATGCCCCAGCTTTCAAGGTAGCTGCGATCATTGCCGTCAAACGATCTTGCCAGCGAGACAAGCACGTCAATCGACTCGGAAGCGGGGATGTCGCGCAGCGAGGTGGCAACTTGCGCACGGACGGCGGCGCAAGGATCCGCCGCCACTTGGCGTGCGAGGCTGGCTGGCTCCGTTCCCGCGCGGAGGAGGGCGCGCAAAGCCACCAGCCGCGTTTCATCATCAGCGTCCCGCAGCAGGGAACGCGTTTCCTGTGCGCCGGATGCACCGAGTTGCGCCAACAGGTAGATGGCACGAGCGCGGATGAACCGGTCGCCATCCGCGAGCAACGCTTTAACGGAAGGCACGGATGCTTCACCTCCTTCGCGCAGGTGGTAGAATCCAATGGCGCGGACATTGATTGCGGGGCTTTTCAGTGCCGCTATCTGGCCTGCTGTGGTGGAAATATCCAGCGAGGGAACCGTGGATTTGAAGCCCTTCGGCGCGATCCGATAAATGGCTCCGGAAAGCGAGTCATCCTTGTCTTGATGACCTCCGACGCCGGGGTCGAACCAGTCGCTGACATAGACCGCTCCGTCCGGGCCGATCGTGACATCCGAAGGCCGAAACCAGCGAGCATCGCCTTCGGTGCGTTCGCGAGGTTTAAGAAAATCGAAGCGCTGCAGTATAAAACCCGCGCCTTCGCGCTTCGGGGAATAGCCGAGGATGCGATTGAGGACGGATTCGCCGCTGAGGAGCAGGCCCTTGTATTTCGCGGGGAGCGCCCCATTTTCATAAAAGGCCATGCCGGTCGGTGCCCCGGCACCATACACGTCCCCGGATGGCATCACACCTGGGTCGCTTTGCCGCCATTCGGCGGTCGGCACGTCCTGGTCGGGACGCTGATCGAACTGCCACGAACGCTTTCCGTCCGCCGACGCAAAGCCCGCGTTTCCATACTCGATCACGTGAGACGTGCGACACGCGGGCGGATCGTCATTGTCGCTCTGAAAGACATCGCCGAGCGACGTAATGGTATGCTCGTAACTGTTACGGTAGTTGTAACCCGTGATCTCGACGTGGGTGCCGTCGGGGTTCATTCGCGCGCTGAAGCCGCCGACATAGACATGGCCATCGCTGCTTCGCTGGCCGGCGATATTGCTCTTTTCGAACGGGCTGCCGATCGGAAAATGGCGGCCCGAGTTGTCGGTGAAATCTGCGCCGGTGTTGCCCTGGCTCCAATACCAGAGCCCATCTGGCCCGACGATGACGGAGTGCAAACTGTGGTCGTGATTACGACCGCCAAAGCCTGTGAGCAGGACCTCGCGTTTGTCCACGGCGGGATCGAAAACGCCGTCGCGATTCACATCAGTATAAACGATTAGGTTTGGCGGTTGCGAGACGACGATCTTATTGTCGATCACCGCCAGCCCAAGAGGCGCGACAAGGTCTTTGTCCTGAACGAAAGTGTGGCTTTTGCTCGCCTTTCCGCTGCCGTCGGTATCTTCCAGCACCACGATGCGATCACCCCCGGCGCGGCGATTTTCGTGGCTGCGGTAGTTCACGCCTTCGGCTACCCAAATGCGGCCTGCGTAGTCGATGTCCATGCAGGTTGGATTGAACAGGTCGGGCGACTTCGCCCAGAGCGTTACCTCCAGATCCCCGTCCGCCTGCAAGTCCTCCGCCGGCACATGCTGTTCGGTTTGGTTGTTGGGATTGAAAATGACTGAAAATCGCGGCGGCGGGAATAGGACCGGCTTTTCCGTATAAATGTAGAACCGCAATTTGGCGTCGCTCGGCTGGTTGTCGCGCATCATTCCTCCATCATCGATGGCGACTTTTGCTTGAAAGCGCACAGCTCCCTCAGGCAGCTCGTAGGCGATCAGCGCGGATGCGTGAGTGCCAATGCCATCGGCGTATTCCTTTCCCTCTACCTTCAGCGCACCTCCGAAATTCGAGTGGCCGATCTTTGGAGGGCCATAGTGCGCTTCTGCTGACTGCCACGGCAGCCCGGCAAGCGGCTTCACGCTTCCATCCGCCATCACAAGGCGAGGCTCGATGAAGTCCGCCCAATCACACGAGTCCCCCTCCTCGTCACTAACACCGAGATACAGTTCGCGCCTACCGTCCAGCGGCAAATCCACATCCAGCAGGCGCGGCATCGAGCGGCTCGTCATGACCGGTCCCGCAAAGGCTGGCTTCGTTACCTTGACCGAATGCGGCGCGGCGGCTTCGTCCATCATCGTTTCCAGTTCGGCGGGAGTTGGTGCAGTCGAAGGCACGCCATTCTCCGGCACTTCCAACCCTGAGACCCAGGCCACGCCATTCAGAAGTGTCGTGCGAAAGCTGTCGTTGGTGAGATTGGCGAAGCGATGAAATCCTGTGAAACCAAAACCGCGACCACCATCGGCCTGTGTCGCCGCCCACGCGAGGTGCTGCGGTTCGCCAGCATTCACCGCGCGAAACACTTCTTCATTGCCGCCATGATCCGTCGCCGTCCCGCCAAAGTGGACTGTGTTCACTGGCGGAACTGCGGAGAGCAGCGGCGTGATGCCTTTCATGCCCTCCGGAAAGCGCATGTGATAATACCACTCGTCCTCAAGCTGAAACGGCTTCACTCCCCGCGTCACCGGATGCTGGCCAATCGTGCTCACATCCGCCATCCATGTGGGATTCACCGACCAGAATGCCTCAAAATAGCCGCCGAGCCATTTGAGGTAATTTTCGCCCTGCGCACCCTTGTTCACTTCCACCCCAAAATGGATCGCTGCGAAAGCCGCTCCGCGCGCCACCGCCGCGGCGATGTTCGGATCCTCCGCAGCCTTTCCTCCGTGATTGAGGAGCACGATGATGGCATCCGCTTTCGATAGGTCGCGAGGCCATTGAGATTCCGGATAGACTACTGCATAAGCGTTTGGAAAGACCGCATTGATACGCCGCGCTAAGTAAGTGCCCCCTGCGAGGAACTCATGATTCCCCCGGCCGCCGTGGGTGCCGTTTCCAGTAATGAAAACAATCCGCTTCGTTTCCGCCGGAGCGGCTGCTTGGGCCGCGTAGTCAAAAACATCCCTTTCCGCCGCAACGAGTGATCCGCCAAGCGATGTGAGAATAAAGAAAGTAAGGATGCGGAGAGGGGTAGGCATGTGGTTTTTCGGGGTCATAAAGTGGTTTGATCGATTCCCTGGGACTCGAATGGGTCAGGTTATTCGACGGTCTGAATCAATCCGAGGCGCTCCAGAACCTCCTTTGGTGGACCGTCAAAGGTCGGGCTCGGCGTGTTGCCGATGTAGCCGATCGCCTTCCATCCCTCCGCGCTGCCGTAGTAGGCTCCGGCGGCGAGGTTGCGAAAGCGGTTGAAAAACTCCGCCCCTTTGCGGAATTCCGGCTTTGCATCGGGCGGCCACGCGATGTCGTCGCAGATGGCTCGGTGCTGCTCCGCCGCGAGGTCCGCGAAGCCTTTGCCAAAGCGCTTCTGCGACTCAGACTCAAGCCAGGCGAGGCCTTCAAGGATCACTGGACGATCACCGTATTGCTGCGGATAGGGTGCGCTGATCCATTCGTCGATGAAGTCGGGCACGCGCACGGCGCTCGCGGCGGGACCGAGATGGTCCGCGGGAAAAATCAGGTCGGCGAGTGCGGCCACCGTTTTCCGCTGCGCCGGCGAAAATGTGAGCGGCCAGAGATCTCCGGGATTGTAGACTTTCATCAAGTCCGGGTCGGTGCCGTAGCCTTTGGCCGTCGGGCTCTGCGCGAGCCCGAGTGAGTCGCCGGCAGCGATCGAGGCCGAGACTGCGGCGAACCATTTGATGAGCGTCCGCCGGGAGAGGCGCGGGAGTGATTCGTTTTCCATAAGTATGATGGTTAGAAATTTCCCTGACGCGACTGCTCGATAATGTGGTCACCCGCGCGCCACGCGAGCGCCATGATGGTGAGCGTCGGGTTCTTGTCGGAGTTCGAGGCAAACGACGCGCCGTCGCAGACAAACAAATTTTTCACGTCCCACGTCTGATTCCAGCCGTTGCACACGGATTTGGCGGGCTTCTCGCCCATCAATGCTCCGCCGACTTCGTGAACCACTCGGCCACCGTTCTCGATGGCCTTCAGCGGATCCTCCACCAACGGTTCCGTCAGCTTTCCACCCATCGACTCGAAGATCTGCGCATAGGTCTTCTGCGCGTGCTTTACCATCTTGAGTTCGTGGTCGGCCCATTTCCAATGCCAGCGCAATACCGGGATGCCCCACTTGTCTTTCACTGTCGGATCGAGGTCCCCGTAACAATCATCATTCGGGATCATCTCGCCACGGCAGCCGATGTGGATGATCGAGCCGTAGTATCGGCGCGCCTCTTCTTTGAATTTCGTGCCGTAAGCGCCGCGCGTGTAGGCATTGCTCACCGGGTTGCCGCCGCCGGGCGGCTGGCGCGTGGGACCGCCGGGCTCGGTGTGGTAGCCGCGGGGAAAATCGAGTTTTCCAGCGAGTTGCTCGCGATACAGCCACCACGGCGCATACAGGTGATCGCCGCTCGTGCCGTCCTCATTGTGCGGCGGGAGATTTTCCATCGCGGGAATTTGCGCGCCGACCGAGCAGCCTACGGAATCCATCATGTATTTGCCCACGAGTCCGCTGCTGTTGCCGAGGCCGTTCGGAAAGGCCGCGCTTTTCGAGTTGAGGAGGATGCGCACGGTCTCTCCGGAGCTGGCCGCAAGCACGACGACTTTCGCTTTCACTCGCTCCTCACGCCCAGTCGCCTTGTCGATGAAAAGCACGCCGTTCGCTTTCCCGTCTTTGCCGACGAGCACTTCACGCGCATGGGCGTTTGAGATGATGTCCAGATTGCCGCTCGCGAGCGCCGGGGGCAAATGCACTGTCGTGGACTGATAGGTCGCGCGGATGCTGCAACCACGGCCACAGTTGGTCGCATAAAAGCACGCGGCCCGCGCGCGCATCGAGTCTGCGACGAGCCTCTGCGCCTTTGGATTTCCCGGATGCAGCTTTGCGGGAAGATTGTCCGCGTCCTGAGTGCGAGTGAGCACTGCGCGATGGATGGGAATCATGGGAAAGCCGAACTGCTTGCCATGCTTTTGGAGCATCAGCTCATGCGTGCGCGCCTTCACCGGCGGCAACAGCACGCCAGGTGGGGAATCGGGCGTGTTCTCCATCCCTTCGTTCGTGCCGTGGACGCCGATGAGCATCTCCACCTTCGTGTAATACGGTTCCAAGTCTTCGTAAGAAATCGGCCAGTCAAAGCCGAGTCCATCGCGGCTCCGCGGCTTGAAATCATACGGTCCATTGCGCAGCGACACGCGCCCCCAGTGATTCGTCCGACCGCCGAGCATCCGGGCGCGCCACCAGAAAAACTGCTCGTTCGGATC
>JANXMQ010000210.1 GCA_025354565.1 Akkermansiaceae bacterium
GAAGAGGTCGGGCGTGAGATTGCCATCCTCGTGTTCCTTCTCCTTGGATTGGCGCAGCAGGTCATCAATGAGCGCCTTCGGATGAACCTTTTCCTGGATGTAGAGCGGCGGCGCATGGACGACGAGATCGCTCCAGTCCTGTTCATCCTTGCCGCGCCAGACGAGTTGGGGATCGAGGTCGGTGTTGCGCGGGTAGCGGATTTGCCTGGGGGATTGCTGCTCCTTTTCCACGAAGGATTGCTGCTCGACGGAGGGGATGTTCTTCCGCTTGGCCTCGTCGTGGTTGAGGGTCGCGACCTGCTTGGCCGTGGGATAGGTGGTGCGTTTCTTGGCGGGCATGGGAAAGAGAAGTTGGAAGAAGTGATCAGTGATCAGTGATCAGTGGGGAATCGGTAGAAGGCGGCACTACCACATCGGGAGGATCTTCGTCATCGTCGGCTGGGTTTCCGGGAGTGCCGGGACGTGGGAAGCCGGAGACGATGCCGTCCACGTGTTCATGAAGGTCGTCGTTCACCTGTTGCCAGAGGGGATCGAGGAGAAATTCGACCCCTTCCCTTCGGGCGACCTTGGCAGCAGGGACGAAATCGCTGTCGCCGGTGACGAGGATGATTGTATCGACCTGACTTTTGAGTGTGAGCGTGGTGATGTCGATGCCGATCCGCATGTCCACGCCTTTTTGGCGGAGCCCGAGCTTCAGATCATCCGGAGTGAGTCCCTCCCAAGCCGCCGCAATGCTCCTGAGGCGGGTGATTTGATCGGGAGTGAGTAATCCCGGGGACTCATCCCCTGTGGCTGCCTTCAGAACGCTGAGAAAGTTTCCCGTTTGGAGAAGTTTTTTCGTGAGCGAGGTGCTTTTCAACTGCCAGCCGTCTTCTTTGTTCACCTTTCCGAGACGCAAGGCGAACTTCCTGCGGCGCCGGAGTTCGCTGAAAAGTGCATGGCGGAATTTGAAATTATCGGTCTGGTTGAACTGGATTTGCTGATTGCTCAAGGGGTGATGCGCCGTTCCCTCGTAAGGTGAAGCATCATAGTAAAAAAGACGATAGACGTGGTCCAACCACTTGCTGCGCCGGGTTGAGAACTGTTCGCCAATCAGCTTTTGCACGTGGCGCTTGCACAGGAAATGAGCAGCATCAGCAACTGCCTCCGCACCCTGACAGCGGGCCGGGGGAACCAATTTCGAAAGTCTTTTGACGAAAAAGCCACCGTCGATCAGAATCGCGATGCGACGGATTCTCATGGTGCTACCTCCTTCAGGGGCGCAAATCCGTACAAAACAAAGCCCCAGGATTTCTGCACATGCTCAGGATCGACGAGCAGGCTTACTCTCAAGGGGCGGATGCTGGTAAGATAGGAGTGCATGAGGGGCTTTCAATGAAAAAGTAATCAAAAGTAGGCAAAAGTAGGCAAGAGTGGGCAAAAGTAGGTAAAAGTAGGTAAATTGAGGGGAAATGATCATTTTTGAGAAGCGGCGGCGATCATTTTGTTGAACTGGCTTTCCACCTTGTTCGCAAAGTCGGCTTCGATTTCATAGACATCGCAGAACTCCGCGAAGGCCCAGCGGCCGTGGGTGCCGAGGTGGTTCACGCCGGGGACCCAGTAGGTTTTCATGGTGGTGGCCTTTTCCTTGGCGTCCTCGCGGCGGTAGCCTTTGATTTCCACGATGAGGTGGAGCAGGTCGTCCGGGCCGTGGCCGTCATCCACGAGGACGATGAAGTCCGGGAGGTAGCGGCGGGTTTCGGAGCCGTAACGGTATGGGACTTCCAGCCCGAGGTTGTGATTCTTAACGTAGGCACGAACCTGGGGGTGTGACTCCGCCACTCGGCAGAATTCCGCTTCCCAATCGCTGTCGAGGATGACCCAGTTCAGATGGCACTTCGGCGGCGGTCCCTGGGTGTCCCAGCGGTCGGTCTTGGAGGTGTTGAAGCGGACGTGGGTGGTGGACCCGGTGGGGTTGTAAGGATCGAGCAGGGCCTTGATGGGGCGGGTGTCGGAAAACGCGGCGGTGATGCCGGCAGTGATCTTGTTGCAGGCCATGTCCGCCAACTGCTGATACATGAGCAGGCCGGGATAGGTGTTCCCCTTGCAGACGAGGCAAGTGTCCAGCCACTGCTTGGAAATGCGCTTGAGCTGGCCGAAGAGATGCATCTTGGGCTCCTCGCCGGGGTCGCGCCATTTGGTCATGACCAACCGCTTGGTGAGGTGGAAGAGAAGCGAGGACGGGCGCAGGTCGTCGAGATGGTCCAGACTCATGTCGGCGGTCTCGCCGATGATGCCGGAGTTCTGGGTGATGGAGGGGCCGACCAGCTCAGGGCTGAGTTCAAGGGTGGAGTCATCGTCAAACTTGGCTTCAAGTCGCTCCTCAGGCAATTCGACGCGGTAGCCTTCAACGCGCGGGAAGCGGATTTCCAGAGAGTCGCGCTCCGGGCGTAGGGCCTTCACTTGGATGGTTTCCCGCGGCGGCTGCGGCGGCGCGATGACAGGCTTGGCGGTGAAGTCGAAGGGAATGCCGAAGACGTCGGCGTATTCCACATTGAAGAGACCTTGCTCGTTCAGCTCGTAGGACTGGCGACGCAGGGCGCGCCCGATGACCTGCTCGCACAGAAGTTGGGTGCCGAAGGCGCGAATGCCCAGGACATGGGTGACGTTGTTTGCATCCCAGCCTTCCGTGAGCATGGAGACGGAAACGACGCAGCGGATGCCGGCACCGAGTTGGCCGGCCTTGCCCACGGTGTTCATGACCTCGCGGAGAAGCTCCTGGTCGGTGATGTCCTCTGCCGAGCGGACATTGCCGCTGCGCTCGTGCATTTCCCGGCGGAAGCGCTCGATTTCATCGGCGGCCATGCCACGGAAGCTGTCGTCGAGGGCTTCGCCGGATTCGAGCTGCTCGCTGTCGATCAGGAGGGTGTTCGGCCTGGGGAGCGGATTGCCATGTTCGTCGAAATTCCGGAAGAGTTCGTGCCGTCCACCCACGGGGGTCTCGGTGCCATCCGCGTTTTTCTGGATGAAGCCGGAGATGAAGTCATAGACGAGCTTGGAGATGGCGGTATTCTGACAAACGATGATGAAACACGGAGGCACGGAAATGCCGCTCTGCTGCCAAAGGGCGAAGGTCTTGGCGTAGTGGCCGTAGAGCGACTCGATGGCGGTCTGGAGCAGGATGGGCAGCTTTAGGGGATCGAGGTCACCGGCCTTGTTGCGTCCGGCTTTCGGCAGACTGACTTTCTGCTTTTTCAGCGCCTCCCACAGATTGCGGAACATGGGCATTTCATTGCCTGGGATGTTTTCCGCCACGGGGACACGGGGCAGCTTGACGATGCCGCACTCGATGGCGTCCATCAGGGAGAAGTCGCTCATAGTCCACGGGAACAGGGTGCCTTCGACGTAGCCTGAGCCGCTGAGGAAAAACGGCGTAGCAGACAGATCCATCACGCGCGCGACGCCGAGTTTCCGGTTCACCGCTTCTAGGCCTGAAATCCAAAGACGGGCAGCTTCCTTGTTTTTCTTTGCCTCCTGCTTTTCCTCGCCCTTGAGATCCTCCTCGTCCTCCACGCTCTCGCCTGCCTTCTCACGGTAGCAGTGGTGCGCCTCGTCATTGATCACTAGGATGTTCTTCATTCCCATCAGATCCGGCATGACGCGCTGGATCATCTGGCCTTCGGTTTCGGTGGTCAGGATGTCCTCGCCGGTCCGGCCTTTGAGGAGCTGGCGGCCGCCTTTGGAAATCTCGATGCGCTCACGCAACTTGAAGGCGTGGTAGTTGGTAATGACGATCTTGGCGCGGTTCACCTCGTCGAGCATGTCGCCCGGCACCAGTTCACGATCCTTGTAATAACTGTTCGGGTCGTTCGGCTGGAGGACCTGGAGGCGGTCCTTGATGGTGAGGCCCGGGGCGACGATGAGAAATCCACGGGTGAAGGTCTTGGAGCCGGGGCTGCGAACGGCGTTGATCGTCTGCCAAGCGATGAGCATAGCCATGACCGTCGTCTTGCCAGCGCCAGTAGCGAGCTTGAGCGCAAGGCGCATGAGATCCGGGTTGGCCTCCTTGTTGACGCTGGCCAGGAGGGAGAGAATGCGTTTTCCGGAGACGGACTTGGGAGCCACTTCGGTGAGCCAGATGGCGGTTTCAACTGCCTCTACCTGACAGAAGAACGGGCGGGGACCGCTGAACTTGTGATGCCGCCAGTGCTGGAGAAGTCGCTGGGTTTCCGGCGTTACCTGCCACAGGCCGGGGGCGAGGTTCCGCCATATGCCCACAAACCCGCGAATCTCATTGATGATGGGATTAGGGTCATAGCGCTGTTCCTTGGTGGACAGGCCCTTGCCCTCGTCGAAGAGCATTTCATCCTGGTTCTTGGAGCCCTTCCGCTTCTTGGGCTTGGGGATCGGGGTGATGAACTCGGCACGCCGTCGGGTTTCGATGATTTTCTGGGTCGGTTGCCCGTCCGGAGCCAGTTCCCAATGCCGCGGTGGGCACTCGTAAGGAGAGTTCAGGATGGGATGATCGAAGAAGGGATTGGACATTGGTGGGGAGTGCGATCGGGTGAATGACTGAAACCGCCACTGCGGAGTTCAGCATTCCTGCGACATGACGCCAAATCCCAAAACATAGCGGAAGCAAAATCGCTAGAGATTGGATGGATTGCTAGAGCATGAGGGGGCGGCTTGACGCAGAGGGCGAAACGGCGAGGACACCGCTTTGTGGCGTGGAGACTCAAGACAACCTCGGAGGCACCTCCGCCCCGAGGGGGTAGGCGGAGACAGGCCGTGAGCCTCGGAACTCTTGACTGACCTGGCGATCCTGCAGGCAGTTCGCCCGCCTGAGGGATGTACTGTTATACCACAGTATATCCCGGTCTTCAGGAGTGCGCCAGAGAGTGGTTGAAGGAGCCGTGGTCGGAGCGCGACGCAATGGCCGGGCAGGCGGATTCAATCTCTCGACAAGCATGACTGTGTCTTCAGGGGTGTTGCGGGGAATCCCCAGCCGGTAGGTTGTAGTCCGTAGTGTGAAGACTGCGCTCGACCGACTTCCCATTGACCTTGGTCCGAACCCAGTATAGGCCATTCGCATGACGAAACAGATTCTCCAACTTCGACCGCTACAGACGAGTGGTCTTCTTGGTGGCTTTTCGAGGGGGCGTCATTTGTTCCGTGGTGTTATATTCTGTTTACCGCATGGTGTGACAAACCAGGGTGACAAACAACACAAAAAGACGAGCAATTCCTTATAGGGCCTGTAGCTCAGCGGTTAGAGCAGGGGACTCATAATCCCTTGGTCCAGGGTTCAAATCCCTGCGGGCCCACCCTCATAATGAATGAGTTGCAATGCCTATTTGGCGTTTCCATCCTAGATGCGGCGGTTGCATCCAAGCCAAGCCGATATACGGCCAAGCGGAATCCGCCCGAAAAGGTAGGGCGTGACCACCGCAACTCGCCCACCTCCCCTTCCCCGCCGGTGGCTGGTTCAACTTCCCGTTTTGGAGCGCCTTGACTTCAACGGTTCAGTCGCTCGACGCCATAATCCCCGAAGGGCACCAAGACATCCCTATCAGGAGTGATGATGACCCGGTCGAATCTAACGCCCCAAGTCTCGAAGTTCCAAGTTTCCACCTTGTTGTCATTCATGCCGAGGACGAACAAGGAGTTCCACGTTGAACCGGTCAGCGTGCCCGCATTCCAGCGCAGCGAGTCTGGCGTCCACCCGACATCCAACGAGGGCTGGGACACGAAGTTTCCATCTGCGCTGAGGAGGTGGCACTCCACGCCGCCGTCATTGGCGACGAACAAGCGCCGTCCGCCGACAGCCGCTGTCGGGTAGGATGTCGGTTCGTCCAGGCTGGTGATGAGGAACGCGTCATAACCATCGCAGGCACTTGCCTGAATCGTGGAGGAGTTGTCACCCAAAGTCCGGGTGAAGGCGAGGAAGCCGTTGGAGTCGAGTTCCGTGGCGGCAAACAACTCGCCGGGCATTTCAATCGATGGCCGCACGACGGGCGATCCCGTTGGTTGAACTTCCACCACACAGGCCGACTCAAGGGTCTTCCCGTAGTCGAGCCAGGTTTTTGCCTTGGAGTCGTAGGACTGAGAGGTTCCCAAAACGATTAACCCGTCAGCAGCCTCGCTCACACCATTCACGCTCAATCCAGCGACTCCGAGGGAAGCCGGATCTTCGACCACTGGGGTGGTCAGGTCGGAAGTGTCGAATAGGATTAGATCAGGGGCTTTGTCCGGAGTGCTTGAATTCCAAAACGGCCATGCCAACAGCATCGCCCCAGGCACCGTCTTTAGCGGGCTGGCAGCGGCAACAATGCCCGTCAATGAATCGCTTCTCAACGATGACACGCTGCTGATTTGCGGCGCGAGAGTAAGTCGTTTGCGGACCACGCTATCAAACATGATAGGTCCACCAAACCAGAAGGAAGTGCGGTAATCGACCACCGTAGCAGGGCGGTTTGGCTGAGGCCAGAGCAAGTGGTCACCCGCCACCTGGCCACCAGCGCTTGGAGTCATGGAACATGAACCCAGCAGAGTCAGACCGGGCGCATTGGTGATGGTATATATATCAAGCATCACTTTGGAGTCAGAGGTGGAGCCATTCATGCTCGGAATGCGGAAGAACATCGGCCAGCGCGACCCGGTTTCACGCAGGATGTAAAGATTGCCATTGCGATATTCCGCCGCTTTCACCGTGCCTTCGCCCAAGTCCGTCTCTGAAAGGATTTCTTCGGTAGCAGAAGGGGTTGAGATGCGAGCGGTCGCGCGCCCACTATACCAGTTTCCGTCTTCGATCTGGAGCAACTGGCTACCAGCCAAGATCACCCGATCCACCGGCCATGCCAAGGAAACCTCGGACAACACCTGTGGGGCGTCGCGATTCGTGATGTCAGCATCCACCAGCACGCGCTGGGAAATGGAAACCACCGTATTTCCGATCAAATCCGCCCGGCGCGCATCGAAGGCATGGGAAATTTTTCCTCGCAGGCTCATGTCCCGGGCGCTGAGGTCGATGTCCAGCAACTGCACCACCGAGTTCGAGTTCCCGCTGGTGTAGTCATAAGTTGATAGAGGAATAAGCGCGAGGCCAGCGTCCGGCAGCACCTTGAGCGCCTTCTCGTCCCACATTGCCTCGCTATAGGTTCCGGCCTCGCCCAAACTGAGGCGACGCAGCAATTGAGGGGACGCTGGATTCGCGACATCAAAAAGTGAGGCGACCACGGTGTTAGACTCCCAACCAATGGCAAAGAGCATGTCCCCGATCGGCTCCAGATGTGAGGTCCAGCCCGGCACTTCGAGCTGACCCGCCACAACCGGACTCGCAGGGTCGGCAAGATCCACCACCCAGAGTGGATCGGTTTGCAGATAGGTCACGACATACGCCTTGTTTCCTGCGAAACGGGTCGAATACAGGCTCTCGCCAGTCGCCAGTTCCAGCCTTCCAAGACGTCCCTCAGCGAGGTCCGGGTGAATCACATCGGGCGACCACGCGCGGAAATTTTCCAGCACGGTGGTGGGCGACCATCCCGAAGCATCCACGTTGTGTTCAGAAATGGTGGTCAGCACATTATCGCGCCACTGCATGGCGAACTTGCTGGCGATGGAACCCTCGGTGCGGATGGGTTGCGCCATGCGGACCAAGCCTTGCGGACGAACCGCGAAGACCGACACGTCGGAAACATCCCACTGGCCGCTCGGGTTGACTGCGAGAGCCAGCCAATCCGGGCCTGAGGAAATCAATGGACTGTCGCCTTCAATCAAGGTTTCACCCGCCGCTGCCGGTGCCTTGGCTGCGTCCAACTGCCACTCGCTGAGGTGGGTCCTGGCACTCCAGCCATTGACTGCGGTGCTATCCGCGTAGTTCCACTCCGTTGTCGCGAGGATCAGGCGGCTATCAACCATCCGGCTGTCAGCCAAGCTGCCGACAACGTCCTGAGTATAGGTAATCTGAGCCGTTCTGCCGCTCACTTTCACCACATTGATCCGTGTCCATTGGCCGGCGCTGTCGGACCAGCCTTCCGTCAATAAAACCACCGTGCGGGACGCCGCAGAGGCACTGGGCAGCAAATATAGATCCTGCCCCACCGCAGGAAGCCGCAGCGATGCGGTGAGGCGGGGGTCCGCCGGATTCGTGAGGTCTAGCACCTGCAAACCACGCAGTTGATTAAAGAAATATACCGTGTTGCCATCCACCTTCCAGATATCCGCCTCCACTGGAGTGCTCCCCGTTCCCGCCAGAGCGTCGCCTGCGATCAGCGAATCCGTCCTGAGATTTGATCCGGGGATGAGACCCGTCCCGCCGTTGGATTTGACCGGACCAAAGTGGGTTTTCCCCGCATAGAAAGTGGTTGGGAATTTTTCATGCGACACTTTCGCCCGTTGATACCAACCGAGCGCGCGCCACTGGACCTGCATGCCTGTCACCGGCAGTTTGAATTTCATCACCCCGGCAACCGCCTTGGTTGAAATGACTTTCCGCCAGCCACCCACTTTATCAAACCGCTGCACGGTCACATTGGCGACGCCATCCGGCACTTTGACATACACATGCCGATGATTCGTGGAAAGATTCATGTCGAGGGCTTTGGTCCAACCCGCCGCCGTGAGCGATCCAGATGAGCCCAAGAAAACACCGACAAGGAGCAAGCGCAGAAGCCGCTGCCAGAGAATGGATGATGATAAAACGAACGATTTCATAGCGAAGGGATTGTTAGTGTTTTTTTGGAATCAGGCGAGGAGATCCTTCCGCGCCTGACACGCGGGGAATGGATTCATTTGGTTTTGCCAGCAGATGCACCATTTCGTTATCACACTGACAAGTTCAATCCGTCGCCGACCTCAAAATCGGATCACACTGCGGACGATTTATCTGTATGAACTGAGAATAGGCAATCTCACGGCGATCAAGCTAGGGAGACTTCGTAAAAATAGTTTGTGAACCATGACATTCAGGCCTTTATCAAATCATGCTCCCAGCTTCGGATCATAGTCCTTCGGTGCGCGGATGATTTTCTCGATGCCGTGTTTCGTGACGAGGTTTCCCGCGCTCGCGCGACTCTTGATGCCGAACTCGGCGAAGTGCAGCGGACGGATGAGATTGCGCATCCGCAGGCCGGACTTGAGGTGGACTAACAACATCTGCGCAGCGCTCTCCTCGTTGGTCTTGTGGAAGGCGAAGTAGAGGACGCGGCTGTTCGGCGTGCCCTTCGTTAGATCATATTCCTTATCGCGGGTGATGCCGCCGACGGTGAAGCGCTTGGCGAGGATCGCGCCGTCGCGTCCGTCCCGATAGATCATGGAATAAATGAGATCTTCCTCCTTGCGGAAAATGGCGACGCGCAAGGGTTTCTGGCCGACGAAGACTTTTTCCGCGACCTTCATGACGCGCATTTTGCCGTCCTGCGTGAAGGCGATGATGTCGTCGATGGTGGAGCATTTTTCGACCGGCTCGCCGTCTTTCTTCAGGCCGTACCCAGCGAAGCCGTTCTTGGCATCCAGATAGAGCGTCTCGGTGGCGGCGACGACCTGCATCCGGTCCACCCGCTCGAACGAGGCAATCTCCGTGCGGCGCTCGCGGTCCTTGCCGTATTTCTTGGCGAGTTCCTCATACCAACGGATCGTATATTTAGTGAGGTTGCGAAGGTGCTTCTCGGTCTCGTCGATGAGCTTTTCGAGCCCCTTGATTTCCTCGTCGGCCTTGAAGGAATCGAACTTTGAAATCCGCTTGATCTTGATTTCGGTTAGGCGGACCAAATCGTCCTCGGTGACCTCGCGTTTGAGGAGTTTCTTGAATGGCTTGAGTCCGTCGTCGATGGCCTTGAGAACGGCTTCCCAAGTCTCGCATTCTTCGATGTCGCGGTAGATGCGGTTCTCGATGAAAATTTTCTCTAACGAACTAAAATGCCATTTTTCCGCGAGTTCGCCGAGTTTGATTTCCAGCTCCAGCTTGAGCAGATCTCGTGTGCGGAAGGTGGTGCGGCGCAGGATTTCAGAAACCCCCATGAAGACCGGCTTGCCATCGACGATGACGCAGGAGTTCGGCGAAATGGATAGCTCGCTATCGGTGAAGGCGTAGAGGGCGTCGCGGGACTGATCGGGATCGGCCCCCGCAGGAAGATAGACGAGGATGTCGGCGTTTGCGGCGGTGTTGTCCTCGATTTTGGCGATCTTGATTTTCCCTTTGTCGGCGGCGGCGACGATGGATTCCATCAGCGCTCCGGTGGTGGTGCCGAAGGGAATCTCCGTGATGCGGAGGATGCCTTTCTTATCAGTGGCGATGCGGGCGCGGACCCGGACTTTTCCGCCGCGCAGGCCATCGCGGTAATCGGACGCATCCATGATGCCGCCGGTGGGGAAATCCGGTAGCAAGGTGAACGGTTGGTCGCGCAGGACGGCGATGGCGGCTTCGATGAGTTCGTGGAAATTGTGTGGCAGGATCTTGCACGCAAGGCCGACCGCGATGCCCTCCACGCCCTGGGCTAACAGCAGCGGAAATTTCACCGGCAGAGTGTCCGGCTCCCTACGGCGACCGTCGTAGCTGGGTAGCCAGTCGGTGGTCTTCGGGTTGAAGACGACCTCGTTAGCGAACTTTGTGAGGCGGGCTTCGATGTAACGGGGAGCGGCCGCACCATCGCCTGTTAGCGTGTTGCCCCAGTTGCCCTGGGTGTCGATGAGCAAGTCCTTTTGCCCAAGGCCAACGATGGCGGCCCCGATCGACTGGTCGCCGTGCGGGTGGTAGTTCATCGTGTTTCCCACGATCCCTGCGACCTTGTTGTAGCGGCCATCGTCCAGTTCATCCATGGCGTGGAGGATACGGCGCTGCACCGGCTTGAGGCCGTCATAGAGGTGGGGCACCGCGCGTTCGAGGATGACGTAGCTGGCGTAGTCGAGGAAATAGTCGGAATACATCGCGCCCAGCGAGGCATGTTGGTCCGGGTCGTGAGTCATGAGGGCGGATGGTTAACGATACCGGAGGATCCACGCAAGCCTGACTTTAAACCCTACGGCGACTGGCCGTTCAGTCGGATTTGTCATGCGAAGTGAACGTCGCCGCGAGGTCCGAGGGCGTGAACTTTGGTGAGGAACATCGGCCATCCGCACAGAGGAACGCCGCGGTTTTCCCGAAATCCGGATATTCGATCCCGCCTTTTTTCACGGGTGCTCCGGGGATGCTCCACTCGATGATCTTGTAGGGCGATGGATGTCGCTGGGCCGTGGCGAAAAGTTCGATGGCGGCAGCATCCTCTTTTTTCCCAACGATGGTGATGTGGACCGGTTCTTCGGAAAGCTCGCGATCTGCCAACAAGACACCACCGGCGAATGAGAAAATGTCTCCCAGAACGGCCTCGCTGGAAAGGTGGCGCATGCCGTGTTTCGCGATGTCTGAAAAGCGGGCCTCACCGCTGGTCCTGGCTAGCAGGTTGCACCAGCGGGCGAGGGCGATGTTTTCATTCCGGTCCATCACGGGTGCCGGCGCATCCACACGTGGCACACTGGCGAGATAGCCGCCGTCCTTGGATTTGAAATGCGCCTCGGTGAAATCCGCGCACTGTATCGCGCGTTCTAACCATTTTACGTCAGCGGTCGCCTGATAGAGCGCGAGCAAGGCACGGCCCATCTGAACCTGATCCCCCAGAAATGGCCCGTGGGCGTCTGTTTCATCATGCGAAAAGCCACCACCGCTCAGCGTACGATGTTGGATGATCCACTCGGCGGCCTGTTTCGCTTCGGCGAGATACACCGGGTCTGCCGAGGCCTGCCAGAGGGCGACGAGGGCGTGGATCGCGAGGCCATTTTCACGCGAGTAAAGGTGTTCGTCCACTTTGGGAATCCCGAGCTTGCGCCGAGCCGCATCGTCCAGTTCGTAGAAACCTGCAGAGTGTTCGCCTGGCACAACGTCCGCGTCTTGGCTGACGTAAAACGCGCCGTCCGGTGAGCGCAGGAAATCATGCAAATGTTTCGCGATCAGCTTCGCAGCTTCGAGATCTTGCGGCCTGCCCCAAGCGAGATGCGCCAGCGTATAAACCCGCAGCACCTCGGACTCAAACTCCATGATCTTCTCGAAATGCGGATGCTGCCAGTCGCCGTCGGTCGAGTATTGATAGAGTCCGCCCCACTGCGGATCGATCAACGCGGTGGAAGCCGTGAGTGTTTCCTCGGCCATCGCCCGCGCCTTGGTATCGCCGGTGAGGGCCAGACGGATGCAAAATTCCACATTCTCCCAAGGCACGAACTTATGCCCGGACCCCCAGCCTTTTTCCTTTGCATCGTAACGATCCCTCATTTTCGCCATCAACACCGCACGTTGTTCATCCGACAAGGCAATGCCTCCCGGTTGACCCGCGATCACTCCAGACTCGGCTTTCGCCTTAGGATCCTTGCCCTTTTCCAGCAGTTTCAGAAACTCCGCCGGACGTTGAAATCCAGACCCAATCGCACGGTCCTGAAGCGTCACGGGATCGATCACCACCAGCGCCGGCCAACCATAGTCCTCATAACGCTTTGCCAGATCCGGGCGCGAATCCTGATCCACTTTCATGCAGATGAAATCCTTAGCCAAGGCCGCACGGACTCCGGCGTCGGTGTAAGTTTTCTCATCCATGACATGGCACCAATGGCACCACACCGCCTCCAGATCGAGGAACAGCAACTTCTTCTCATCACGAGCCGTTGCGATGGTCGCGGCATCGAAGCTCCGCCACGCGATTGTGGTCGGTTCCTCTGAGGCGGAAGCGCTGCAGGCAGTTAGTAAAATTGAGACGATCCATTTCGGCCATGATGACATGCGGGCATATTACGCTGAAGATTTCCATCCGCATGTAAAAAATCCGGACGCTCTGGAATTAAAATTGATACGGCCCAACCAACCGAAATCATCATTCCCCACGCTCCGCCCAATCCAACAACCGCCACCAAAACAAATGTTGGCAATCTGGTCTGGAAAGCTAGGTTGACGCCAGATCGTTTCCTCTGCGATCCGGCCAGTGGCTTTTCCAATGACTGTCACCCGACAAGCGAATTTCTAGCAATCATGAACCCTGAATCCACCCAATCGGATGGGATGATCCATCCAACCCATCGCCGCAAATTTATCAGGCTGGCTGCTATGAACTCACCTTTGGCAAAAATGAAGCGGCGCTACTTTACTGCGGTATCCAGCCTCCACTCTGCGAAATCGATCCCGTGCCAGCAACACCTGGCCGCAGTAATTTTTACGGATTGAAAACCCCGGCAGCCGTTCACAAGTAATGCATGATTTCGCGAAACTCCTTCTACCCGTTCCCGAGCGCGGATTTGTCAGCTCCAAACCCGCGGAAACTTGGGAGGAAGGCCTGATTTGCGGCAATGGCACGATCGGTCTCAATGCGTTCAGCCGTCCTCTCGACGAACGCATCATCTTCTCCCATGAGCGGCTGTTCATGCCGATGGGAAATCCCGTGGTGCCGCCTAACCAGTCGAATCTACTGCCCGAGATCCGCAGGCTGATCGACGAGGGAAACTATCAGGATGCCTGCGAACTTCAGTTTAAATTGTCAGGTCAGGGCAGTTTCATGTATCCGGATTTCTTCGTTCCCGCCTTCGACCTAACAATCAAATCCCGCGCACAAGGCGAGGTCCGCGACTATGCCCGTTCGGTGGATTTCAAAAGCGGCGAGGCCGTCGTCCACTGGGCGGACGACCGTGGGGTCTTTGAGCGCAGGATGTTTGTCTCTCGGAAGGATGGCGTTGCGGTAATCCTGATCACCGGTCCCCAGCCGGGCTTGATTGACTGCCAATTGAAGCTCGAACCACGCGAACCGAGCGACGAGTTTAATGACGATACTGACATTGCCATGCGATCCGACGAGATGTTCAATCAGCACATCGGCGGCATCGAGAGTTGCGCCGACGTTTCCTCGCTCACCTATCGTAACCGTTTTCTCAAAGCCTACCCTGGCAGCATCCTGGCCCTCGAAGGTCATGCGCGGGTCGTGATTTGCGGTGGGAAATCTCATGCCGAATTGGGTGACGCTCTAACGATTCAGGGCGCGGATCGCGTATTGGTTTTGCTAGATATACTTTTACTTCGTGAGACTGGAAAATCGGAGTTTGATTCCATGCAGAGATCGCTCGCCATGCTGCCAACGGATTATGATTCACTGCTCACAGGCCACGCCGAACTCCACGGAAAGTTGTTCAACCGCATGCGTCTCGATCTTGGCGGCGGTGCGGATCATCAGCGCTGTACCGAGGATCTGCTAGCAATTGCTACCGATGAGATGATGAATCCGGCGCTCATCGAAAAGGAGTTCGATGCAGGGCACCATAACATCATCTCGGCCACCGGTGAACTGCCGCCGAATCTGCAAGGCCTCTGGGGCGGCACCTATGTTCCCGGCTGGGCTGGCGACTACACCCACAATGGCAACGTCCCTTCCGCCATCGCCGCGAACCTGCAGGGCAACATGCCTGAACTGATGCTCGCCTACACGAGTTATATCGAGTCGTTAATTCCATGCATGGAGCTTAACGCGAAGCACCTTTTCGGAGCGCGCGGAATTGTGCTGCCGTCGCGCACGAGTACTCACGGCTATAACAACGCGCTGGCCGTGGATTTCGCCGGTGGCATGTGGGTCTCCGGAGCGGGATGGGCGGCCCGCTTTTTCCATGACTACTATCTCTACACTGGCGACCGCGAATTTCTCACCGTACACGCGCTGCCATTCATGGAAAAGGTCGCCCTGTTCTTCGATGACTACTTGGATGAAGGACCTGACGGAAAGTATATTTTCTCGCCCACCCAATCTCCAGAGAACACCCCGGGGAATACCAGGTCTCAGGCGACCTTTAACGCCACCATGGACGTGGCTATCGCCAAGGAGTTATTGCATAACATCATCGCCGCATCGCGTGAACTCGACTGCAACGCGGACAAGATCCCAATATGGGAGAGAATGTTAGAAAAAATGCCTGACTACATGACTGACGAACGTGGTATCATCAAAGAGTGGCTCACGCCAAAACTCGAGAATGCTGACGACCACCGCCATTCCTCTCAGCTCTATCCACTTTACTACGGCCTGCCAGACGAGATCGCCGCCAGCCCGGATTTGCAGGCCGCGTTTCGCAAGAGCGTGGAATACAAACTCGATAAACACTGGAAGCTGAATGACCGCGGCTACATGTCTTTCGGCCTAGTGCAACTCGGGCAAGTCTGCGCCAGCTTGGGCGAGGGCGAACTCGCCTATCATTGCCTCCAGCACCTCGTGAACCGTTTCTGGCTTTCGAACCTGGCCTCGATGCACAACCATCGCACCCTCTTCAACACGGACATCAGCGGTGGTATGCCGGCGGTCATCATCCAAATGCTCGTCTCTTCCGCACCGGGCAAAATCCGACTGCTCCCGGCGCTGCCGAAAGCGTGGCCAAAAGGCACCATCGAGGGAGTCCTCTGTCGCGGAGCCATCGAGATTCATCGTCTGAATTGGGAGGGAAACCACGTCGAAGTGGAATTGACATCGAAACAGCGGCAAGAGTTAATCCTTTCTCTTCCCGCACCGATCAACACCATCGAGAATTTCTGCGGGATCGCTGAAATTTCTCCAACCTCGACCTCAACCGATCACAAGCTCATCCTGCTCGCAGGACAGAAGACCTGCTTACGAATCACTCTGAAATCGAATTGAGATACCTGCCTTCCTCTGCCATGACCCGATATCCATCAAACCGTTCTATCAAGATCATGCTCCTCAGTTTCATGAGCCTGGCACTTCATGCCCAGTCCGCAATTTTGCCAGTCGCTTTGCGGTGCGATGGCGCAAGCCATTCTCTCGCAGCAACTGCAAAACCCCAGTTCTCATGGCGGATCGAATCCAGCGAGAGAAACCAAACTCAATCCGCATATCAGATTCTGGTAGCAAGCGACGCAGGAATGTTAGAGAAAGATCAGGGCGATCTCTGGGACTCGGGCAAGGTTGCTACCGGCCGTTCGCCACTCGTCACCTACGTCGGCAAGCCACTTGTCGTCGGCAAGATCTGCCATTGGAAAGTCCGCTCCTGGGATACGGGCGACCAAGCGTCACCCTGGAGTCCCGTGGCCACCTTCGAGGTTGCCCCGGCCACGCCCGCCGACTGGCAGGGTGCCAAGTGGATTGACGACGGGAAAGCCCTTCCCGATCGCGACGAGGATTTTTACAAACCCGACCCCGCTCCTCTGCTCCGCCGTGAGTTCACCATCACCAAACCGATCACCCGTGCCCGCCTGCACGTGGCCGGACTGGGGCTGTGCTTGCCCAGTCTGAACGGTAAACGGTTGGAAGATCACCTCTTCGATCCTCCGTGGACGGCCTTCGACAAGCGCATCCTGTTTCGCACGCATGACGTCACCTCCCAGCTAACCGAAGGCGGAAATTGCCTCGGCCTCGCCCTTGGTAACGGCTGGTATAATCCACTACCACTCCGCATGTGGGGCCAACGCAACATTCGCGACAGCGTGGCCACGGGCCGCCCGCGTGGAATCGCTTGCCTCGTCGTCGATCACCCGGATGGCTCCCACACTATTCTAACTACCGGCCCCGAATGGACGACGACGGGTGGACCGACGCTTCGCAATAGCATCTACCTCGGCGAGGAACGCGATGCCCGCCTCGCCTTGCCCGGTTGGGACAAAGCGGGATTTGATGCGTCTGCTTGGAAAGCCGCACGCGTTACCGATTCCCCGTTAGAACCGCTTCGTCCGTTAGAAATGTTGCCCATTCGTGCGGAGAAAAAATTTCCCGCTGTTGCCGTCACGTCTCCCGCTGCTGGAACTCACATCGTGGACTTCGGCATCAATTTCACCGGCATCCCAGAGATCGACTTGAATGTCCCGGCTGGCACTCGCATTGCCATGCGTTTTGGTGAACTCCTCAACGCGGATGGCACTCTCAATCCACTGACCAGTGTCTGCGGTCAAATCAAGGGAGCCCGCAAGCAAGCGGATGGTAAAACCCAATCCGTCGGTGGACCTGGCGCGCCGGAAATTGCTTGGCAGCAAGACATCTACATCGCCCGTGGCGGCGGACTGGAATGCTACCGCCCGGATTTCACCTTCCATGGCTTTCGTTATATGGAAGTCACCGGACTCCCAAAAGCCCCGGCTCCAGATGAATGCCGTGCGATCCCATTCCATTGTGACTTACCGGAAGCGGGCAATTTCTCCTGCTCTAACGAACTGTTCAACAGTATCCAGAAAATCTGCCGCCGCACGTTTGTTTCTAACGTCATCGGCGTCCAGTCCGACTGCCCGCACCGCGAGCGCTTCGGCTACGGTGGTGACATCGTGGCGACCAGTGAAACCTTTCTCATGAACTATAACATGGCCGGTTTCTACGCCAAGACCGTGCGCGACTGGGGCGACGCCGCTCGACCTGACGGACGCTTCACCGATACCGCGCCTTTTGTCGGTATCGACTACTGCGGCGTTGGTTGGTCCATGACACACCCGCTATTGTTAGATCAGTTATATCAACATTATGGAAATCGCGCATTACTGGACGAGCAACTTCCTGCTGCGATCCGGTGGTTTGAAGGTGAAGCTGCCCGTCGCAAGGATGGACTGGTGACATCAGGACTCGGCGACCACGAGGCCTTGGGTAAAGTTAAGGCCAAGGGCACGGCGCTCACCACCTCGATGTTTATCGACACGGCTCACCGCATCGCCCGACTGGCGCAGGTGACAGGAAACGAAACGGACGCCAAACGCTGTGAGGCATGGGCGCAGGAATCGACAGCCGCTTGGAGCAAGGCTTTTCTCGACAAGGCCACAGGCAAGGTCGCGGGAGGTTCCCAGTCCGAGCAAACCTTCGCCCTCGGCTTCGGTGTTCCTGCACCTGAGGAACGCAAGGCAGTCTTCGACACGCTGGTGGCGGACCTCACCGCCCCGGCTGATGGCCCACGCCTCGCCACCGGCATCTTCGGCACCCATTTCCTGCTAGATCAGCTTTCCCAGCAAGGACGCAACGACCTCGCTTACGCCCTCGCCAACCGCAAGACGTTTCCATCCTGGGGTTGGATGTTAGAAAACCATGCGACCACCTTGTGGGAGCACTGGGCCGGAAGCGATGGCACCTATTCCAACAATCACCCGATGTTCGGCTCGATCTCGGGCTGGTTTTTTCACTGGGTCGGGGGCATTCAGCCTGCACCGGACGCTGTCGGTTTCGACCGCATCCTGATCCGCCCGCAGCCCGTCGCGGATTTGCAATGGGTGAAGTGCTCGCACCAATCCGTGCGCGGACCGATAGAGTCGAACTGGTCCTTCAACGCTGCGGGCACCGAGTACGACATCGTCATTCCTACAGGAGCCGTTGCGACCGTCCAGTTGCCCGGAACCGCAGGCGACAGCATCACCGAATCCGGCGATCCGATCGAATCCGCCAAGGGAGTGAAAGCCCTGTCATCCACGCCTGAGCTCCACCGCCTGCAAGTGGGCGGCGGCAGCTATCGTTTCACCGTCCGCCATTGAGGAATTGTGACAAACCCCAGTGTCGTGCAAAATTCAAATTGGCTGACGGATTTTGGTTTTCTCACTTGCCTCCCGCCCCGCAGTTTCCCGCTCTGAAAAAGTATTACTGATAGAAAAACGGTAATCGAAACACAATCCAAAACTACCATCACCCTGTCAATTACCCAAATTCCACCTTTGAAAAAAATCAAAAAATACCTTGTTTCGCCCTGATACTACTGACCCTAAAGCACTAAAAGCAGAACCTAAAAGCACATATCAACTAGACCTGAAAGCACGCTTTTTATAGCTCAACCAGAAAAGGCAACTGACAGTAAAAAGGAAAACCTCAATGCTCCAGATCAATAAACTGGACGAGCTTTTATCGCCTGTTGCTTGGTTCGCATTTAATGTTGAACTCACAACTCTTTGATCTGTCATGGGCGAAGAATTTCGCAGTTCTTTGGGGACTCGTTCTTTCAAGCGCCCGTCAAAATCAACCTTCGCGACCCGCAAGTCTAGATTGCTTGAGTTTGACACACGCGCTACCCACTGAGGAAACGTCTCGGCTAGGGAAAACGGCAGCGATGGTTGAGTCGGCCGTATGAGAGGAAGCGCAGGTGGCGGCGGGAGAGGCATCATGATTCGCGATTTTTCACATGAGTTGAATTGGGCGGGTATCAACTCTTTGTCAGTTGGCTGCCAAGTTGCTTTATCCAAGTTACCCGACTGCATTGCGCTGGCATTGTGCGACCACCAATCGATCACTGCCTGACTTTGCTCTGGTACATAAGCTAATCGAGGATAGCCAGTTCGCGCAAGATATTGAAACCATTCAACAGTGTCAGCGGGCAATTCTGGCGTATTTGCTAAGGCTTTTGTCACGATGGCCGTAGCCGCCACACGGACTTGCCCGATCAGTGGATTACCGTCGCCATAGTAGCGTTCCATGCTGCCATGGGCGACATCTTCCAACAGGTAATTCACCATCGGTAATGATGCATACTGCATCAAGGTGTCTTCGGCTGCCGCGTTACCTTGACGTAGGGCATAAACAAGTCTTGCCACTGTCGCATCGTCGCCTTTGGCAACCAATGCCTTGAGAGCTTCAATCTGGCGAGAAAACTCTCCATCTCGTGCGATGGCACGCAACTGGGGAACCGTGGCTTCTGCAAGACTCTGGTTAACCGCAACCTCAGCTATCAAATCTGATGGATAAGGCTCCAAGGGTAACTCATTTGAGGCGACAACGCAAATGGGAAAAAGCAGTTGCAAAGCAAACAAAATCTGAGTGTGAAATTTCATGGTTTCAACGGTAATTCGCTGCTGCATAGTCATTTGCTATCCGCCAATCTTCCTGTCGCAACCAATGGGTTCGCCTTCATTTTGTCCGGGAAACTGTAATGCGCTCCGGCTTCGTGTGGATTAGAAGGAGATCCTTGACGTGCTCCCACCCAGCAACCGATTCCAATCGCTAGGATTAGAATGACCGTGCCAGACAGCGACCAGCTGGACTGCAACCAAGCAATTCCACAAAATTTGCTTAGTGATTTCATCAAATCATACTATTTCAGCCGAGTTCTTATCTCCGAATTTTCACTTTTCAGCAGCAAATGCTTTATCGATTATTTGTATAATTGCTTCTGCGGCTTGTTTGTCTTGAAAATTATCACGATACCACTTGATGGCTTCATCTTTGCTCTCGAAATTCCAACCGCACCTGTCACGAACTCCTTCTGTCGATTTTTGATTTTGGTACATTTCTTTTTCCTCTTGTTCATCAATCACAAAAGGAAGATAACCTCTATTCCATACAGGGCTATCTTGCCATTTTTCCCCATTCTTTAATAGCTGTATCCACTTACCTTGTTCGGTTTTTTTTCGTTCCGTACCAAACGATATCACATCAACAATATTTGGTTTTTGGTCATCTTGAGTTAGCTGGAATTCGATCTGCCCGGTATCGTTCAGTCGTGTAGCAATGATTCCGCTTTCGGCACCGATCGAATCGGGATAAGGATCCGTAATTTTTATCGCCTCCGTCAGATACCATTTCTTAGTTTCTAACATTTTTATAGGCAGCCAATGATTTGGGGGATCTACTACCATAGGACGGATTGAAGCCTTAACGCAGTAATAGCCTCTATCACCATACATTAAAGCTGTAACGTATTCGCTGTTTCTTCTAAAATCCACAAGGAACGAATTAGGAAGTCCGGGAGAAAAAAAATCAATTTTATTTGTCATTTTAAAAAAGACCTCAGAACTTTTTTCAGACCTTACTACGTAATCGCTTAGCGATACTCTTACTAGGGTTATCAGATCTTCTCCCTTGTGTAATTTTGAAAGGATAAGTTCTTTACCATTCCATTCTGGATTCTGTAAATGTTCACCTAAACCTAAATTTGCTGGGAATGTTTCGTATTTTTCTTCACAAAATGCTGAATGATTGAAAAGAACAATGGCGATACCAAAGTGAATGAGCCATCGAAATTTTGTTTCTGGTTTTTTCGTATTCATGGTGGTGTGTAATTTAATCGTGAACTTCCGTCGCTTTTTTCATAATACTACTTTTAGCGATGGCCAGTCAACAGTGGGATGAGAGCGGATTTTTGTGAAGGTTGGGCATCCCACACCTCGGGACTCACCGCCGAGGCAACCGAGGCGATCCTAACACGACCGAATTTAGAAGCATTCGGTGAAAGCCACAGTTCGGATGTATCATCGGAAGCGATCCAAAACGTATAGTTTCCGCTAGCCGGAGCGGTAATATAAGCCCGGACCCGCGAAGCGTAGTTATCCCCAATGGTTCGTGGGCTGGCGGCACCGGTGAAAGTGGTAACTGTGTTGGCCGTCTGCCAATAGCGTGGACTGTTGGTGAAATCACTTACCTTCCCCCCAGGCAGATTGGTCCAAATCTCGCGGGTCATTTTCCCTAGTTCGCCTGCTGCAAGGATACCGGGCAGCAAAATTGTAGCCTGGACAAAGAGTGCGCAGCAGATTTTAGGTAGTTGGAAAATGGCCATGTCGAGAGACCTCTGCAGGATTGAAACCAAATCAATGAAATTCGACTTTGTGACAAATAAAGCACCTTAGCCGTTACGGTCAGTAGAAAAAGCTATCTTGTTGAATCATGCTGCGGCCCTCGTCAGTTAAGTGAGATGTGTGAAGTGGAAAGTTAAAAATTGAACGTCTGAGGGAAGAGTAATTAAGACTCGTGGTCAAGATGCCCACGCTCCTTGAGCAGATCCTCGGGCGGATGCAAGAAGCGGCTGGACATTTTCCGATGATTCATCAAACAGCAGTCATGTCTGACGTTTTGACAATCGCAGTTCTGGGATGTGGCTCCAGAGGACGCACGTATTCGAAGATCATCGCCACGCTCGGTGAGCGTTACCGACTGACGGCGGCGGCGGATTTGGTGGCTTCGCGGCGGGAAATGCTTGCCTCGCTCGCGCCAACCGGGGAGATCCGCTGCTTTGATGGGGCGGAGTCGTTATTCGCGGCAGGCAAGCAGGCGGATGTGTTGATCGTCGCGACGCAGGATGCCCAGCATTTCGGTCATGCGATGGCGGCGCTTGAGCTGGGGTATGATTTGCTGCTAGAAAAGCCGGCGGCGGAGTCTCTCGCGCGCTGCGAGGAACTCGACCGCCGGGCGCGCGAACTGGGCCGCCGCGTGGCACTGTGTTTCGTGCTGCGCTACACGCCTTTTTACTCGACGGTGAAGCGGGTGGTGGATAGCGGAAAACTCGGGCGTATCATTTCCATGCGAACCCACGAGGGCGTGGAACCCTATCATCAGGCCCACTCGTTCGTACGGGGGCATTGGGCGAAGGCGGCGAATTCCTCGCCGATGATTGTTGCGAAGTGCTCACACGATGCCGACCTGCTTTGCTGGCTGGCGGGTGCGCCGGTGGCGGCCATTTCGAGCCATGGGGACCGCTCGTGGTTTCGGGCGGAGAATGCCCCGGAAGGTGCGCCACTGCGTTGCACTGATGGTTGTCCGGCGGCGGCGAATTGTCTCTTCGACGCGCATCATTATCTCGCTGGCAAACGCCGTTGGTTGAGCATGGTGATGGATGGCTGGGAGGAGGCGGATGATGCGAAAATTCTCGATTTCCTCAAGACCTCGCCATGGGGCCGCTGTGTTTATCACTGTGACAATGAGGTGGTCGATCATCAGGTGGTCGCTTGTGAATTCACCAATGGCATCACCGCCACGCACACGATGACTGCGTTCGATTGTGGGCGGAGCATTGAAATTTACGGCACGCTGGCGGCACTCAAGGGCGGCGATCCCTATCAGGAGGCGGGCGCTCCGGAGTTGTGGCTCAGGCATCACGCGACCGGGGCGATTGAACCGGTGGAGGTCAGTGTCAGGGACAACGCCGGGTATGCCGGACATGGGGGCGGAGATCATGGGTTGGTCGATTCGCTGGACCACCTGTTCCGGGGCGAGCAGGCTTTGCAACCGGGACTCGACGGACTCGCTGGACACCGTCTGGCCTATCTTGCGGAAAAAGCCCGCGTTTCCGGGCAACGGGTGACGCTTTGAACAATTGGCGGAGCCTGCTGCATGAGCGGCAACCGATTCCTTCCTTATGCCGGACCGGCTTGGAAATCCTATCGCCAGCGAGTCGATAGAGGTGTAATGCCTTGCGGCAGCAATTATGGAAGCCATCGTATTTCTCATCGCTCTGGTTGTGATCTGGTTGCTGATCAAGGTCAGTACACTGCGGAAGGAAATGGCCATCGCCCGCGAACAGATGCAGCGCTTGCACGGCCGGCAGAAGGAAGTGCTGCGGGAGCTGGTGGAGATCAAGCAGCAGTCGGCGGCACCGGCGGTGAAGGCGAAGGACGATGCTGAGTCGCTGCGGGCAGAGAGCGAGGAACACCGGAAGCAGGTGCTGGCGAATGAGGTGATTCCGCCGCCCTTGCCGGTGGTGGCGGCTCCGACATGGATGGAGGAGCGGGAGATGCCGCAGGAGCCGCGGGTGGAGCAGGAAATCGCGCCGAACATTCGGCAGTGGCACTCGGGTCCGCGGATTTCCGAGCAGGAGGCACCGGAGGAAGTGCCGACGAAGATGGAGCGGCCGAAGGTGGAGAAGCCCAAGGTGGAGTTTTCCCTGGAGAAATTCATGGGGGAGAAGATGTTCGCTTGGCTCGGTGGGGTGGCGATGTTTTTCGGGGTGATTTTCTTCGTGAAATACGCGTTTGAGAAAAACCTGATCCCGAAGGAGGTGCGGATTGCGATGGGCTTTGCGATAGGCGCGGCATTGTTAGCGGGCGGCCTGTGGGTCCACCGGCGGCCAAAGTATCGGGTGCTGGCACAGGCATTTTGCGCGACGGGGGTGCTGATTCTCTATGGGGTGACTTTCGCCGCCCATGCGATCTATCGGTTTGAGGCTTTTGGGACGGTTCCGACGATCGTCGTGATGGCGCTGGTCACGCTCGTGGCCTTCTTGATCGCGGTGCGGCTGGATGCGCTGGTGGTGGCGGTGCTGGGGATGTTAGGTGGATTTCTAACGCCAGTGCTGGTGTCCACTGGGCATGATCAGGTGTACGGGTTGTTCGGTTATATCGCGCTGCTAGATATCGGGTTGGTGGCGGTGTCGCGGCATGGTCGCTGGCGTTTTCTAACGCTTGCGGCGGCGGTGGGCACGGTGGTGATGCAGATCGGGTGGGGAGTGAAATTTTTCAATGTGGGCCACTATGATGAGGGGACGAAGACGCTCATTCCGATGGGGATCGCGCTGTTTTTCATGGTCGTTTTTCTGCTAGGCGGCTGGCTCGGAAGGCAGGGGCGGGTGATGGAGAAATTTTCCGTGGCTTCGGTGTTAGGGCTGGCGGTGGTGGCGCTGGGATTCGCTTTCGTGCTGTTGGGCTTCTGGCAAGTGGCGGAGCGGTATTTCCTGCTGTATGGATTTGTGTTTCTGATTCAGTTAGGCGTGATGGCGGTGGTGATTGCACGCCCCCGCATGGGTGTGGTGCAGGTGATCGCGGCAGTGCTGGCATTCCTGCATCTGGCGTGTTGGACGATGGGCTATCTGACGGTGGAAAATCTGGGTGGAGCGCTGGTGATCTATCTGGTGTTCGGCGCGCTTCATGCAGTGGCTCCGGTGCTGCTGGCCAGGCGCATGCCCACCCTGCCGACAGGGCTGCCAGTGAAGGCCGGGCCGTGGTTTGTGCCGCTGGTGCTGTGGATGATGTTGTTGCCGGTGCTCCATCTTCATCCGGTGTCGATGGTGATTTGGGTGGCGGTGTTGCTTCTCGATTTGCTGGCGATTGGTCTGGCGGTGGTGACGGGGGCGATGCTTTCGGTGTTGGTCTCACTGGCGCTGACGATGATTGTGGCGGCGATGTGGTTGCTGAAAGGGCCGTCGCAGGCGGATTCGCTACTGCCGTTTTTGGGAGTGATCACGGGGTTTTCGGCGGTATTTTCGGTGGGTGGGATGTTGCTCGCCAAGCTAACAAAAACTCGGGAAGGGAGCAGTTCGCTCGAAGTGCAGGCGGCGGCGTTGCTGCCGGTATGTTCAGCGTTGCTGCCATTTGGGATGATGATTCTCGCGTTGTTGCATTTGCCGGTGGCGAATCCGTCGCCGGTGTTTGGGGTGGCGTTGCTGATGTCGGTGTTGCTGATCGGGTTGGCGCTGCTAGCCAGACAGGGACCGCTCGTGTTGGCGGCCTTGGTCGGGACGCTAGCGGTGGAAGGGGTGTGGCATACGCATCATTTTCAAGCGGATTTGCCAACGGTGGCGCTGTCGTGGTATCTGGGATTTTACGCGCTGTTTCTGGTTTTCCCGTTTGTGTTCAGAAAAGCCTGCGCGGGGCAGGCCGTGCCGTGGATCGCCAGTGCGCTCTCGGGCGTAGGGCATTTTCTGTTAGTTCATCATTTGGTCAAGCAATCGTTCCCGAATGGCATGATGGGCCTGCTGCCTGCGGCGTTTGCGGTGCCGGCGTTGGCCGCGTTGTTCATGGTGATCCGCTCGGCCAAGGGAATGGATGAGAAAAACCGCAGTCAGCTTGCTTGGTTCGGCGGAGTGGCCTTGTTTTTCATCACGTTGATTTTTCCGATCCAGTTCAGCCGTCAGTGGCTAACGGTTAGCTGGGCGATGGAAGGGGCCTTGTTGCTGTGGTTGTTCCGACGGGTGGTGCATCCGGGCTTGCAGCTTACGGGGCTCGCTTTGTTAGGGGTGGCGTTTGTCCGGCTGACGGTGAATCCGGCCGTGTTCACTGACTATCCGCGGAGTGGGACGGTGATTTTCAACTGGCATCTGTATGCCTATGGGTTGGTGGCGGTGGCGCAGTTTTGGGGGGCACGCTGGTTCACCGATCCGGCGGGGCGCTGTGCGAATTTTTCGGCACGCGGAGTGTTGTATGCTTTTGGCGGGGTGTTGCTTTTTCTCCTGCTGAACATCGAGATCGCGGACTATTTCACGAGTCCGGGGGATCGCTGTGTGGCGTTTATGTTCGGTGGAAATTTCGCACGGGATATGACTTATAGTATTGCTTGGGGGCTGTTTTCACTACTGCTGTTAGGGATCGGGATTTGGCAACGCACGAAGCACGCACGTTATGCGGCAATCGGGCTGTTAGCGGTGACGCTGTTGAAATTGTTCCTGCATGATCTGGCGGCGATTGAGAGCATTTTCCGGATCGGCGCATTGATCGGCGTGGCGGTGATTGCCTTCATCGCATCGTTTCTCTATCAACGCTTCTTTGATCGAACCGAACCTTCATGAAAACGCTCATCACATGGTTGTTAGTCATTCCGGGAATGCTGTGTGCTGGCCCGGAGGCAACGCTTATGGGCTGGGAGTGGGAGGCTCCGTTCGTGGTGGGGCAAGCTGGGATGGTGAGGGTGGAGATTTCGCCCGAGGTGCTCGATGTTTCACGCGTGGATTTGGGGGATGTGCGGGTGGTTTCACCGGAGAAAAACGAGGTTCCGTATTTCGTAGAGAAGCCGATCCGCCGGGAGGGCATGGTGCGTGAGGCGGTGGGCCTGAAGGTCAATCAATCCGGCACGACTACAGTGATCGAGGTTGCCACCGGGACAACGGATCGGATCGAAGCGGTCGAAATGGTTTCTCCGGCACGGCAGTTTCTCAAGTCAGTGACCCTTGAAGGCAAGAAGGGCGGCGCGTGGCAGACCTTGGCGACGAATGAGGTGATTTTCCGGCAGTCTGGCGAGAGCGAACGGCTGCGGCTGCCAATTCTGGTAGATGGGTGGGAGGGCTTTCGTTTCACGGTGGATGATGGGCGGAGTCCGCCGGTGCCGTTCACGGGGGTGCGGGCCATCACCACTGGAGAGAAGCCGGAGACGGTCGAACTAACAGCTCCGTTAGGCGAACGGGAGGAGGACTCTAACGAAACTCGGCTGCCATTGGATTTGGGGGCGGGTAATCTGAATGTGGCGGAGCTGCGGTTTGAAATCCCGGATGCCGTTTTCAGCCGGAAATGCACGCTCGGGTATTCCATTCCAAGGTCGGATGGCGAATCCCGCATGGAAAATTTTGCCACCGGCACGATTTATCGGGTGGTGGGCGAAAACGGGGTTTCCACCGAGGAATTGGTGGTCCCGGTTGATCGGCGAATTCCGGCGCGTTTCATCGTGGCGACATTCCGCAATGGTGATAGCCCGCCGCTGACGGTGCGTGGTGCGAAAATCCGGTGTTACCCGACTATTCTGGCGCTGCACGCGGCTACTACGGGGGAATGGATTTTGCGCTCTGGCAGCCGCGAGGCCAAGACGGCGAATTATGATATAAACGCATTACGCGGAAAACTGACTGCGGCAGGAGGACCACTTGTTAGGCTTGGCCCCTTGCACAAAAATCCGAATTATGTCGTCCCCGAGGTGTTAAGCGGGGTGAAAGTCGCCGGCGCAGAAATTGACCTGAAAGATTGGTCCCGCCGTCGCAAGGTTGACTCCGCGCCGTCGGGAGTGGTTCGGATCGAGCTGGATGCAAAAACGCTGGCTGCCAGCCGGACGGATCTCGGCGACGTTCGGTTGATTCAGAACGACAAGCAGATTCCCTATTTGGTGGGGGCCGGGACGGTATTTCATGAGTTGAAGCCGTCGGGTATTTCCCCGAAAAATGACCCGAAGCGGCCGAAAATTTCGCGTTGGGAAATCAAGCTGCCAGTGGGCGGCGTGCCGATGGTGGATCTCACGTCGCGTTCTTCCGCGCCCTTGTTCACCCGTCGATTTGTGGCAGCCATCGAAGGCAAGGACGATTTCGGCAATGCCCGCCGCGAGGAAGTGGGTTCGGCGGATTGGACGAAATCCGGCAGCGGCGATGTCCCGCTCGTTCTGAATCTCAATGGCGAGCGCCTGCCCGCGTCCTTCATTCTGGAAACCGACAATGGCGACAATCCTCCAATCCCGCTCGATGAAATTTTCCTGCGTTTCGCCTCCCCCTCCATCATCGCCAAGCTCTCGGACCCTGCGCCGCTTTTCCTGTGCTACGGAAATCCTAACGCCGCGCCACCCCAATACGATTTACGAGTGGTGCGCCGCGAAATGCTCGCCGCCGAGCCGCAGGCCACGACCCTCGGCGATGAGGAAATCCTCCGCCCGGACACCCGCGATCACCATGCCCCGGATGCCGGTTCACCATGGCTGTGGGTGGCCTTGGCGGGAGTCGTGGTAGTGCTGTTAGTTATTGTGGCAAAATTGCTGCCTGCAACGGCGGTCAAGGAAAGTGTGTGATTTTTCGTGATGGCCGGTTGGTCAATGGATGTGCAAACCGCTTGGCCGATCACGATGGCTTGGTTGGCCTGGCTGGTTTTGTTGGGAATGGTGGAAACCGGCGTTTGGCTCATCCGCCAGATGCTCACCAACCGTTGGGCCCACGAGCTTGCTGTCTTAAATATGGAGAACGCCCGTCGGCGTGCTGAGAGAGACGCTGACGAGAACACCCGTATAAAAAGGGACAACGACGGATGATCTGGAGTATGACGGATTTTTTAAATTTCCATCCCGAGTAGCAATTATCTTGCAAACCCGCCATCCTGACGCTTTGTTCCGCGCTCAACCTACAACCTAGGACGTTCCGGCTCGCGCTGGCGCTATCCCCTACGACCATGGCCGAAAAAGAAATTAACCTCACCGAATACAAGCTCCACGAAGGAGATACAGGCAGTTCCGCATATCAAGTCGCGCTTCTCACCAAGCGGATTTTTGAGCTCACGGACCATTTAAACATCCACAAGAAGGACTTCGCATCACGCCGCGGCCTGCTAACGATGGTTTCCCAGCGCCGCAAATTGCTGGATTACATCAAAAAGGGCTCCGATGAACGCTATTTGCAGTTGATCCAGAGCCTCGGACTCCGCCGCTAAAAACTCTCCGCAAGCAGCCACGGGAAATTCCCCGTGGCTGTTTTGCGAAACGGTCCGGGCACTCAAATGTTTCGCCCGGCTCGTCAGACACTTCCCTCTGCAGCCGCCTATTTGCGCGCTGCGGAATTTGTCTGAAAACGATGAATGCCCGCCACGCATCCTGCAATGCGGGCCGTACGCACTGAAAAAAGACAAACAAACACTGACTATGAATATCCATACACTCACGGCCGACGTCGGCACCAACCCGATGACGTTCGAAACCGGCAAAATTGCCAAACTCGCCGATGGCGCCGTCACCGTCCGTTGCGGCGACACCATCATCCTCGTCACCGCCGTTTCCGCTACCAAGGTGAAATCCGGCCAGACCTGGTTCCCACTTTCCGTGGAATATAAGGAAAAAGCCACCGCTGCCGGCGTATTCCCAGGTGGCTATTTCAAGCGCGAAGGTCGCCCAACCGAGAAGGAAATCCTCACCTGCCGCATGACGGATCGCCCGCTGCGTCCGTTGTTCCCAAAAGGCTACCTCTACGAAACGCAGATCGTCGCCATCCTCCTCAGCGCCGATGGTGTGAATGACTCGGACATCCTCGCGATGAACGGTGCCTCCGCCGCCCTCTGCCTTTCCGACATCCCCTTCGCCGGCCCGATCGGTGCGGTGCGTGTTGGCCGCGTCGATGGGAAATTCCTCATCAACCCGACCCACGACGAGCGCGCTGACAGCGACCTCGACCTGATCTACGTCGGCGACAAGACCAACGTCATCATGATCGAAGGCCAAGCCGACGAACTCCCTGAAGACGAATTCATCAAGGCTCTTCATTTCGCCCAAGAAGCCGTCGCCAAGCTGGTGGCTGTCCAAGAAGAACTCGCCAAACTCGCCGGCAAGGAAAAGCGCACTTACGAACTCACCGTAGCCAAGGACAATCTGCTAGAAATCGCCTACGAAATCGCCGGCGACCGCATCGAAGCCGCGATCTACGCGCCTTCGAAAACCGAGCGCGCCAAGAAAGTC
>JANXMQ010000211.1 GCA_025354565.1 Akkermansiaceae bacterium
ATCGTGATTTTTGGAGCCAATGGCTTCCTCGGCCGCTACCTCACCCGCTATTATGCCCGCCGTGGCAAAGAAGTTGTCGCCATCGCCCGCAGCCGCGAGGGCTGGAGTGGCGACGGAATGTTTCTGGAATGGGACGGGAAAACTCTCGGTCCGTGGGCGCTCGCGCTCGAAGGGGCGGAGGCGGTGATCAATCTCGCCGGGCGCAGCGTGAACTGCCGCTACACCCCACAGAACCGCCGGGAAATCATCGACTCACGAGTGGCTTCGACGCGGGTGATCGGCGAGGCGATCCAAGCCTGCAAGACACCGCCGAAGACTTGGCTCAACGCGAGCACGGCGACGTGGTATCGCCACGCAGAGGACCAGCCGCAGAACGACTGGCTGGGCGAGCCGGGCGAGGGGTTTTCCTGCGAGGTGGCGCAGGCGTGGGAGGATGCGTTTTTCAATGCCGTCGTCCCATCGGCAACGCGCAAGCTGGTGCTGCGAATCGGCATGGTCCTGGCCAATGAGACGGCCACGGTTTACGATGTGCTGCGGAAACTCACCGCCCGGGGACTCGGCGGGGCGATGGGCAACGGCAACCAACGGATCAGTTGGATTCACATGGAGGATTTCCTGCGGGCGGTGGATTTCGCGATCAACGACCCATTTCTCGACGGCGCGATCAATGTCACCGCCCCGGAGTTTCCGACGAACCGCGAGTGGATGCGGACCTTCCGCGAGGCGGTGGGAATGCCGCTCGGGCTGCCGGCCGCGAGGTGGATGTTAGAAATTGGAGCCCGCCTGATGGGTACTGAAATCGAATTGGTCTTGAAAAGCCGCTGGGCCGAGCCGCTGCGCTTGCGCGACGCCGGATTCCGCTGGCGCTGGAGGCGGAGCGTCGAGGCGGTGGCGGACCTCCACTCGCGTCGTGGCTTGGATGGATTTTTCCGCGCCGCCGCCGGGCGCAGCGCGGGAGCGCGGGTGTGGCTGCCAGCGGCGACCCGGTGAGCGGAGGACGCTTTCCCCCTAACCGAACCAAACTATCATGAATTGTTCAAAATTTTGAGAACATAATGCGTGATCAAATTTTTCACAACTCTCTCATTTTCAATAAAATAATCTGACAAATTTTCTAACGATGGCTTTTTCTCTTTGCCATGGCTCGGGATTTCGCTTATACGGCGCGTGTTCAATTTCCTACGAACGCATCTCCCATTTACCCATTATTGCATGATTTATCGACTCCTTTCCCTAACTACGTTCGCCATGGTGGCGGCGTTGCTCTCCAGTTGCGGCAACTCTGGCCTGAATATTCTCTCAAAATCCGCGATCCACTCCGGGTCTGGGATTTATGCTAAAAGAGAAAGCTTCACCCTGCCGCCAGTTTCCTCCTCCGCTGTTGCAGCCGCCGTTGGCAAGCCTCGTGACAAGCACTCAATGCCGGTTTACGCCTTCTGTGATCGCCACCGGATTGTCCGCACGACCGCCTACACCAGCAGCGAGTCGGATCACTTAATCTACGGCGATAAGAACGCCACCGGCACCGTTCTCCGTTACAACGACCGCGTCCGCAGCGCCGCCGCCGATTGGTCGTTCTACCCGGTCGGCACCACCTTCCGCATCGCTGGCCTGCCCTATTTGTATGTCGTCGATGACTACGGTTCCGCGCTTTTAGGCACCGGCACCGTCGATATCTACAAGCCGACCAAGGAAATCATGGATCTCTGGGGCACCCGCAATGTCGAGGTGACCGTCGTCCAGTGGGGTTCCTTCACCCGTAGCGCCGAGCTACTCAGCAAGTGCCAAGGCTACGATCATTGCAAGAAGATGCTGGCCAACATCGTCCGCCAGCGCCCGGATCTCGCTTCTGTCGCGAAACTCTGAGACCATCCATTTTTAACCAGCCCGGGCATTGAATTGTCCGGGCTTTTTTGGGTCATTGAATCGGAGCCAGCAACCTGGCTGCTCGGCACGCCGCCCGGAACAAGAAGGGTTTACCCGTGAAATCTCCGACCAAAGCCATGCGGGCGTGGGTGAAATCGGTCGTCAACATCGCCGTCACCTCCGCGACGAATTTCGGGTCGGGTGAAAATGCGGTGATTTCAAAGTTCAAACGGAACGAACGGTTGTCCAAATTCGCCGTCCCCACCGCCGCCAGCCGCTCATCGATCAGAATGACTTTTTGATGCAGGAAGCCCGTCTGATAGAGAAATAATTTCACGCCAAAGGGAATCGACTGCTCGTAGTAGGAAAACGCCGACAACCAGACTAACAAATGATCCGGGCGCTCAGGGATCAAAATCCGCACATCCACACCCCGGATCGCCGCTGTCTGCAAAGCGGTCAAAACACCCTCGTCCGGGACGAAATAGGGCGACGCGATCCACAGTTTTTTCCGCGCTGAATTCGCCGCCTCCGCCACCAGGAGCTGCCAGGAATCCGCCAGATCAGCCGGGCCGGTGGGTATGATGGCCGCTACTTGGTCTGCCACTTCCTCTCGCGCCTCCCAGTGCAGTTCCGGCACTTGATTGGAAGCCCAGAACCAGTCCTCAAGAAAGACCAACTGCACCGCTTGCACCACCGGCCCGCGTAACTTCAGGTGCGTGTCCCGCCATGCGCCAAAGCGCTGGTCGCGGCCAAGATATTCGTCCCCCACATTCAGACCGCCGACGAATGCGGTTTCGCCGTCGCTCACCACGATTTTTCGGTGATTTCTGAAATTGAGCTGAAATCTCGACCACCAAAACCGATTGATCCCAAACGACCGACACTCGATGCCCGCCTCTCGCATTGCCCGAAGATAGCGGCGTGGCAGCTTGTGCGAACCAATCTCGTCGAACAAAAAATAGACTTTTACCCCCGCCTTGGCCCGCTCGATCAGCGCCTGTTGGAAGCGGATGCCCAACTGATCATTTTTCACGATGAAAAAGTTCACGCAGAGATAATTCCGGCAACTCTGGATCACCTCGAATATCCGCTCGAAGGTGATTTCACCGTCGATCAGCAATTCCAGCGCATTGCCCCGCGTGAATGGCAGCCCGCCCAACACCTGCGCCGCCCGCTCAAAGGCGTCGTCCTCGGGAATTTCCACCCCGCAGTGGCGCAACCGTTGGTGCATCTCCGCCGCCAGTTTGCCCAACCGATCGTCCTTTGCCCGCCGCCCGCCGATGTAGCCCTCAAACCGCGTCCTACCTAACAGCCAGTAAAGCGGAATCGCCAGAAACGGCACGGTTAGCAGCGATATCACCCAAGCGATAGTCCCTTGCGACGTCCGCACATGCATCAACGCGTGCAGCACATGCAGGACGCCCACGACGTAAAACAGCAACAAGGCTGTTAGGCCAAGCCAAGTCGTGTATTCAAAATCCGGAAAGAACATCGGCTCAAACTAACCACTGGAACCGACTGTAACAAGTCTTTCAGACTGATGGTTTCAGGCGATAAAAATGCCAGCGGATTTCCTCCTCGTAACTGTGGAGCGATGGGTAGTAAATTTGCGTATCCCCACGCTTCAGTCCTTCCCCCACCCGCTCGGCTGGTAGCAATTCCTGTAAATCCATCATCGCCCCCAATAACAGGGCCGTGTCGCGCAACCGGATCGGTCGTTCGTGGAAAAACAGGATGCTCTCCGCCGAAACCGACGCCCGCAGCCGGACCGGCGCTGTCCGGAAGAAGAAATCGAGACGAAACTCGGGCCCTTCCTGGAACCGTTGCCGCTGCTCAAGCCGCGCTACGTGGTGGAGTTCATATGGCCGTTCAGGGCTGTTTGATTCCATCACCAACACCGACTTCAACCTGCTCTGCGTGATGAATCCGCCGGTGACCAGGACCAGATCCTGTAGCGCCCGCGATTGCTCGCGCCCCATCGTGTCGGTGAAAACCAGGGCATCCTCCTTCAACGCGACGCGCTGGATGGTGAACGGCTCCGGCAGCGCGGGAATATCCCTATCAGCCACCACCTCGGTTTCAAATCCCCGGCGCTTCAAGGCCAACTGAAACACTTTGGCATCCTCGAACGAAAGGCCCGATACGACGATTCCGAACAAATCACGCTGGATGAACGCGCAGTCGGCCCGCACGACGGACGGCACGGCCGCCGAGGCTTCTTCCAGTGTTTTCCGGTCAATGGTTTGATCGAGGGAAGTCTGGAGTAAGCTGAAGTTGGACATGTGGACTACGATGTCAGTCAGGACGACACATGTCACGTCCCGCCACCGCCGCCCTCTTCCCCGAGCACTTGGAAGACTCCCCGCTCGGCCACATCCCGAAAGGATGGGAAGCGGGAACCGTCGTCGAAGGCTTCAATCTCACGATGGGGCAATCTCCGCCGGGCGACACCTACAACGAAGACGGCAACGGCCTTCCGTTCTACCAAGGGCGGACCGACTTCGGTTTCCGTTTCCCGACACGACGAATCTATTGCTCCGCGCCGCCGTGCGCCACAAGTCCGGTGCGACTTCATACCCCTACCACTCAATGGCGAACCTCTACCCCGACTTCGCCCGCTTCGAGGCGGAGGGAACCGTCTTCGGGTCCATCAATAAAGATAGCTTCGAGAAACTCCGCTTCATCATTCCGCCGGACGGGATCGTTGCTGCCTACGAACGCCAAGCCGGTCCGCTCGACGAGCAATCCCCCACCCTCGCCACCCTGCGCGACACGCTGCTGCCGAAGCTGCTGAGCGGGGAGTTGAGCGTGAATTCGCCCAATGAGGCGAAATAGCCGTTGTGATGGCTGACTTGTCGCCACAAACGGCGAATAAATTTAAGTCGCCATTTATGGCGAATAGAGTTGATTTAATACGGTAATTCGCCAGATTTGACGTGTTATGAAGATCACACCGCAACTGACTGACGAAGCCATTCTCCAGGAATTGGGCGGGCGGCTGACGCAGACGCGCATCGAGCACAATCTGACGCAGGCGGCGTTGGCGGAACAGGCGGGGGTGTCCAAGCGGACGGTGGAGCGGCTGGAATCAGGCGAAGTGGCGACGCAGCTCTCGGGCTTTCTGCGGGTCTGTCGGGCGCTGGGATTGTTGGAGCGGTTCGAGCTGCTGTTGCCCGAGCCGGTAGCCAGCCCGATGGCGCAACTCAAACAGGCGGGCCGCAAGCGCCAGCGGGCCACGGGAAACAAGGCGGCGGCGAAAAAGCAATGGACGTGGGGTGAGCCGGCATGATCGCGAAGGTGCAGCTATGGGGCCGGACGATCGGCGCAGTGTCGCTCGACGAAGGGCGCGACGTGGCGGCGTTCCAATACGCCGCGGATTTCGCGCTCAGCGGAATCGAATTGTCGCCGCTGACGATGCCCTTGAGCAAGAAGGTGCATGAATTTCCCGCGCTGCCCCGGAACACCTTTCACGGCCTGCCGGGGCTGCTGGCGGATTCACTGCCGGATAAGTTTGGCAACGCGCTGATTGACGCGTGGCTCGCCACGCAAGGCCGCACGCCGGAAAGTTTCAACGCAGTGGAGCGGCTCTGCTACACTGGCACGCGCGGCATGGGGGCGCTGGAATTTGCGCCGGTGATGGGACCAAAACCGCGGAAAGCATCGAAGATCAAAGTGGACGCGCTGGTGCGATTGGCCGGAGAGGTGCTGACGCATCGCGGCGATTTGCAGGGACATTTTCACGAAGCCGGGAAGGAGCAGGCACTGCGGGATATTTTGAGCGTGGGCACTTCGGCGGGCGGCGCGCGGGCCAAGGCGGTGATCGCGTGGAATCGCGCGACGAACGAAGTGCGCTCGGGCCAGATCGCGGCGGGCGAGGGTTTCGACTACTGGCTGCTGAAATTCGACGGCGTGGCGGGCAACAAGGACAAGGAACTGGAAGACCCGAAAGGCTACGGGGCCATCGAGTTTGCCTATCACCTGATGGCGAAGGCGGCGGGCATCACGATGAGCGAGTGCCGACTACTGGAAGAGAACGAGCGGCGGCACTTCATGACGCGCCGCTTTGATCGCCGGGCGGGCGGGGCGAAGCTGCACATGCAGTCGCTCTGCGCGCTGGCGCATTTCGATTTCAACCAGGCCGGAGCCTACGGCTACGAGCAGGCGCTGCTGACCATCCGCCAGCTCAAGCTGCCGATGGCGGCGGTGGAGGAGCAGTTCCGGAGGATGGTCTTCAACGTCGTGGCGCGGAATCAGGACGACCATGTGAAGAACATCGCCTTCCTGATGAATCAGCAGGGCGAGTGGTCGCTCGCGCCGGCGTTCGACGTGACTTACAGCTACAATCCATCCGGCTCATGGACGGCCACACACCAGATGACGCTGAACGGCAAGCGGGACGGTTTCACGCTCGCGGATTTCGAGGCGTGCGCAAAGGCGGCGGTGATGAAGCGTGGGCGGGCCGCAACGATCATCGAGCAGGTGATGGCGGCGGTGAAGCGCTGGCCGGAGTTCGCCGCCGAGGCCAAACTTTCCGATGAATGGCGGGACAAGATTCAGAAAACCCACCGGCTAACATTCCCCAAAGCATGAGCCTCAACGAATCCATCGTCGAAGACGCCGCCCTCGAATGGTTCGGAGAGCTGGGCTATGCGATCGGGCACGGGCCGCAGCTCGCGCCCGGTGAACCGGCGGCGGAGCGGGATTCGTTTTTCTGAGGTGGTTCTGCTGGGACGCTTGCGCAAGGCCATCCGACAGCTGAATCCGGCCATTCGTCCTCGCCACTCGGTTCGCTCCCGCAGTTGCGCGACTGCCAAGATTTTTGAGGAGGGTCTCCTGCCGAGAGACGGCAAACTACTAAAATAAAATAATTCAGTATTTCGTTGCCAATTACTGACGAACTACTAATTTATTGGAAATTAGTAGTAACTAAGTGCCTGCCATGAGAATTCCCCAAACACCGCCCGGACTGAATGGCCTGATGTCGGAGGTTAAATTCCCTGAGCGCATGATGGAGCTGTTTTCGAAGATGGGAGAGGCAAGAACCCAACGGCACTACCTGCACTGGGACAAGCTAAGGCACTACAGCCCGCCGGATGGAGTCAGTCACCGCGAATGGTGGATGATTCTCAAGCTTTCGAGGACGGAGGCGCTGAAGCCTATTGGGCTGAAGGACAAAGCCGGGCGGCCTTTCCAGTTCTCAGTTCCCGAATTGGTGCTGGAGGAACTTCATCAGATCGACCTTGGCGCTGGGGGGCTGGTGAGCATCCCGGAACCGATCACCAACCCACAGACGCGGGACCGCTATCTGGTGAGTTCGCTGATGGAAGAGGCGATCACTTCCAGCCAACTTGAAGGAGCGGTAACCACCCGGGAAGTGGCCAAGGAAATGATCCGCTCGGGACGCAAGCCTCGGGATACGAGCGAGCAGATGATTTTAAACAACTTCATCACCATGCAGCGGATCAGAACGCTGAAAACCTCCGCACTCACACCGAGCCTGGTTTTTCAGATTCACCGATTGGTGACGGAGAAAACCTTGGATGATCCGACAGCGGCGGGTCGTTGCCGCCGCACCGATGAAAAGCGGGTGGTGGGTGATGATTACGGCGAGGTGTATCACGATCCGCCGCCTGCGGAAGAACTGGAGGAACGGATGGCGGCGATGTGTGCTTTTGCGAATGGTGAAACACCGGGCTATTTCATCCACCCGGCGGTGCGTGCGATCATCCTGCATTTCTGGCTGGCATACGATCACCCGTTTGTCGATGGCAACGGCAGAACCGCCAGGGCCCTCTTCTACTGGGCCATGCTGCATCACAACTACTGGCTCTTCGAGTTCATCTCGATCTCCAACATCCTGCGCAAGGCTCCGGCAAAGTATGGCCGGTCGTTTCTTTACACCGAGACCGATGACAATGATCTGACCTATTTTCTGATCGCCCAGACTCAAGTCATCCGGCGTGCAATCCGGGAACTTCATTCATACATCGAGAAGAAAACGACCGAAATGCGGGATGTCGAATCGCACATGCGGGCGTTGGATCTTTTCAACCACCGTCAGGTTGAGGTGATTCGTCATGCACTCAAGCATCCCAGCCAGCGCTACACATTTGCCAGCCATCAGAAGAGCCACAACATCGCATATCAGACCGCACGCACCGATCTGCTGAATTTGGCTGATCAGGGAGTGTTGGAACAACGGAAACGGGGGCGGCAAATTACATTCATCGTTCCTACCGACCTTGGCGAAAGACTGATGAAAACCGAGAACGAGGCACGGAGATGAGCCTCAACGAATCCATCGTCGAAGACGCCGCCCTCGAATGGTTCGGGGAGCTGGGCTATGCGGTGGTGGTGCTGACCGACCGCAACGACCTCGACGACCAACTTTTCGGCCAGTTCCAACGCTGCGCCGAAAGCGGTGAAAAGCCTGCCATCGAGCAAAAGGCGAAGCCCACGCTTTCCATCCACGCCGACAAAGGCCAAAATCGTCCCATGCCCTTCAACAAATACGACCCCGCCTGCGGCTCCGGCGGCATGTTCGTGCA
>JANXMQ010000227.1 GCA_025354565.1 Akkermansiaceae bacterium
GATCCCTGCGACGGTCGGCACCGTGGGTGTTGTCAATGTGGCCGCCGCTACCGGAACGGATCCGAACCAAGTCGAAGTAGTGACTGTGACGATTCCCAAGGGCGTCAACACCCTGCTCTTCGGTCGCCTGAAGGTTGACGCGCCATAAGTGGGCATATCACTTTTGCCTCGTGGACGGGGCAAGAATAGGACAGGGCCCGTTAGTGGGTTTCCGGGCTCCGTCCACATCTTCCAGACGTTGTCGTTGCTGGATGTATTCCATGGCCCGCAAAAGACACGGGTCTTGCAGCACCGTCGGCATGGTCTGGGGCGAATTTCCCACCATCCCGATCACCCCGATCACCTTCCCCTGCCGGTCCCGCACCGGGAATTTGCTAGTCACCGTCCATTCCAGCGTCCGGCTTTCCGCGTCCTTCAGAAAGAACAGGCCCTTGGGGATATGTGCCAGCAGCACGAGAAATTGACCGGCGTCCCCGATTTTGGCTAGCATCCCATCAGGGACGCCGGGACTGCTTTCCCCGACGGTAGGACTTCCATCAGCGACGCCATCTTTAATACCAGCGACGCCAGCATTGATGCCAACGGTGCCGTCTTTAACACCAACGACGCCAGCGTTTCTTCGAACGGTGCCAGCGTTTCTTCCAACGGTGCCAGCGTTTCTTCCAACGGTGTCAGCGTTTCTTCGAACGGTGCCAGCGTTTCTTCGAACGACGCCAGCGTTTCTTCAAACGGTGCCAGGGTTTCTTCCAACGACGCCAGCGTTTCTTCCAACGGTGCCAGCGTTTCTTTGAACGACGCCAGCGTTTCTTTGAACGACGCCAGCGTTCAAAGTCCGAACCGTGCCGTTTTGACCCGATAAGCGGTAAAAAGCCCCCCAAACACCGTATTTCGAGCTAAACTTAGCGAAAAACCCCAAAGAAAGCCAATCAACGCCATGCCCGACCTCATCCCTCGCTCCGACGACGCGTTCGACCACTTCATCAATGTGGACCTCGGCCCCGCCATCAACAACCCCAGCAACACCCTCCATCTCACCCCCGCGCAAATCAGCGCCTTCAATGCCGCTCAGACCCACTGAACCGCCGCCATGCCCTTTCTCTCCAACGAGACCAAAATGCCCCACCGCAACGACCTCACCGCCGCCGACCTGGGCCACACCGCCTACTACGCCGCCCGCTGGGTGAACAGCAAAGGCGAGCCCGGCCCTTGGTGCGCCATCACCGGCTCCATCGTCAGCTAAATCAGGTTTTCTATTGTAAATATTTCCCAAACCAATTATAGCATCCTCCACAGAAATCCGACCATGAAACCCAACCTCCGCCGCCCCACGCCCCAGCTCGCCACCGCCATGAAAAAGCGCCCTTCCGCCATGAAATCCTCGCTCGCCCGCAAATCCGCCCTCATCCTCGTCGGCTCCGTCGCCGCCTTCTTCGGCAGCCATTCCGCTGTGGCAGCCACCTATACGTGGGACGGCACGACTAACCTCTGGAACTCCGCTCACTGGAATGCCGGAGCTGGACTCGTCGCGGGACCCACCGGGGCGAGCAACGCCAATTCCGCCATCATCAATAGCGGCACGGTGACTTTTGCTCAGCACGATACGTTTGGAAGCGATGCCACGCCTTCGTCGCCGGTCATCACGATCAACGGCGGCACGCTGGCCAGCGGGGGCTGGTTCAACACGATCTGGAACCTTAACTTGGGCGGCGGCACGCTTTTGGCCAATGGCGGCGCGGCCCCAGCCTACCCTGCCTTTCAGCTTGCGGGAACCGTGACCGTGTCCGGGTCGGTCGCTTCGTCCATGAATGTCGGCACCGGCACCAACAATATGATCAATATCGGCGGCAATGGAAACTTAACGCTGACGCTCAACGTCGCCGATGTAACCGCCAATGCGAACGCCGACCTGACGATCAATAACGTGTTGCAAAATTCAAACTTCGGAGCTGGCGCGCTGACCAAGACTGGCGTGGGCACGCTGGTGCTCACCGGCGCGAACACCTACACCGGCAGCACCATTGTAAACGCCGGCACGCTGCAGCTCAATGTCGGCAACCAGGGCGGCACGCTCACGGGCAACGGCCAGATCATCATCAACAGTGGCGGCACCCTGTTCGGGAACGCCACTGACGCCACCGGCTACTTCAACCACAACACGAATAACGGTCTCTTCATCAACGAAGGCGGCACCCTCACCGTTCAAGCCGCATCGCGCCTGTCCATGGATCGGGACATCTACTCCGTCGGTGGCACGCTCGCCTCACAAGGTGGGGGCGATGGGCAAGGCTCCTACCGGCTGGCCGACCAATATGGCGGCTTGTATAACTTCACCTCAGCCGTTGACGGCACCGCGTCCACCTACAGCGCGCAAAACATCGGCCTTAATGGCACCGTCACTTTTCATGTCACCCATGGTGGCGGTTCGGTGGATCTCAATGTCACGGGAAACCTGGTGGACAGTTTCGGCACCGGTGGACTGACCAAGACCGGCAACGGCGTCATGATCCTAGCGGCGGGCAACACCTACAATGGCTCGACCATTGTCAATGGCGGCACGCTGCAGCTCAATGTCGGCAGCCAGACCGGCACGGTTACGGGCAACGGACAGATCATCATCAACAGCGGCGGCACCCTGTTCGGGAACGCCACCGATGCTCTCGGCTACAACAACCGCAACACCAACAACGGCCTCTTCATCAACGAAGGCGGCACCCTCACCGTGCAAGCTGGGTCGCGTCTGACCATCCACCGGGACTTCACCTCCGTGGGTGGTACGCTCGCTTCGCAGGGCGGAGGCGATGGCAACGGTTCCTATACGCTGGACAACACCCAAAATAACCAGTTCAACATCACCTCCGCCGTTGACGGCACCGCGTCCACCTTCAGCGCGCAAAACATCGGCCTTCGCAGTCTAGTCACCTTTAACGTCACCCATGGCGGCGGTTCGGTGGATCTTAATGTGACGGGAAACCTGGTGGACAGTTACGGCACCGGTGGGCTGATCAAAACCGGCAACGGCGTGATGATCCTGGCCGCGGGCAACACCTACAATGGCTCGACCACCGTGAACGGCGGCACGCTGGAAGGCCAATGGAATGGTGGCGGCACTTGGAGAACCTTCGGCACAGGCAGTATTAGCAATTCCGGCACCCTGGTTTTGACCCGCACGGGTGGAGGCGATCCGTTTTTCACGCAAGCTGTCACCGGTTCGGGTGCCACCACCATCCAATCCACCGTTAGCAATTACATCAATCTCGGAAATGGCGCAAGCTTCTCGGCTCAAGGAGATCTGACCGTTCAGAACACCGGGCTCAATATCGGCCTGCACTCGCAAACCGTTGGGGCGCTGAGCGGCTCAAACTCTAATATCACCAGCAACCTGGGTAGCGGAAATGTCACGCTGTCGGTGGGCAACAATAACCACAGCAGCACCTTCTCGGGCACCATCAGGGAAGGAAACGGAACCATTGCATTCATCAAGAATGGCACCGGCACGCAGATCCTCAGCGCTCCAAACAGCTACAGCGGCTCGACCACCGTGAACGGCGGCACGCTGGAGTTAAACAACGCCGCCATCGGAACTACCTTTTATGTGGGCGGCACGATCTCGATCAACAACGGTTCGACGCTGAGACTCAGCGGCGGCAACCAATACTGGTTCGACGGCAAAACCGTCGCCTTCGG
>JANXMQ010000095.1 GCA_025354565.1 Akkermansiaceae bacterium
CGTAGGAAATGTCCAACCCATAAGAGTCCAATCATGATCGAAGTTCCATTAGCGCGCATTCCTGAGGAGCCCGGTGCGGTAATTCCGCACGCCGGGATCTGCGAGGGGGGCGTCGGGCAACTGGCGTCTCTACCTTAATCGCTTAAAGGATTCAATCAACAAAAATGAAGAAAACGATCTCATTCATTCTCGATTTGTTGTTCACATCATTAATTTTTTATTCCATATACGACCCAGAATGGGTTGGTAACAGGAGGTGGCTCTGGATTGCCATCGGTTTTCTCGTAATCCGTGTGGTAATCATGATTTGGTCAATGTTTTCAAAAAGACCATTTATCGAGATTTTAGATGATCGTGTCGTGCTAGAGGGGATGAGTTTTGAACGTGAGAACATCCGTTCGGGACGAGTGTTCAGTGCCCGTGTGAACGGCCAGGTGGAACAATACCTCGAAGTGGCTTTTAAAACCAACCCCAAGCTTCCCCTATGGTTCCGATTGAGGCAATTCTTCACTGATTCAGGGTACCCGATTCGATGTGCGCATGGGATTCCATTGGCTAAGAAGCCACGTATCATCATCCCGATGGGTGACACGCCGCTCACAGACGAGAGAATCCATCAAGCACTCTCAAAAAGCGAACAAGCCGACGCATCCAACGGCGAAAAGCCGCCATGTTGAATTCAGGCTTCCTGCGCGCCGCCGGATGGCCTAAGACGTTCTTAAAGAATACATGGATCGCGCAGCCAAAGAATTGTTCACAGGATGTTGCCTGACATTTATTTTCTTGGCGGTTGGTCTTGGCTTGGGATGCTGGTTGCTTCTTGTCGAGTTTGGGGCTGCATTCAACGAGTCTCATAGTGACCAGGTGCATCGTGTGGTTGCTTCGTCAGCGCTCGTCATACTTAATCCCTTTGGAAGCATTGGATGGTTTCTCGGTGTGAAGAATCTGGTGCCCCCTGCTGTTGGGATTTCGGGCTTCATTCTTGGCTCGGCTATTTCCGCAGCACTCTACGGAACGTTGACAAATCGGTTGCTTACTCGACGAAAGCGAAGAATCCAAAGAGAAGAACAAGTCAGTGGTGGCAACGGCGATAAGCATCACTAGTGCTATTCCTTCTCGACGCCATTAGCTCGCCATGCCACACTTCTAACGTTGGGCAAGAATATCATGAAGTCAATCATCCTCGCATGGATCGTCGCTGCAACAGTTGCTGGTGCAGCGATCATTGCAGACGGCAAAGGTTTCTTCCCAGTGATGGTTCAAGTTGTGGATGCGAGCTCAGGAACCCCAATCAAAGGTGCGATAGTTCGACTTGAGGGCGCGGGGAACTACAGAGAGACAGAGATCGATCCGAAGCGTCAGACCAAAGTTCTCCCAGAATCGCTCGGAAAGCCCGTCGCTACGAATACCCAAGGCGTGGCTGTCGTGTTCTTCTACGGAGGATTCTCAAGCACCACGATTGATGAGAAGACCACGTATTCGAGACCACTGGTTGGCACAATCGTCGTCGAACATGAGGGCAAGGAGATTTACCGTTCGACTTTGGAGGCCTGGGCAGAGAAGAATCAATTCAAGTCGGACACATCCACAGTGCCATGGATCGTTGTCTCACCTGCTCCACCAAAATAAGAAAGCCCAACAAGCCGTCGCGCATCAACGGGCCATAAGCTCCTCAATCATTTTTCAACCTCCTTCTCAATCGCGCCGGTGGGCGTAAATCAAACGTTGTGCAAAAATGACAAAGAGGATCAGCGGCATACGGCAGGTCGAGGCCGGGTTCGGATGTGTAATCGGAGCCGTTGGGATGTGGAGGTGTGCTGCTACCCATTGGTGCATGTGCGGACACTTGGCGCACGGTAGCCGCCATGAAGGTTGCCCGTGTCGCTTTGAGCTAACGAGGGAGGTCCTGGCAGAACGTTTCCACCAAGGCGCGGCTGTCCTGTTCGCTGCGGCGCTTCAGGTGCATATAAATGCGCTTGCGGCACTCCAATTGAAGTCCGCACCGGAAATCAGTTGGCGGCTTTTCCATCCACGGTGGCACCGGAAACGAAGATCATGGCTTCACTGGTCACGCTGCTGTGCCCCACATACATTCCCCAGCGGAAGCCGGTGGTTCCAGTGGGACGGGCGTATGACCCATCTCCAACTTTCTTGCCATTCAGGAAAACTTCGTAGTTCAACCCGTTGTCCCTGACCCGAATAAGGAAGGGTTTACCAACCATGTTCGTGGCGATCGTCTTGTCCTTGGAGCGGCGGTTATTGAGCAGGATGTTGCCATTTCCCCCCATGTCGATCTGGACCGCCCAGTCGTTGATGTTGTTCTTCACTTGGAGAATCGCCGCGCCACCAGGCTTAATGATGGTGTAGGTCCCACTCCACTCATGCCATGCACCCTGCGTCCAGTGCAAGTTGCTGAAGGCCTCGATGCGCGCGGCATTCTCGCGTGCGTTGTGGGTATTCACCTCTCCCTTGAACAACCTGAAAACCTGGGTATTTCCATCTTCCTGATACCACCGCGACCATTTCCCAAAATCCGCTCTTGGAATCGCACTATTTCCCAAGGTGTGGATCATGATCGCCTTCTCAAACGGTCGCTTGGCCTCCGGCGTGGTCTCGACCAATGGGTTATTCACGTGGATTTTGGATCCGGTCACGCCAGTCTTTGAAACATGTCCTTTAGGGAGCTTCCCACTCGCCATCACCTGCTCAAACGTGGGATCGGTGCCCACTTGGGTGAAAAGGGGTTCTGTCACACAAAATGCCGCCTGCGCGGAAATAAGTGAGATCATCAAGGTCAGGAATTTGGTTTTCATAATAGCACAATGGGTCAGAGGCGACTTCTCGTAGGCTACTGAGTTCAGAATGCCGTTCAATCAGTTTTTTGATCCACTCATCCGAGTCGGTCAGGCGCAGTGATCGGTCCCTCTGGCGTCATCAGCTCGACGTTAGGAGTCAAGGTGCCACGGTAAAGCTGCGCATCAGGTTTGGCGCAGCCTTGTAATTGCCGTTACCTGGCTGGTGGGCAGTGATCTGGACGGTCCCGATATTTTTGATCGTCACAGTGCTGCCTGAGACCGTCGCTGGACCGGTCGCTGTGTAGGTTACTTTCAGTTTGGAGGACGCGGTTGCATTGAGCGTGAAAGGTGCGGCACCGAGAATCTTGTTGGTGATTTGCGGAAACGTGATGGTCTGCGCCGCCTTGGCGATTACCAGAGTGCCGGAGGCACCGGCGACATAGTTTGGATTTGTCACCTTAACGACGATGTTGTAACTGCCAGCATTCGTCGGGGCCTTGGTGATACCGTTGTAGGTAATACTGTAAGTCAACGCCGCAGGGGTGGTCGTTACTGCTACCTTCTGCACAGTGCCGTTGTAGGTGGTAGTCAGCCCGCCTAGGGTGACATTAGCAGAAGCGGGGAGAGTGGCACGGAATTGATGTCCCACATTGTTACTATCTGTGTAGGTTCCCACCACATAACGACCGGAAATGGCAACAAGTGTCGTACCGATACTTTGTGGCGGGTCGATCACAATGAATTCTCCATAATTGTAAACCACACCATGTGTGCGGAAGGTTGTGGCATCCTGATAGGTCCCCGCCACACTTCCGCCCGAGATTCCGCAAGGAACAAAGGTGCTTGATGCGGCACCCGGCGGGTCGATCTTTGTGAAGGAACTGCCGTTGTAGAAATAGGCATGGGAGATACCGGAAGTATCGGTATAATTTCCTGTCCGATTGTTACCGGAAATGCCAAAAATTTGCCAACTGCCAGCGGGATAGGTATCTGGAGGTCCGACAAGAATGGGGGTGAATTTGCCGTTTTCATAAAGATCATAACCACCAGGATTCGTATTGGAATACCAGTACACCACACTGCGAGTGCCGGACATGCAGACTATACTGCTATTCGTGCTGCCGGGAGGATCAATCTTCGTAATTTTCGCAGTATTGATGTCATATAGGAATGCACGGGTGTTCGTTAGGGAATCATAATAATTTCCAAAAATCATCGTGCCGGAAACGCCGCCGACTTGATTCCAGTTAACTGCACCCTGAACATCGAATTGATTGATTGGAATGGCATTGGGACTGGTGGTATTGAAAAAGGCGTGGTAACTCGGCCCAGTAGAATATTTCGTAGCTGATTGACCAGCCGTCAGAATGCACGTATGGCCCAAATTGTCCACGTAGCGAGTCACCCCGGAAATTCCCGTGAGATAAACCGGAACATTGGGATCGGTATTTAGTGGGGCAAAAGTCGAGTAACTTTCCTTGACGCCTGATAACAGGAATCCTTGCGAGGGACTGGTGGTATCTGTTGCGAAAATGCCCGCCACATCGCCATTGCCATCGACGGTCTTTACATGGGTTGCGATGGAAAGTGGCGGATTGATTTCGGTGTAGGTGATTGTCTTCCCGTCCAACAAGGATGGAGCTAGGAACAGCAGCGCCAAGCGTGGCAAGGCGATGCGGTGAGCCAAGCGCATGTTGTAATTCGGCTTTCCCGTGAATATGCCGAAGGTGGGAAATTGGAGATTCATCGTCGTTTTTTAGTTAAAGTTCACCGTATATTTAGAATAAATTAAGGAATATGGCTCCGATGTCGATCATAAAATCCAAATTTTTAAAAGAGCCGTCTATGGATCATAAAAAACTGTCCCTCGGTCGTGATTCCGTGAGCTTTCAAACTATGACCCTAACCGAGGCTCCGAGGTGATGGGTGGAGTCATAGCGTGTCCACTGTCCGAGTTGATGAAATCCAAATAGCAAAGTTCGCCGCCGCCGCTATTTTTCCGGAGGGGGCGGTTCGATGTCCGTGTGGAGCAGGGTTTGCAGCCCCTTTCTTCGGGTCTTGCTCCCGGGGCCTCGCTAAGCTGATGCAATCCACTTCTCCCTATTTGCCGGGCGGGGTCGGTGGCGGTGGCGTGAGCGCGTCCACAATCCGCTGGCGGGAGGGCTCTTCGATGAGCTTGGCGTCCACGAGATCCTTGGCGAGTTGTTTGGCGGCGGTGATTTCGATGTCGGTGAGGACGTGGGTTTGCTCGGCTGGCGGGATGATGACAAGGTTAGCGATTACTTTTTCCAGGCCGGGCGAGAGGGCGGGGTTGATGAGCGTGGTAATCACCGGACGATTGCCCGCCTCGGGGCCGATGGGGATGGGTGGCAGGGCGCCATCCTCCATGGTTTTCAAGGTTTGGAAGTCCGGGGTGTAGCCGAGTTTTAGGAAATTCTCGTAGTTGGCCCGCAGGCAGTTGCGGATGATGTTTTGGCGGGGCGTGGGGTCAGGGGCTTCGGTTTTGGTGGCGAAGAGACTGCTTTCGATACCAAGGCCCCGATCAATAGTAACGTCCGGGGAAATGCCATGCTGCTCCTTGGCCTCACCGATGAGGGCGAGCGCGCGGATGAGGGTTTTGCGCGCATCCTCGGCGTAGAATTGTTGGAAAAACGAGCTGTCACTGGAGAGGGATTTCATCTCGTTGATGATGGCTGTCTCGCGTTGCTTGCGTTTAACGTACTTCAGGATGAAGAGCGCCGAAATCAACAAGGCGAGGAGGAAGGCGGCGCGGGTGAGGATGTAGCGTGGGGTCATGATGACTTAGGTCCAGATGGATTTCGGTTTCTTGATTTCTTTGGGCTGTTCTTCAAAGATCTTGCGGTCGCGGCAGTTGAACAAGGCTTCCTCGCGGGTAATGATATGGTTTTCGAACAGATAGGCAATGCTTTGGTCGATGGTGCGGTTGCCTTCCTTGTAGCCGACTTCCATCAGGCCGACGAGTTGTTCGAATTTCCGCTCGCGGATGCAATTGCGGATGGCGTGGTTGGGGCGGAGGATTTCGGTGCCGAGGACGCGGCCTTGGCCATCGGCGCGGGGGATCAGGCGTTGGCAAGCGACGCCCTCGAGGGCACTCGCAAGCTGGGCGATGATCTGCGGTTGTTGGTCGGGCGGAAAAACGTCGATGATGCGGTCCACGGTTTGCGGGGCGTCCGAGGTGTGAAGGGTGGCGAGGACAAGGTGGCCGGTTTCCGCTGCGGTGAGTGCGATGCGGATGGTCTCGAGGTCGCGCAACTCCGAAACCACGATCACGTCCGGGTCCTGACGAAGGGCCTGGCGGAGGGCGAGTGGAAAGCTGCGGGTGTCGGTGCCGACTTCACGTTGCTTGATGAGGCAGGAGCGGTGCTGATGGACAAACTCGACTGGATCCTCCAAGGTGATAATCACCCCGCTGCGCGTCTCGGCAATGCGACGGACCATCGAGGCAAGGGTGGTGGATTTTCCTGAGCCCGTCATGCCGGTGACGAGAACGAGGCCGCTGCGGAGATTGCAAAAGTCCGCGATGACGGAGTGATGGCCGAGGTTTTCTAGCTCGGGAATCTCTTGAGTGATGAAACGGAAGGCCGCTTCCGTATGGCCGCGTGCCATGTGAACATTGCCGCGAAAGCGCCCGACGCCTTCCACTTGGAGGGCATAGTCGAGTTCCCAATCTTCCTCCAAGGTCGCCCGCTGGGTTTCGGTGAGGGTGTCGATGATGAGGTTACGGACAGTGGCGGGATCGAGCGCTTCTTCATCGAAGGGGACGAGTGAGCCATGCACCCGCGCACAGGCGGGAGCCCATGGGCTGAGATGGAGGTCCGATCCGCCGATGGCGACGGTCTGGCGGAGGTAGTCGGTAATGTCGCTGGCCATGGCTGGGTGGTGTTAGGAGGAAATGCCCCGCATCGCACGATCAAAGTCCTGGGGCCGGGCGCAGGCACCGCGGGCGATGTCGGTTTCGAGGTAGCCTTGTTTGACGGAGGCCACGAGGTATTCGAGGAGCGAGCAATTGGTGGCCTCGTTGGATTTCAGGAGGTGGTCTTGGAGATCGGTGAGGCGATTTTCCTGAATCCAGCGGCGCGTGGCGGCTCCGTTCTGGAGGTATTCGAGGGCCGGGAAGAGACCGCCGCCGAGGCGGGGCAGGAGTTGCTGGGAAATGATGCCAACGAGCTGGGAGGCGAGCAGGTTTAGCGTGCCTGATGAATCCGCACCGAGCAGGTGAGCGAGGCGTTCCAGGGTTTCCACGACGCTGCTGCTGTGGACGGTGGAAATGACGAGGTGGCCGGTTTCCGCCGCATGGAGGGCGGTGAGCGCGGTTTCCTGATCGCGGATTTCTCCCAAGAAGAGCACATCCGGACTCTGACGCAGCGCGGCGCGGAGGCCGGACGAGAACGTGCTGGAATCCTGCCGAATCTCGCGTTGGGAAAACAGCGAGCGGTCATTGTTGAAGAGAAATTCGATGGGGTCCTCCAGCGTCACGATGTGGCGGGAATAGTGGTGGTTTACCCAGTCCAAGCAGGAAGCGACGGTGGTGGATTTCCCCGAGCCGGTAGGTCCGGTGACGAGGATAAGTCCATAGCGGCGCTCCATCCAGGACTCCAGCAGGGCACTTGGCAGCCCGAGTTCGGCCATCGGTGGGATGTCATTGCGGATTGGTCGGAGTACGGCGGCGAGGCGGCTGAGAGTATGGTATAAATTTACCCGCACGCGCGAACTGCCGGGCACCCGCCACGAGACGTCCGCCTCCATGTGGGTCAACGGATCGACGCCGCAGACGGCCCAAAACTCTTGCATCGCCGCCCGTGGGACGGGGCCGGGATGGAGTTCCACCACCTCGCCCTCGCGGCGGATGCGCGGCGGCTCGTCCTCCATCAGGAAAACATCGGTCGCAGAGTCCTCGAAGGCGTCGCGGATAAATTGGATAAGGGTGTCGATCATGGAAACCGGGCAAGCATCGAAATGCTTCACATGCCTTAAGAGATAAATCGTGTGGGGTGAAGCGAAAACCGCAGTGAGCGGTGATTAGTTGCCAAAGGGTAGTTCGTCCGGCAGTCGGGAAATTTCCTCATCCAATCGCAAGCGGGCAGTTTCGAGGTAATGTCCGTCCAGCTCGATGCCAGTGAAATTTTCCACCCGCTGCCGGTGGGCCGCGATGGCGGAGGTGCCGATGCCGAGAAACGGGTCCAGCAAGCGCGTGGCCGGCCCCTTGCCATGAAGGCGGACACATTGCTCGACGAGGGCCACCGGAAAGGTCGCCGGGTGGGGGCGGTCCTTGTCGCGGGAGTTGATCGTTTCATAGGGAATGAACCAGGTATTTCCGCGGCAACGCAGATCCGCCCCGCCGGTGTGGCCCCAGCGGGCGATGTTTGACTTGTCCTGATAGGGCACCCCGGCGGCGCGGCGGTCGAGCTCGACGTTGCCGGTTTTGGTGAGATGGAAAACATACTCGTGGCAGTCGTTGACGTAGCGCTTCGAGTTGATCGGCTTGAAATGGCCGGCACTGAGTTGTTCGCCGGCGCGGGTCTCGATGGTGATGGATTTCACCCAGTGGAAAGTGTTTTGCAGCGTGAAGAGCGGGTCCTTGCCATCGGTAAGGGCGAGGATCAGTTGGTGAGGCAGCAGCGGATTCGCCGGGGCCGCGCCGACGTTGAGGAAAAATGAGGCATCCACGGCCATCACGCGTTTCACTTCCGCCGCCCAAGCATGGCACCAAGTGAGGAATTCCTCGCGCGGCGCGGTGTCCTTGAAGCTCTTGTAGGCGATTCCGAGGTTGTAAGGCGGCGAGGTGACGACCAGATCGCAGGACGCGGCTGGCAGCGTGGAGAGGACTTGTAGGCAATCGCCGTGGAGCAGGTTCACGGTTTCAGTTCACAGGACGTGCGAGCAAGTCGCAACGCTATTTTGCATGACTCAAGGCCTTCGCTGTGTCATGTCGAATAACTGCTTTCGCGAATCGTGCCGCCCCGTCATCAGGCTGCGAACTTACTTGTTTGATGCAGACTTTTCTTCCTCTGGCCCAAAGGTGATTTGAAAGCCTGGGATTTGCCATTCCCCAAACCGTTTTTATCGTCCCCAGTCGGCAGTTCGATCAGTGGGAAAATCGCAATCTGCGGGAGTGTTTCAGTTTCATGCACAAAGCGGTATTTGAAACCCAATTCCATATCTCCAAGACCATAGTGAGAACTACCGACTTTGGGATTATCATAAGCTAAAGGAGCAATCATGTGGAGCTGTAGGTCAGCGACTGCGCCATAGTTCACCTCAAAGTGAGGGGCCGTACCTGACCAGCCATCCGAGGCTTGATTCTGCTGCGTAGCAAGGTAGAATTCCCAATGATGAAGCTCCACCGGCTCTGGATCATCCGTGAGAAAAGGGGGGCCAGCGTAACTGGTTGCGGTTAAGCTGAAAATCAGAACTGCGAGGAAGGCGGATTTTTGGATTCTCAGTAGTGAGTGCATCTTGAAGCGCGCGGGGTGAATTTAAGATTACTCTGGGCTCAATCGGCGAACAGGTAGAACCCAACGATGATCAGACTGGCAATGGCGACAGCAGAGACGAGTATCTTAATCAACTTGGTGACAGTGATGTCCACTCCGCGTCCGTTGTTTGCCCTGCCGAAACCCCATGCGAGCGCAACGAACAGAACAAGAGCGATGACGGTATGGGTGGACCAATGATGGCCTGTGAGTTTTTTCATACCGTTCATCACGGCAACGTTTTTCTCCTTTGCGATCACGATGAGCGCGTTGATCACACTGGTGACGGACAGAGCCAACCCGTATGAAACACTATTTTTAGAAAGTCCGGTGGATTCCATGGTTGAGTCGTTGTTTGAGATTTGTTCCAAATAAAATTTACTTCGCCATCAGTCCGACCTTCACGCCCATGGCGATGAGCGCACCTTCACCATCCATTACCAGTGCCAACAGAGCAACAGTCGCAGTGACCCACAACATCAGTTTGCGAGCATCCTTACTGACTGCCAGATTGTTTGATGCCGCGATCGGCAAATAGGTAACCAGCAGCAGCAACATAATGACCAGATGCTCTTTCGTCTCCATGATCATGTTGTGCGCGAAGGGCCAGGGCCCTTTCAAGATGACGGCCTTGTCCACAGCGTAGGACGTGACATACCAATAACCTCCGATGATGAACGCCAGCCACATGGCCCCTGCGGCCCCCCAGCTTAATTTCCGAATCCGGCCAAGGCTGGCCTCACTCGCATGTTGCACTTCCACAAATAACCATACCGCAGACACCATGCAGGTGACTCCGAAAAGCACATGCAACATCAATATTAATTCGTTCATGGTTGTAGATGGAATTCCCAGCTTTATTGACTCGGTAGGGACATTTTTATTTTTCCTGACGGACGTTACTTGTCAATTGGCAATTTTTCACGTGGCCGATCAGCCTAGGGCGTTTGGCTGGAGGCTGTGAAGCCTTGTAAATGCGTTCTTCACCCCGGTTTTCTGATAGATCTCCGATATTGAATATCAACGAGTTGAAGCTTCTTCCAATTCTTCTTGCTGGCCTTGGCATCATTTGGCATCTCAATGCCGTAGTTGCTCTTATCGGCAGCTCAGCACACTCTCCAGTGCCGCTTGATGCGTGGCACATTCCCTGCTCCACACGACACACCACACCTCCTTAAAATAAATTCACATTCCCAACTTGCCATGCCAGCGCTTTTGCTTCGAGTTATCGCCGTGCTGATTGTTTCACACATCGCATCGTCTGCCCACCCGGTTCCGGAAAGTCCACTATGGCTGACCTATCCCGGCGGCGACGGCCCCGGCAAAGGGAAACATATCGTGTTGATCGCCGCCGATCAGGAATACCGCAGCGAACAGTCGATGCCGATGATGGCGAAGATCCTGAGCCAACATCACGGCTTTGATTGCACCGTTTTGTACGCGCTGAACGACAAGGGCGAGGTAGATCCGACGATGCCGGTGTTTGCTGAAAAAGGGAAGGAAGCGGAGTTCAAGACGCACCACATTCCCGGCACCGAATACCTTGCTTCTGCGGATTTGGTCATTTTTTTCTGCCGACTGCTGACGCTGCCGATGGACGAGCGCGAGAACATCGTAAAGTATATCGACTCTGGGAAACCGTTCATCGCCCTTCGCACGGCCAATCACGGTTTCCGCGGCGCGCTGCCTTACAAGATCAATGGCAAGGATGTGAAATGGGGCGAAGACGTGCTCGGCGGTACATTCCTTGAGCACCACGGAGAGTATCATGCAGATTCGACCCGCGGCATGATCGTCGAGGCGCAGAAGTCACATCCCATCCTTACCGGGGTCACCGACGTTTGGGGGCCATCCGATGTTTACCGCACTTACAAAGTGGGCGCGAGTCTGCCAGCAGACTGCACCGCACTCGTCTGGGGGCAGCCGCTCATGGGCCGCAAGCACGACGATGCACCGAACCCTCAAAAAGAGCCGTTGCCGGTCGCTTGGTTCAAAAACTGGCAGACCAGCGGAGGCAAAACTGCCCGCGTGTTTCATACCACCATGGGCAGCGGCACCGATCTGGAATGCGCCGACCTGCGCCGGATGATCATCAACGCTGCTTATTGGGGAATGGGCATGGAATCCGCTATCAGTCCGACTCGTAGCGTGGAGGTTGTCGGCGAATACAAACCACTCGATACCGGATTCGCCTACAAAGAAATCGGCGTAGTGCCGAAACCACCCGCTGCCTACAAGTAAAGTCTAATAAAAAGTTACATGTTTAGAAACTTATCTCCGTTTTGCCCTCTTCTCGCCACTTTTGCCTACTGTGTTAGCGTTTCTGTCGCTGAGTTTGAGGTGAAGCCGCTCACCCCAGAGCACGCGGCCGAATACAAACTGCTGCCGGCATTTTATAAGAAGGAGACGATGGTGCAGGGCATTCTCATCTCCACCTCGGCGAATGTCGCAGATGTCGTCCATCTTGAGGCTGCCTATCAGTTCGATCACGTGATGCAGACCATTAAACCGGAAATCGCCCAACGGATTCGTGACGACAAAGTCCTTTGTGTCCTTGTGGGGCATGGTGAACAGGTTTCAGAGATGCCGCAGTTTGTTTCTGACAAGAAAGGGAAGGAGCTGGACTTTTACAACTGGCGACAACGGGGTTTTCTGACAAAGGTCGAGGATCGTCGGGTGGTTTTATTCGCAGAGGAGGACGTGATGGAATATGAGGGCGGTATGCAGCTTGAGAGCATCCTCATCCATGAGTTCGGCCACGTCATCGACGGTGCGGGATTTGACGATGAATTGCACAATCGGCTTACCGCCATTTACAATCACGCGAAGGAAGCGGGCTTATATCAAGACGGTTATGCAGCGCAAAAGTTCCGGCGGGTGAAAAGCGCGACACCCGTTAGCCTGCTAGATGCACTGGCGAAATCATTTCCCAAACAGAAACCGAAGTTTCTCCGCGCGTGCCTTGATGGTGGAGACATCCTCGTGAATGACAAACCCACGAACTCCGATGTCAAGGTGACGAAGGACGACAAAGTGATGATCGTTTTTGGTGGCCCGAAGAATACCTACGGACTGACCAATCGTGCGGAGTATTGGGCGGAGGGTGTGCAGGACTGGTTTGATACCAACCGCACCATGGATCACGACCACAATCACATTCACACCCGCGACCAACTCAAGACCTACGACCCCGAGCTCGCTAAGCTTTGTAACGATGTTTTTGGCGATACTGAATGGCGCTACCTCTCACCACGCCTCCGCGCCGGCACCGACCACCTCAAAGGCTACGATCCAGCGACCGCCCCAACGGTGAAGAAACTCGATCACATCGATCTGGCCGCGCAGGATTACTACGACGAATATTGGAAGGATTACTGGAAGCGACTGCATGAGAAACACCCGGAGAAAAGTGCAAAAGCGAAGCCGAAAAGTTAGAGCATGGCACTCGCCACACTGCCGCGCATCATTCCCTCAGTCCAACAGAGTCTCGGCTTTCACCGGTTGGTCATCGCGGATGTTTGGAAGCCCCAGTGCGATGAATACAGCGGGAATAAACAACAGTCCGGCGTAAAAGATCGCGGTGCGATAATCTCCCACTTTCGTGAACAGGCCGAAAAAAACCGTGCCACCCGCAGCCACGATGCGTCCAAAGTTATAGCAAAAGCCAGCGCCGGTGGTGCGCAGTAAAGTTGGAAAGAGCGGCGGAAGATACATGGTGAACAGCGCGAAGACACCCTGGCAACCGCCGATCAAGATGAGCAGCCACAGAATTTGTGAGAGCGGACGCTCCGTTCCGTAGGTGATGGAAAGTGCCGCCGCATACGCTAGACAAAGCGTGGCGATGGCCTTGGGATAACCTATCAACCGTGCCAACCATGCGGCAAAGAAGTTTCCACCAATAGATGCGGCCATCAAAATAAACATCGCCTTACTGGCGAGCACGCTCTTGTCCGCGTCCGGCAGATCGATCACCTCCGGATGGTTACGCAGGTGGACGCCATACCAAAACATCATCGCCCAATGAGCCGTGAGCGTGAGTGCGCAGGTGATGAGGACGAGCCAGGTTGTCCGTTTCACCGCGCCGCGAAACAGATCAATGACCCCGGGTTCATTGCCGCGCGTCTGTTTTTTTGCGGCGTGCCACTCCTCGGGCTCGGGGACATTCCTGCGAATCCAAAGCGTCAGCAATGCGGGCAGGATTCCGGCGAGAAAAACATAACGCTCAGTGTGAGTGGCACCAAGGTGGGAAGTAATCAATGCCACCCCGGCAATCACCCCCGTGGCCAGCAGGATGCCGATGTTTACGCCGGATTGCAAAACCGCCGCCATCCAGGCACGCCATTTTTTGGGCCATGTTTCTGATAGGAGGGACGCCCCGACTGCCCATTCGCCCCCGATGCCAAGCGCTGCTAGAAAGCGGAAAATCATCAAGTGCCACCATTCGGTCGCAAAAAAGGACAGCCCCGTGAAGACGGCGTAGGTCATGATGGTCAGCATGAGCGCCCGGCTGCGGCCGATGCGATCGCCGACGAGACCGAAAAAGCCGCCGCCGAGTGCCCAGCCGATGAGGAATGCTGCCTGAATGATGGAGCTGTAGCGTCCCACTTCCGGCGACTTAGTGCTTTCCGCATGGATCAACTGCATCACGAAGGGGGCCGCGACGAGTGTGTAGAGATGCATGTCCAGCCCGTCGAACAGCCAACCGAGCCATGCCGCGATGCCAGATTTCCATTGCTGTGGCGACAAATCGCGGAGGTGCTTGATCTCAGGATCAAGTGAGGACTTGCCCGCAGTCGAGGGTTCGGATGCTGTTGGAAAATTCACGCGCGACAACTATCGGCACTGACAGAGAACGACCAGAGGATATTATCACAGGGCAGTGGAACTTGATTTTCTCAGCGCGAAGCCTGATGAACCTATCTCCGCCATGAAATCACACTACGACGTCATCATCCTCGGAGCCGGGCACAATGGTCTCGTCGCCGCCGCTTATCTAACGCGTGCGGGCTTGAGCGTCTTATTGCTGGAGAAAAACGCAGACATCGGCGGTGCGACGACCTCGCAGCAAGTTTTCCCCGACTACGACGCCCGGCTCTCGCGCTATGCCTATCTGGTCAGTCTGTTTCCCGAAAAAATCATCCGCGATCTCGGCTTGAACCTTGAGCTCCGCACCCGCACGACCGGTTCCTTCACGCCTTATGACAAAGCCGGGCGGCACGATGGATTGTTCATCAGCAATGTCTCCGATGACCTCAGCCGGGAATCCATCGCACGGCTCACTGGCAGCACCGCAGAATTTGATCAGCTCCGACGGTTTTACGAGCTCTCCCGCATCTTCGCGGAACAGACTTGGGACACGCTGCTCGAACCGCTGGTCGCGAAAAACGAACTCCAGCGACGCTTCGATGGGGACGCGGCACATCGCGAGGCGTGGCGCAGTTTGGTGGAGGAACCGTTGGGTTGTGCGGTCGAGCGCTACCTCCAAGATGACCTCCTGCGTGGGGTCGTCTTCACCGACGGAAAAATCGGTGTTCTCTCCCATCCGCATGATCCCACCCTGCTCCAGAACCGCTGTTTTCTTTACCACCTCATCGGCAACAAAACCGGCGAGTGGAAAGTGCCGGTCGGCGGTATGGGCCACGTGGCCCGCGAGTTAGAACGGGCTGCTAGAAAAAGTGGAGCTGAGATCCTCACGCGCGTCGAGATCCAGTCGCTGGACCTCGAGGGCGAGGAGAAAAGCGTGGCCTTTGAATGTGACGGCCAAGCGCACACCGTCGCTGCGCGGTTTATCCTCGTGAACTTTGGCCGCAATGTACTAGCTAAATACACCGGACAGCCATGGCAACCGGATGCCACCGATGAAGGGTCCGTCTTTAAAATGAACATGCTACTTCGCCGCCTGCCGAAATTGAAGTCTAGCAGCCACCCCTCTATCGATGCTTTCTGCGGCACCTTTCACTGCGATGAAGGCTACGAGGAAATGCAACTCAGCCACGCGCAAGCATCCGCTGGAAACTTGCCAGAGCGGCCACCCTGCGATGTCTATTGTCACACCCTAACGGACGGCAGCATCCTCGCGCCCGAATTGCGCGCCCAAGGTTTCCACACCCTGACTCTCTTCGGCTTGGACACCCCCTGGTCGCTCTTTGCCGCCGACAATTCCACCACGCGCGCACAGGCGACGCGCCGATTTCTCGACGGAATTGATCGTTGGCTGGAGGAACCGCTCGAAGATTGCCTGGCCACAGCGCACGACGGCTCGCCTTGCATCGAGAGCAAAAGCCCGGTGGACATCGAGGAAGCCCTCGGCCTGTATCACGGCAATATCTTCCAATCCGCCCTCACCTTTCCCTTCGCAGAAAATCCCGAACAAGCTGGCACCTGGGGCGTGGAAACGGAATACACCAACGTCTTTCTTTGTGGTTCCAGTGCGCAACGCGGCGGCGCAGTCAGCGGCATCCCGGGACACAATGCCGCACAGTGTGTGTTGGGAATCTTGTGACTCCGGCCTGCCCGCTCACTCGCTGACTTTGGCGCGGATGAAGCCTTTATTTGGGAGTCCTTCCGAGGCATCAAGGCGGAAGGTGTGGTATTCCCAACCGGTGCCGGTGAGGTTAGGAAGACCCATCGCGGCTGGAGCGGTGTTGCTGGCAGCCCCGACATGGGAAACTGCGCTTCCGGGGAAGGTGAGGTCCACTGAGCCTTGCACGGTGTAGAACAGTCCATCGACGGCGGTGGTGTTGGTTTGGTCGAGGCTGACGGTGGTGAAGGTGGCTCCACTACGCACGGCGACGATGTAGGTGAGCTCGTTTCCGGCCGGGGAGCCGGTGGTGTCTTGGATCAAGAGGGCATGGAGACCGTTGTTAGAGCCGCTGAGCGGATCGCCGTTGAAGGCGAACTCGGCGAGGTTGTTCACGCCATCGCCATCTGGGTCTGCGGATTTCGCGGGGTCGGTGGCTGAACCGGTTGTGCCGGTGAGGCCTTTAGAGGTGGCCCAGAGGGAATAGGGCGTTCCGCTGACCACGAGGTTGAGCGCGTTTCCACTGACTTGAAGGGTGTATCCGGCGATCGTGGTGTCGAGGGTGGGAGTGCCGATGATGCCCGCAGAGGAGGTGATGAGCGGGTAGCTGGGAAGTGTCGGCGTGCCGGCGATTTTAATAGTGCCGGCGCTGAGGTCGAAGGTGCTGGTGGAGGTGGTGGGCGAGCCGAGGGTGAATGCAAGTGAGGCGCCGGAACTCACGGTGACGGCCGAGGCGAGGCTGCCGCCAAGGAGCGCAAGGGTGCCGAAAGAAACCGTGGTGGCGCCGGTGTAGGTGTTAGCGCCGGTGAGGGTGAGCGTGCCGGTGCCAGCCTTGGTGAGTGCCAGAGTGCCGCCGCCGGTGCCGTCTTGAAGGGTGCCTGCAAATGTGCCGCTGGCGTTGGTGGAATTGCCGACCTTGAGGATGGCATTACTGACGGAAGCACCATTGGCGTTCTGGACGACGGGTCCGGTAACGCTGCCGGTGAGGTTGGCCACCGTCACACTGTTGCCGGCTAGGGCAAGGGTGCCGGTGGTGCTGGAGCCGAAGGTTACGGCGTTTTCCGAACTAACGGTGCTATTAAGCGCACCGGCATTGCCTAATTGCAGGGTGCCCGCAGCGAGGGTGACGCCGCCGGTGAAGGTGTTGTTGCCAGAAAGGATCAGGGTGCCTGTGCCGATCTTGGTGAGGCCACTGATTCTATCGTCAGGGTCGGGGCTGGCGAGTTTGACCTGGCCCAGCGCGGCGGAGGCGGTGAGCGTGCCGGATTGGACGTCAAAGGTGGTGGTGTTGCTGTTTCCAGAATCGGCACTGAGCGCCATTGGGACGCTGGCGGACGAAGTGATGAGGGAAGTTCCGGTGGAAGTGACGGTGCCGTTGAGATTCCAAGAGCCGTAGCCACTACCGCTGCCGACGGTTGCCGCGAGGGTGCCGCCGGTTAGGGTCAAGGCACCGAGCGCGTTGTTGGTCGCCGCACCGCCGTTGGTCAAAGTGCCGCCCGTGATGAGCAGCGTGGGAAGTGTGCTGGAGCCGAAGTTGTGAGTGAGAACGTTTCCGGCGTCGAATTCGAGCGTTGAGAGGGTATTGACTGTGATCGTCCGCGATGTGCTGGTGGCGGCTCCCAAGGCCGTGGCTGAGGCCGTGTTGTTGGGGGTGGAAACCGAAGCCACCAGGGTGCCGCCATTGACGACGATATTTCCGGTCATCGTGTTGAGTCCGGAGAGAGTCCAGCTACCGCCGCCAGCCTTGGTGAGGCTGATTACGCCAGCCCCAGCGGCCGACGAGTCTTGGAGAACGCCAGCAAGCGTGTTGGCACCGGTGTTAGTGCCGGTTAATGTGAGGGTGCGGGCCGTCGGCGTGCCGAAGGACGCTATAACGCCGCTGCCAGCGGTGACGTTGGCCGATGCTGTCAGAGTGACCGAGTTGGTGGTGCCGTTGATCGCAGAGATTGTAGCACCGGCAGGAATGCCCGTGCCGGTGACTGGCATGCCGACGGCGAGGTTGTTCAGGGCGGCGAGGCTGCCAAAGGTCAGGTTCTTGTCGGTTCCCGTCGCGGTGAAAGCACCGGTCACATCCGGCGAAACGATGCCTCCTACAGGAGCATTGAAAACCACCGCACCCGTGCCGGAAGCATCAAGCGTACTGGACGAAAGGAGGGCGAAGTTGCGGTCGGTGGAGGTTGCCGCGCCGCCTAACGCAGCGACTGGAGCATACTGGAAAGTGCCTCCACTAAGGGCAAAGCTGGAACCACCCGCCCCCGTTCCAAGCGGACTATTGTTGCCAACATTGTTGAGGGTATTAACGATGACGATACCCGAATTGACCTGAACGTTGCCACTAAAAGTGCTCGACCCAGTAAGAGCTAGAGTGCCGTTGCCGGTCTTGACCAGACCTACCCGGGCGTTGGCAGTCTCCGTAAACACGCCGGTGAGTCGTGCATCCACCCCTCCCGGAGTCGTGCCGCGAATCACATTGATTGGGCGGGGAGCGGTAGTCATCGATAAACCGTTCACAAAAGTCACCATGTTGGTGGCGTCAGCAGCTCCGAAATTCGTTGGCTTACCATTGAAGGTCGACATGGTGGCACCTGCGCCGCCGACATTTACGATGCGATCCGCACCGTAAGCCGCCCACCAAGGGCCGGTGTTACCCAAGACGGCGAATTGCCCAACCACGCCAGCCGTGATACCGCTGTAGCTGCGAGTGAAGTCACCGCTGCCAAGACCGAGCACGCCACCATTGAAGCTTAAAGCCCCGGTGCCGCCGGTGGTCGCAATGCCGCCGGAAAGGGCGTTGGCACTACCGAGGACCAAGACGCCCGCAGAGACGGTGGTAGTGCCAGTAAAGGTGTTGGTGCCAGAAAGTGTCCAAGTGCCAGTGCCCGCTTTGGTGAGTGAGGTGATGGCGCTTATGGTCATCGTCTGGCCCAAGGTGCCGGCCCCGGTGGTAGCGGTGCTAAGCGTGATCGCATTGGTGGAGGTGTTGATCGCGGTGATAGTTGTGAAATTTGTAATACCAGTTCCAGTGATCCGAGAGCCTATGGAATAACCAACTGTAGTGGACAGTGTGATGGATGTGGCCGCTGCGGCGTAGGCGACGGCGAGTGTCGGCGTGGCGACGGTTCCGTTGTTGACGATTGCACCGGCGATTTCACCGGTGCCGGCTGTGGAGCCTTGCAAGGTCAGGGTTTTGCCACCATTGCCGGATGCGGTGAAGGCGGAGGTGAATTTCAACAAGCCAGAGGCACTGGACTGATCGAGAGTCACCCCGCCAGAGGAGCCTGCAAGGTCGAGCACCCGGTTGGTGTTGTTGGCAGATCCGTTATAGACGAGCGTCCCTGTATTGGCGATGGAACCGATGGCGATGGTTCCGTTGGCGGCCGTAGTCGGGGCACCGACAGCGCTGCTTCCTCCGCTGACGTCTTTGATGCTATTGATGCTCAGCGTGCCGTTGGTGACGGTGGTTGGACCGGTGTATGCGCTCGTTCCGGAGAGAGTGAGCGTGTTGACTCCGAGTTTCACCAAGCCTTGGGTGGAACTGCCCACGGATGAGGCGTAGGTGAAACTCGCATTCGTGGTGTCAATTCCGACGTTGGTGGTGGGTGCGACGGTGACATTGCTGAGGTTTCCCGTCATGCTGCCGGAAAAGGCATTGTCGAGATCAGCGGAGGTATAGAAGGCGCCGGAAGTGGCGACGCCCAGACCAAGCGTCGTGCCTGCGGCGAAGGCGTGGGTGCCGGAAGCTGCCTTGGCGTTGGTATTGAGGAAGGTCAGCGTCCCGCTGGAGATCGTCGATCCGCCGGAGTAGGTGTTGGTGCCGGAGAGAGTAAGAACTCCCGTGCCGGCACCGGCCTTGGTGAGTGGCCCAGTTCCTGAAATAATGGAACTGATCGTCACGCCCCCGGCGCCATCAATATTGACGATATTTTGGGTCGCGTTACTCAGGACCACGCCCATGGTGCCGGCCTGCGCAGCCTGAAGAGTGAAAAGGCCGACACTGTTGTTGCGGATGATGACATTGGGCACGCTGTTCACAGTGGCTCCATAAAGACGAAGGACGCCAGCGGTCGCCGAGCTATCGCCGATATTCAAAGCCGTGATGCGCGTGCTATCAATGGAGATGGCACCCAAGTTCAAGCTGGCGGTTGCCATGTTGATGCCGGGCGTGGTGCCCGTATAGGTGCCCGTGAAAGTGGCGGTGTCGGTATTGGAAGCTGCTACGCCTTGGAGTCCGGGGAAGGCCGTTCCGCTGGCCCAGTTGGTGACCGTGTACCAAGCGGTATTTGCATTTGCGCCCCAGGTATCGCTAGCGGCTTGGAGACCATTTAGCATCGACGTGAAAGCGAGGACGAGGGCGGTGGGGAAAAGCGGCCAACTGCAAGAGAATTTTGGTTTCATGAATGGATCTGATTCAGATTAGGGTAAAATGGAAACGTCTATGGAACAGTCGATGTCGAGCTTCGACATCTGGGTGGATGGGGTGGCGGTGTTTAGCAGAGCCGTCGTGAAGTTAGATTGGTGTGATTAGAACACTGAGAATGCGGGCACCGGCATGCTGCGGAGTAGCGGAAAGAGCTGATCCACCGATCTCTACAAGCAGAGCGAATGCCAGAAATGCCGCGCGAATCGCCGTGGGAGAATCCACGGGAAAATGGGGTTGACATGGGGCAGATTTTTTTAAGAGATTCCCCAGCTTGCCACTTAAAATGGGTGGGCGTTCTAAAATTACAATTACCGCGAGCCATGAATATCCCGATCAATCCACTTCCTGCGTTTTTCAAGTCCAGAGCGCGTGGGCACATTCGTTTTGGGGGGGCGTTTTTGCTGGCATTGGCTGTCCCACTCCTGGCGAGTCCCGTCCCGCATGAGGAAAACGAGTCCGGGGCACGACCCGCAGCGGTGGCGCGGTTTGGTGAATTGCCGCTGAGATTCGAGCAAAATATGGGTCAGACTCCTGAGCGTTTTGATTCGCTGGCACGCGGGCCGGGTTACGCTGTCTATGTTTCTGGTGACGAAATGATGATCGCTTTGCGGGCGGCTGAGGCACGAGGTGATTCTCCGGTGCGGGGCGTTGGGCATACGCAGCGCAACAAGGCACGGGGCGAAGGGGAGGGGATGTCCGTTACCATGCTTCATTTTACGCTGAGTGGTGCCGATCCGACGGCGGAAAAGCACTTTTCCGCGCCACTGGAAGGCGAGACGAATTATATACATGGCAGTGATCCGGGTGGCTGGCATCTTAAGGTGCCGGGTTATGCCAAGCTGGAATATCGGTCGATCTATCCGGGGGTGGATGTGATCTATCATGGTGACCGGCGGCAATTGGAACATGATTTCGTCATCGCGCCGGGATCAGATCCGAAAGTCATCGAGTGGGCGGTCAGCGGTATGGACAAAATGGAAGTCAACGCTGCCGGTGATCTCAATTTGCAAACAAAAGCCGGTTTGCTACGGATGCCGAAAGCTATTGCCTATCAGAATCTGTCTTCGGGTCGCAGGGAGGTGACGGTGGATTATGAATTACGCGGAACTAACAGGGTGGGCTTCACGCTTGGAAGCTATGACTCCAGTCATCCGCTGGTGATCGACCCGGTGCTTTATTATTCGACGTTTCTCGGCGGCAGTGATTACGACGAGGCTTATGGAGTTGCGGTGGATTCGACGGGTGGTGCTTATGTCACCGGCGTCACATTTTCCACCAATTTCCCAACCGCTGCTGCACTGCAGTCCGGCAAGAGCGTGGATGGGGATGTTTTCGTTGCGAAACTCAACCCCGCCGGCAGCGCCTTGGTTTATTGTACTTATCTTGGTGGTAACGGCTATGATGAGGGCAGTGCGATTGCCGTTGACGGAACCGGTGCCGCGTACGTCGCAGGCGTGACATACTCAACCAATTTCCCGCTCAAGAGCGCGGTGCAGCCCACGAATGCCGGGGGCGGAGATGCCTTTCTCGCGAAGCTGGCACCAGGCGGAGCATCATTGGTGTATTCTACCTATTTCGGCGATACCGGCTACGATGCAGCGAGCGCGGTTGCGGTGAACAGCGCGGGAGTCGCCTGCATCGGTGGCACGCGGGAAATTCCGAGCCGCAATAACTCGGACGGCTTCGCAGTTAAGTTCACCGCCGCCGGTACAGCGTTTACTTATAATGTATATATCGGCGGTAGCGGTGCGGATGCGATTTACGGTTTGGCAATGGATACGGCGGGGAATGTCTATGTCGCCGGTGAGACTGAATCGCGGGATTTTCCGCTGACTTCTGGAGCATTCGATGCTACCTACAAAGGTGCGGGTGATGCGTTTGTCGCTAAATTAAATCCGGCTGGGACATCTTATTTATATTCAACTCTGCTAGGCGGCAGTCGGGCAGAGAAGGCATACGCTATCGCAGTGGATACGGCGGGCAACGCCTATGTGACCGGCGAAACCGAATCCAGTGATTTTCCGATGGTGAGTCCATATCAATCGGTTATTCACACGGGCGGCGATGCTTTTGTGACAAAGCTTAATCCCTCAGGGACAGCACTGGTTTACTCCACTTGCTTCGGCGGTGCCAATCTCGATTTCGGAACCGGCATTGCTGTCGATGCCGGAAATGCCGCGCACGTCACCGGTTACACCGCCTCGCTGGATTTCCCCTCGGTCCGACCATCGCAAACTGCCAATGGCGGGGGCGGTGATGCCTTCGTCGCCCGTTTTACCGCAGCAGGTAACTCCCTGATTTATTCCACGTTTGTCGGTGGAAACGGGATTGATTATGCCAACGCTATCGCTGTAGATAGCACCCTAGTTTCCTACATTGCAGGCTATACCGTCTCCGCCAACTATCCGCGCTATTTGCCGTTACAGAATACCTATGGCGGAGTTGCGGATGCCTTCGTCACCAAGATCGGTAATCCTGTTGTCACCATCACGGCCACCGATCCCACCGCTGCGGAACCTGGCACGGACACCGGCACCTTTACCATTTCCCGCACCGGCAACCCAGCGAAAGCCCTCGTCGTCAATCTTACTACCAGCGGGACCGCGACCAACGGTGTTGATTATAATCTAACTCCTACCTCGGTCACGATTCCCGCCAACAGTGTCAGCACGACCCTCACCATTTCACCCATCGACGATTTAATTTGGGAAGGGGATGAAACCGTGGTCATGACGATCGCTGCGACTTCCAACAACTACACGGTGGGTTCGCCCAAGGCCGCCACCGTAACCATTATTGATAATGAGATCAAACCTGCCGTGACGATCCAAGCGGTGGACGCGAGCGCCTCAGAACCCGGCACCGATACCGGGAAATTCAGAGTCACACGGAATACCAGTACCGTCGGCCCGTTGACGGTGAATTTCACGGTCGGCGGCACGGCAACCTCTGGCGTGGACTACACGGCTATCGGCACCTCTGTCATCATCCCCGCTGGCAGCAGCACCGCAGACATCACCGTCACACCGCTCGATGACACGATTTACGAGGGTTCCGAAACTGTCGTTGCCGCTCTCTCAACGAGCACACTCTACAGTCTTGGCACCCCGTCCTCCGCCACCGTCACCATTGCCGACAATGAAGTTCCCCCCGTCGTCACCGTAGCTCCGTTAGATGCCATCGGTTCGGAACCCGGCACCAACACCGCCTCCTTCCGCTTCACCCGTACCGGCGGCACCACCCAGCCTTTGACGGTCACCTACACCATAGGCGGCACTGCCACCAATGGGGCGGACTACAGCACCGTGGGAACTGCCGTCACCTTCGCCATCGGCAGCACCACCGTGGACCGCGTGATTTCCCCGCTGGATGACACTCTCGTCGAAGGCACGGAAACTGTCATCTTTACCTTAGCCGCTGGGACCGGATACGCAGTCGGAAACCCTAACAGTGCTACCGTATCGATTCTGGACAATGAGCCGGCATCCGGGGCTACCGTCACTGTCCAGGCCACCGTCCCGAATGCCTCGGAGGCCGGCCCACAGTCGGGACAAATCACCTTCACCCGCACTGGCAGCACTGCTAGCTCGCTTTCCATCAGTTGCACGGTGTCTGGCACAGCCACGAATGGCGTGGATTACTCCGGCCTCGGCAGCACCTTCACCATCCCTGCGGGTAGCGCTAGTGCGGTCGCCACCGTCACTCCCTATGACGACCTGCTCATTGAGGGTAGCGAAACCGCGACTGTCACCCTGGTGGCTGACGCCGCCTACACCATCGGCACGCCCAAAACCGCCACCGTTACCATTGCTGATGACGACACGGTGAAACCCACCGTCACCGTCGTTGCTACGGATCCCAGTGCCTCGGAAACCGGACTCGATCCCGGCACCTACACCTTCACACGCACCGGCGGCAGCTTGAATGTGGCGCTCTACGTCTCGTTCACCGTCAGCGGCACCGCCACGTCTGGCACTGACTACTCCGGCCTCGGCAGTTCCGTCATCATTCCCGCAGGTGCCACCACCGCCACCGCCACTCTCACCCCCTACGACGATCTAATCGTCGAGGGTACGGAAACGGCGATCGTCACCCTCGCCACCGATCCCATTTACACCATCGGCACCCCCAATACCGCCACCATCTCCATTGCCGACAATGACGGCGTGAAGCCCACCGTCACCGTGGTCGCTAGTGACCCGAATGCCTCCGAGCCAGGTACAGACACCGGCACTTTCACCTTCACCCGCACCGGCGGCGATACTTCAGTTGCCCTATACGTCAGTTATGTCATGAGCGGAACTGCCAGTGCCTTTAATGATTACACCGGGGTCTATAGTAGCATCACCATTCCTGCGGGCAGCATTTCTGCGACAGCTACCCTAACGGTTTCGGATGACCTACTTATCGAAGGTTCGGAAACAGCGATCCTTACCCTTAGCACAGACCCGCTTTATAACGTCGGCAGTCCCAATGTCGCCACTGTCACCATCGCAGACAACGACAGCGTAAAACCCGTCGTGACCGTCGCTGCCACCGATGCCAATGCCTCGGAGGCGGGCACCAACACCGGCACCTACACCTTCACTCGCACCGGCGGGGACCTCTCCGTCACCCTTTACGTCACCTATGCCATGTCCGGTACCGCCGACCCTTTCAATGATTACTCCGGCGTTTATAGCAGCATTTCCATCCCCGCCGGTAGCAGCACCGCCACCGCCACTCTCACGGTTTATGATGATCTCCTCATCGAAGGTCCGGAAACCGCGATCCTCACCCTCAGCCCGGACCCCAACAGTCTCTACACCGTCGGCAGCCCCAGCATCGCCACGGTTACTATAGCGGATGACGATACCGTGAGGCCCGTCGTCACCGTCGCTGCCACCGATGCCAATGCTTCAGAGGCTGGCACCAGTACCGGAACTTTCACTTTTACCCGCACCGGCGGCAGTCTCAACGTGCCCCTGTACATCACCTATGCCACTACTGGCACCGCAAGCCCTTTCAATGATTACTCTGGCGTTTATAGCAGCGTCACTATCCCCGCCGGTAGCACTACCGCCACGGCCACCCTCACCCCCTATGACGACCTCCTCATCGAGGGCACGGAAACCGCGATTGTCACCCTCAGCCCGGACCCAAGCAACATCTACGACGTCGGCGCACAAAACACCGCCACCGTGTTCATCGCGGATGATGACACCGTGAAACCCGTCGTCACCGTCGTCGCCACAGACCCGACAGCCGTCGAGCCGGGTACCACCGTGAATACCGGCACCTTCACCTTCACCCGCACCGGCGGCAGCCTGAATGTACCGCTCTATGTCTCCTTCTCAGTCAGCGGCACCGCCAGCCAATTCAGTGACTATTCCGGTCTCGGCGGCTCCGTCACCATCCCCGCTGGCAGCACTACCGCCACCGCAGTCGTCACCCCCTATGCGGACAATATCGTGGAGGGGAATGAAACCGTCATCGTCACCATCCAGCCGGACAGTTCCCCATTCGTCTATAACGTCGGCACTCCGGCCACCGCGACAGTGACAATTTCTGATTAACCCTGCTGTCCCGGTGTCATCTGGGTAAAAAAATGCGGCACGGGCGTGTAAGCCCGTGCCGCGCTAAAGAAATCAGCTTATCGCTTCGAGAAATCGCGGATCTTGATGTTTTTGAAGAACACCTGATTGCCATGATCCTGTAGCAGGATATGGCCGGCGGGCATTTCACCGAAATTGGGCCAGACCTTGTATTTGCTCTTCGCAACGAGTTCGCGCCACTCCTTCGTGCCGCGTTCGAACTCCACCGTTTTTTCTCCGTTCAACCAGAAGGTGACGTGCTTGCCCTCGGAGAGGATGCGCGCGTTGTTCCACTCGCCGATGGGCTTGACCTTTTTCGTCTTAGGCGCGGGGATCATGTCATAGAGCGAGCCGATCGTGCGGTCGCCATTTTCGCCCAACTTCGCATCCGGGTGACGCTCGTCGTCGAGAATTTGAAACTCAGCGCCAATGGACGAACCCGCCCCTTTGTTCAAATCCGGATCAACAAACAACTTGATGCCGCTGTTCGCGCCGGGAGTGATTTTGAAATCGACGCTTAGCTCGAATTCCGAATACACCTCCTTGGTGATGATGTCGCCCGCTGCCGCAGACTCGGCACCACCGGATTCATGGATAATGAGAATGCCATTCTGCATCGTCCAGCCTTCCTTGGGAAACTCCGGGTGACGTGCGCTGCGCCAGCCTTCGCTGGTTTTTCCATCCCACAACAAGTGCCAACCGGCGGCCTTCTCCGCGTCTGTCAGCGTATTGGGTGCGGCTTCCGCTTCGGTGGTAACCGAGATTTGTTTGGTCGCACCGCCTTCATGGAGGTGTAGGTTCTTGCCATTCGGCAGATCGGATCCGGTATCTGCGGCCATGACGGAGCCACATGCGGTAATCATCACTAGGGTGGAGCGGAGACAATTCATATTAGGTTTGGTTTTGAAATTCAAGCGGGCCTACGTTACGGGAAGATTCAAGTAATCTTGCGGGACGTTGCGACTTGAACCGCAAAATGAACCCGCCTGCTCGAGCTGTCAAGACGGCAGGAGCTAAGCCTAGCCGCCGAGATAGCTCATCTCAGCCTTGGGTCGGACGAGCCGCCCGCGCTCTTCCGAGTAGTTGTCCTCGCGTGCCTGCCAGACGTTCCGAACGGTTTTCGCCAGCTCGGTTTCATCCGCTCCACTCCGCAGAATCCGCCGTAGATCATGCCCTTTCGCAGCGAACAGACAGGTGAAGATTTTCCCGTCCGCCGAAAGTCGCAAGCGTTGGCAATCCCCGCAGAAAGGCACCGTCACCGAACGGATGATGCCTACCTCGGCCGTCCCGTCCGCGTGCCGCCAGTGCGCCGCCACTTCCCCGCGATAGGCCGGTTCACGAGCCACCAAGGCAAACTCCTGTTGCAATTGTGATAAAATTTCCAACCCACTCACCACCTCCGGCATTCGCCAGCCGTTTGTTTCCCCGACATCCATGTATTCGATGTAGCGCAGATCCACCCCGACCGCCTTGGCCCAACGGGCTAGGGGCAGGATTTCCGCATCATTCACCCCGCGCTGGATGACGGCGTTCACTTTCACCGGCAGCCCGAAGGCCTGCGCCGCTTGGATGCCTGCCAGCACCCGCTCCACCTTGGCCCCCACGCCATTCATCTTCGCAAAAATCTCACCGTCCAGCGCATCCAGGCTCACCGTCACCCGGTTCAGGCCCGCAAGCGCCAGCGCCTCTGCGTGATGGGCTAACAGCACTCCATTCGTGGTCAGCGCGATGTCATTCACGCCCGTCACCGCCGCCAGCATCGCGACCAGATCCGCCAGTCCCTGGCGCAACAATGGCTCGCCGCCTGTCAGCCGGATTTTCCCGATCCCCAATGGCACCAGCGCTCTAACCAAGGTCACGATTTCCTCAAACGTCAGCAGTTCCTCGCGGGCCATGAACGCATATCCCGGCCCGAATACCTCCGCCGGCATGCAATACCGGCAGCGGAAATTGCACCGATCCGTCACCGAAATCCGCAAATCCCGCAAGCCTCTACCCCTCTGGTCCACTAGCAACGTCATCTCGGCCACCATGCACCATCCTGTCCCCGCCGCAATCCCAGCGTGAAATTACCCTCACCCCGCCGCCTCACCAATCTCCGCCATTGATGGCTGTCGATCCAAGAAAACCTCACGCGCCGCGACTTGCACGTCGGCGTCGGTGACGGCCATGATCTTGGCCCGCCATGCGGCCGGGCAGGGGATGTCACCGTGGTCGAGCAGGCCTTCACCCGCCCATGCGGCGTGCGAACCGGTGGTTTCAAAAGCCAGTTTGCTCTGCGCAATCGTCAGCCGTTTCGCCCGATCCAACTCGCCGGCGCGCGGGCCGTTTTGTACCAGGTCGGCGATTTCCCGGTGGATACAGGCCAGCGCTTCCTCACGCGATTCCGGGTCCAGACCGGCGCTGATTTCGAAGGCTCCGGTCTCCTCAAAAAACGTCACGTCGCTGCTGATCTGATAGCATAAGCCACGTTCCTCGCGGAGTTCGAGAAACAGCCGCGAGCTAGCAGTTTCGCCTAACATCATGCTCAACATCCGCAGGGCGTGCCGCGATTCCGCGTGGCGACCGGGCGTGTGCCAGGCGAGCGCGAGCTGGAGTTGATCGGTCTCCCGCGTGTCGGCCACGGAACCCGCCCGCGCTTGGGTACGGTCGAATGGCAGCGCCTGCCCGCCCGCATGAAAACCCGTCGGCAGGTGGGGCTGGAGCATTGCTAGAATTTCCTCCAACGTGAATGGCCCCGCCGCCGCGATCACGACATCACTGCGGAAATGGTGGCGGTTACGGAATGCTAACAAAGTGTCGCGCTGGATCTCCGCGATGGATTCCAGCGACCCGGAAATCGGATTTCCTAACGGATGCTCCGCCCACAGCGCACCGGAAATCAGATCGCCGATGTGATCCGCGGGCGACTCCCTATACATCGTGATTTCCTCGCCGATCACCTCGCGTTCCAGACTGATTTCACTCTCGGGAAACGTCGCGTGCCAGACCATATCCGCCAGCACGTCCGCCAGCACCGGCATCAGATCCGCCTCGCCCCGGCCTTCGTAAACCGTTTGATCTTCCGAGGTGCCGGCGTTGAGTTGGCCGCCCGCATTCTCGATCTCAAAGCTCAGGTCGCGCGCACTCCTCCGTGCCGTTCCTTTGAAAACCATGTGCTCGACGAAGTGCGCCAGCCCCATCGGAAAACCCACCTCATCCCGACTGCCTGCCGGGATATAGATCGACAGCGCCGCACACTCGGAATCCGCCAGAGTCGCGACCGCCAGACGGGGGCCGTTAGGAAGCTGCCGCCATTCGTAAATTGCCTTGCTCATGATCGGGGTTGAAGCGCTTCTAACATCGCCGCCGCCAGCGCGAGATCTGCCGGCGTCGTGATCTTTAAATTCGGCCCGGTGGACTCGATGAATTTCACCTTCACCCCGATGACCTCCAGTGCCGAAACCTCATCCGTCACCGCCAATCCGCGTGCCGCCACCGCCGCATAAGCCTCTAGCAGCAGGGCGATTTCAAAAACCTGCGGCGTCTCCATGAACCACAATTGTTCGCGGGAGATAGCCTCCGCGCTGAAATTTTCAGCATCGGATCGCTTCAAGGTTTCCGTCACCCGCCGCGTCAAAGCCGCAGCCCGATACACTCTAGCAGCCGCCACGCAGCGGTCGATGTCCGCCGGAGAAACCAACGGTCGGGCACCGTCATGCACCGCCACGAAGCCTGCCCACGCCGACACCGCCGCCAGTCCGGCCACCACCGAATCCTGCCGCGCCGCACCGCCGTCCACCCGTGTCACCGGTTTGGGAAACCCATCCCCGCCCAGCAATTCCCAGCGCTCAGGTGGGCAGACGATCACCACCTCCGCGATGGAATCCGCCGCCATGAAAGCCTCCAACGTTTGCCGTAATACCGGCATTCCGCCCAGCGGCGCGGCCAGTTTATCGAAGCCCATCCGCTGGCTCGATCCCGCCGCCACCAAGATCGCGGCGCAAGTTCGGGTCAAATTATCAGCGGCCATGTGCCCATCATTAACGGACTGCGAAATTCATTTCGCCAGTCAAAAAATTCCCACCCGCTCACACCGGATGATTGGCACCGGGCGCTCATCTTGCCACGAGCACGAGGAAATTCCTCACAGGTCGATTCCACGGCGGACGGCGCGAAACAGGACCGCCGGGGACGCTCTCGGAAACCCACAAGTCGGCTGATCTGCCGCCATCCAGATTGAGCGCCTGTTTGACTGGCCAGCCTGCGGGTTGGCCGGTGGCCAGTGCTTGCCCGAGGCTGGCCAAGGTGCAGGCCGTGCCGTGGCCGAGCCACCAGCGCGTGCCGCCGTCCCACAAGATGACCGTGCGGGCGCTGGTTTTGGTCGCTTCAAGTCCGCCGACGGGGTGGCCGTTTTCGACCAATAGCGGTCCCGCTTGCAGGCACTCGCGGGTGGCAGTTGCCGCCTTGCGACCGAGGGCTTCCCGGCGGGCAATGGCCGAAGTGCCGGAGGGAGTTTCATACCAAACTCCGCCACCCAGCGACGAGGAGCTGTTCCACGCGCCAGCGGTTTTCCCCGAGTTGACAAGCAGCCCGAGCGGTGCGCCTTCCGGGGTGAAAAATCCGGCGTTTACAGCGGCACTGCCGCCGAGCACTCGTGCGGCGGCGGCGGCATCGGCGTATTGGCTGCCGGGGCCATGCGCTTGATCGGCCACCACAAGACGCTGGTTGCGTGAGTCGAAGGCCACGCCCTCGAAGGTGATTCCGGAAATTTCCTCCACCGTCGCGCGGGTTGCAATGGCGGGGATCGAAGGCACCGGGGTTGGCGACACGACCGGGGGAATCCTCTTGATCTTCACCGGCGTGGTCGTTGCCACCGGCGCTGCCCGGAAACAGCTCACCAGAGTGAGCGCCACGCACGCGGCTAGGGGAAATTTCATCGCTTCAGATCGCATGTCAGTCGGCCAGCGCGGTGTGTTAGCGTTACTGCTTGGCCACGTTGGATTGCCACAGGGGCGACTGCGGCAAGTCGTTAGGGCGGCAGATGATGATGCCGGTATGCTTCGCCGCCGCATTGACATAGTCGGTGATGGGCCGGTCGATGATGACCATGCGGCCCTTGTCGTGGTCTGAGGTGGCGTGGGTGAAATAGGCCCGGTCTTTCACCCTCACAATCATCCCGACGTGCGAAGTGTAGCTGTCGGTTTCACTGGTGGTGATCGCGCAAATGTCGCCGTTTTGCAGGTATTTCTCGGCATCCCGCACCTTGGATTTCGGCACCTGATAGACTGGTAGATTGGAAACTTGGGCCTCGATCTTCCCCATCGGCTCGATCAATGACGGATTGGACCGCAGGTAGCGGTAAGCCTTCCATTGCGTCGTCATTTCATGAATCTCGCGGTGCATTCTAACGGCTCCTGGAATCCGCGAGGTGATGTTAGTCGCGTAGCCCCGGCGCTGGTTATCATAGAAAACTTCCTCTAACTGATGCATCCGGCTCAGATAACTGCCGGTGCAGACGCCGTTCCGATAGCGCTCGATTTCCACCATGTGCAGCATGTCCTGCGGCTTATATGGCGCGGGCTTGAAGTGGAGCATCCGGGCGATGGCCAGCGAGTTTTCATAATAAGTCCAGCAATCCACCGCCTTGAGGTTCGCCACCGGGGATTCGATCCGGTCATCGACTTCCAACGAGTAATTCTGATACGGCGTGCCGATCAACTCGCGGGCGACCCGGATCGTCCGCTCACCGAGGGGCAGGCTGCGCCAGTTCTCGCGCTCCGCCTTGGCGACGATGGCTTGAAATTTCGACTCACCTTGAAACACGGTGGACAGCGGCAAGCGCGGACTCGAAGGCGGCGGAACAGCGACTTGGGCCAGCACGCCGGTGGTTCCGCAGGCGGCGATTGCTAGGAAAATGTGCATGAACCTTAATTTCATGGCGTGCTTATAGCCGATTTCCCGATGGGTGGAAAGGGAACAATCGGCAAAAATCACGTATTCGTAGCTGGATCGAGGCTCCGAAGCGATAATCCTAAAAACTTGGGATTTTCGCTGTATCACACGGGCAAATGGTGCTACTTGCGCAGCTTCTCTCTGAAACTTATTTGTATGGATGTATTCCAAAACACTCTCAAGGAGGAGACGAGTCAGTCCTGGGAAATCGACCCCACCCAGAGGAATGGCCGGAAAAACGGCTACTACACGATTGTCCCGGCGGAGTTCCAAATCAATTTGGAAATCGGAATCGCCGAAGGCTGGGACGATACGGATGCAGACGATTGGGCAGCCGTAGGCGTGGGGGAAACCAATACCAACGCGGAACTAAGCCTCCCGGGAATCAGCTCAGAGGCCGCAGCCAAGCTCGAATTGGTAGTGCCTCCTGAA
>JANXMQ010000224.1 GCA_025354565.1 Akkermansiaceae bacterium
CGCAGGACTTTGAGGTGCGTCTCGCGCAGGAAGAGCTGGCCGCCGAGGTCCTTCGCCTCGATGGCGCGGCGGAGGTCGGCGATGGCCCGTTCGTCGAGGCACGGCTGGATGAGCGAGCCGAAGTTCTTCGCCTCCTCGAACTGGTGGAGCAGCTTGAGCACGGGCTGATGGAAGAGGTCGCCCAGCCCGAGGGCACGGATGTAGTCGCGCAGCTCGTTTTCTGCGAAGCGCACGTCGCGCAGCTCGATGATGCGGGGCCGGACGAGGTGTTCCGGCTGGAAGAAGCGACGGGACTTTTCCCGGGCCTTGAAGACGAGGGCCAGCTCGGCGAGCTGGGCGGCGCGGGGGCAGATCTCCAGCCCGTGCAGATTGTGTCGCAGGATGAGGGCGGGGATCTCGGTGGGCGCGTAGCCTTCCTCCTCGTAGATGAGGGTGAGCAGGTCGAAGGCGTAGGTGAGCATGTGCCCGGAGCCCACTGCGGGATCAACAAGCCGGATTTCTTCCGGCTTGTTGACCCTCAGTGGGCTAGGGGTTAGGGAGGAGGGGTTAGGGGTTAGGGAGAGAGTTTGTTGCGCAGAGAGTGGAGCATTTTGGCGATTTCCTCCATCAGTTGGGTGGCTTTCGTGGCTTGCGCGGGAGTGAGATACTCGAATCGCTGGGCCAGCAGTTGCTGGGTGTCCACTTCCGCTAGTGATCCTAGGGAGATCGAGAGGAAGTTCCTGAACTCGGCTGTCGATTGTCTCGCATGACCCTCCGCGATGTTCGAGGGCACCGACACCGCTGCCCGCCGAATTTGGCTGGTCAGCCCGTAGAGTTCCTCCCGTGGGAAGGCTTTGCTCAGGCGATGGATTTCCTCCGCCAAGTCCATGGCTTTCTGCCATACAATCAGGTCTTTGTAGTTTTGTATGTTCATAAGAGCCTTCTTCCCTAACCCCTACCCCCTCATCCCTATCCCCTGAGGTATCTGGTCGAATGTAATACGGCATATGGTCGATCAACCGCGAGTTCGGCCGCGAATCCATCCAAAGCCTGCCCAGCGAATTTTCGACCAGATACCTCACGATCCAGTGCGGGGTGAAGAGCTGGGTGACGGCGGGGATGTCCGCGGTGGGCACGGCGCTCTTGCGGGCCATGACAGCGTCCTTTTTCTCGGAGATGTAGAACTGGTAGAGCCAGCCGAGGACTTCCACCTGCTGCCAGTCCTCCGCGTCGCTGCCGGAGACGAGCTGACGGATGAGGGAGTCGGAATGCAGGAGATTGTCCGGCAGCAGCAGGATGGTGGCGTCGTCCAGCTTGCTGAAGACATCGGGCAGGATGTGGTTCAGCTCGGCGCACTGGGCGAGCAGCAGCAGGCGGTAGAGTTCCTCGTCGCGGTTGCCATCCAGCTTGAGGCGGATGACTTCGTCTCGGTCGAGTCCCCGGAGCGAGACGTGCTCGGCGTGCTGGAGGATTTCCGGGAGGCTATTGCCCTGCGGATGACTCAGCACCCGATACCCGTGATCGAGATAGCCGTCGTGCAGCTCCATGAAGCGGAGGGCAACGAGCCGGTTGAACCAGGTGTAGGCCATCGCCTCCATGGTGGCGTCAAAGCCGTCGCGCTGGGTGACCGTCAGCAGTTGCTGCCGCAACGGCACATCCGTGCGCGGGAATGGCCGACCGCCGATGAGCGCCACGTCCCCGCTCTCGGTCACCGGCTCGACCCGCCCCGGATGGATGCCGTAAGTGGCAGCCCGCCGGGTCACGGCGGCGATGAATGCGGTGCGTGCGGCGGGCGCGAAGGTCTTGAGCTTGGTGAGGTTCATGGGGAAAGTTGAAAGTTTTCAGTGTTCAGAAATAACACTGGAGGAAGAGAGTTTGGCGACGGTGTCGAGGAGGGAGCCGGAGAGAGCTTGGACACGGAGGTCGATGGGAGCGAGAAGACCATCGGCCATGAGGATGATGTTTCCGCGATGGGTGTCGGAAATGACGAGGTGTCGCTCGGGATCGAAGAAGGCGACGTTTCCCTCAATGACGAAGGGTCTCCAACCGGAGTCGGTGAAGAAGCGCCGGATCTCCTCATCGGTGGCGGGAGTCCCGGCGATGGCGGGTTGGCGGATCAGCAGCCGCAGGCCGGAGTCCGACAGGAGCGCACCAAGGAAGGAGACTTGATCGCCGAAGACCTCGTTGTGGAGATGCCAACGTTCCAAGTAGTCGATAGGCGAAGCCTTGTGTTCCTCGTGGGGCCGGTGAATGACGAGGAGTCCGAAGAAGCCCGGCCAAGTGGCCTTGAGGTAAGTTTCGGAATCCGCCTGGAACCAGACCTGATGCTCATTTCCCTCGTCGTCGGGCGGACGGCTCAGTTCGAGCGGCGTGTCTTCGAGGAAGAGGGCGTGCTCTTCTGCGTAGCGCCGGAAGATTCCGAGTTCTTCGAGGTAATGGGTAGAACCGCCTTGAAAGCGTGCAACTGCTTCACAGCGGCGTCGTAGCTCTTCAACGTGTGCTTGGAGCGGGATTCCCGCAGCAGCGTGGCTTGGTTCATGGGGCGACATTAGTGAGGAAACAGCGGAGGATCAAGCAGGAAGCCCGGATACTGGAGACTGGGGTCATTTGAGCTGGATGCGCTCGCCCCGGGCAATGGCGTTGGTCAGCTCGGTGCGGAGTTTGGTGAGGAATTCCTCCGCATCCCCGTTATTTTCGATGAAGGGCTTTTTGAGGAGGGACGCAACCTGCACGATATGGCGAGGCTTGGGGCCGGGAAGGTTGGGCTTGGGATAGGTGGTGGGCGTCGGTGACGTTGGCGGCTTGCTGGCAGCCTCCTCAATGGCGGTGAGGGTGGACTCGAAAATCCGGGCGGCCTCGCTGGCGGCTTGATCGAGGTGGGCGATGCTGTCGTGTTTCGCGCACGCCTCGGAAAGGACCCGGTAGCGGACCTCAACATCGTGGAGCATACTCCCGGCAACTCCGGCGGCTTCAACCTCCGCCACTGCCTGGGAGCGTTCCTTTTCCACGGCCTCCAACACCTTGGCGCGGCGGGCGGAAACGATGCCGGAGTTGATGTCATTCACCTTGTCGATGAGTCCGCGCACCTCGCTGATGATCTTATAGGGGCTGGATGATTGCAGGATCTGGTTCATCCGCTGGAGCGCGGGAGCGGCATCCGCGTTGCGGTGGAGTTCCATCTCATTCAAGCCGAACCGCTCCATCGCCTTGCGAAGCTCGTCCCAGAGCGGGCGTTGCTTGGAGAAGAAGTTGCTCAGGTCGTGGTAGTCGTCGGATAGATCCAACAGGTCGTCGCGGCGGGAGAGGAAGCTCTGGAGGAATTTGAAATTATCCGGCTCGGCAAGAAGCTGGGTGAGCATCGGAAGGTTGGAGTCGATGACCGACTTGCCGGGGTAGTTACCGGTATCGGCGAATGCCTTGAATTGCTGCAGGGAATCGCTCCAGCTTTTCAGGTTCTCACGGATATGGGTGGCGAGTTGTTCCTCGTTGTCAGGCCCCATCGCTCCAAACAGATCCTGGCCGAGCTTGCGGGCTTTCTGTAATTCGGCGGGATCGGTGATCTTCCGCTGAATGACGGTGATTTGCCGCCACTTCGAGGTGGTGGCGAGTTCGTCGTAAGCTTGATCTAGCGGAATTCTGCCAGCGGCCCGCATCAGGTGAATTTCCCCAATGACAAGGAGACGCGCGACCAGGAGGATGGTCTCGAAGGATGGCCAGCCATAGGGCCGATTTGAGAATCGGTCCTCCACAAGGTCTTGAAGCACCACCTGCTTGCTCGTGCTGGAGCACAGTCTGAGGTAGTCGCGCAACTCCTGGGTGGCTTGAGGATTTCCCTCCTCGGTCTGGAGGGTGAGCGTCTGCTGGCCGATGTCATTCACGCGGAGAACGGACTGGATCTCCCGCAGCGGTTCGCTGACGAGATGCTTGAGGTATCCCATCTTTGCGAACGTGTTGCCGATGAGATATTCCATTGCCTCGGCGAACGCCGCCATCGGAGCCGACGCCTTGGGCCGAAAGGGTTGGCCGTTCGCATGGTATTCAGCACTCGTAACTAAGTCCGCAATGGTGGTGACAAGGCGGCCCTTGCGAGTCCGGTTATCCTCGGCGAATTCCCGCAAGATCCGTTGGGTCGAGGATTGCTGGGTTCCATCGCTGTTCTTGCCGATGTAGGCTTCGGTTTGAAGGTAGAGGCGGCAATCCCTGGCGATGGATTCGTGATCGGCGATTTTGACGATGAGTTGTCCACCGCCGGCAGTGCTTTCCAAGGTGCATCGACTGGCGTCGTAGAGGGAGTAGTCGTCATTGAGAGGGGTGACGGCATGGACGACGATGGCGTTTTCAACGCGGTTACCGTGAGGGTGGCCGTCGCAGACGCGGTTGAAGGAGAAATCCTTGCTGTTGACCGAGTAGCGATGCTTGCGCTGCTCCTTGAGAACCTCGTCGAAAATCAATCCACCCAGCAACTTGGCTTCGGCCCCGGAGTCGAGCGACTGGTTCTTGATCTGACGCTTCACGTCCTGCTCTTCGTTGGTGAAGAACGAAAAGTCGTCGCCATTGCGGTTGGCGAGATTCTGGTTTTCCAACCGAAGCAAGCTGGCCTCGATTTTCCGGCGCAGGGTGAGGCGGTCGCCGTCGATCTCGTCCATGCAGAGCGCGACGAGGTTATCCACACTGCCCTTCACCTCGTCCACGTAGCGGATCAGGAACAGGACTTCGAGGATGCGGATGTCGTAGCCGTCGAGCGCCCCATTGTCTGCTGCCTGCTCGATGGTCAGCTTGACGGCGGTATCGAGGAAATTCTCGATGGCCGGATAGAAGCGGTAGAGCGGGACTAGGACGCCCGGCTGGCATTCGTTGATCTGATTGGCGGCTGACTGGAACGCATCCAGCAGGGACCGCTCGCCCCGCGCCAAGTGCATCCCGGTGGCTCCCGCCTTGCGGATGGCTTCAAAGACTTTCTGAAGGAGCTGGAATTGATAGGGAATGAACGGGTAGGTTGCAGCGAAGTCGGCGGCGTTTTCGTAGCCCTTCATGCTCATCTTAGTGGCCCCGAAAGTGAGCTGGTTTTTGATGATGTCGGGCTTTTCGTTATAGAGAGACTCCAGGAATTTGGTGGCGACCTCACGCTTGGCCAAGAGCCGGGCGCGGATGACTTCGTCCACGTTCGCACTGGACAGCGACATGCGGGTGGTGAACCGGGCAGTGATCCGGGAGAAGTCATTCATCCGGCTCTGGCTCATTTCTCCAATGACCGTGTCAATGTCCTCCTGCGAGGTGACGATGATCCAGGCACGCCCACCGCAGATGGTGCCGAGCGATTCCGTGATGGTCTGGAGATTGAGCATCAACTGGGAATTCTGGCCGATGAAAGCCCCTACTTCGTCGGCGAAAAACAGGAGACGGTGGTCGGGACCTTTCGAGTCGAGATACTCCTTCACCCACGCGCAGAAGTTTTCCACCGTGAGGGAGAAGGTGGACTCCGCCTTGTCATACCAACTGGTCGAGGCTTCGACGGACTGCCCGAGTGCTTTCGATAGAGCGCCGATCATTTCGTCCCGGTAGAAATCGAAGGCGTCGCGCTCGTCGTGCCATGCCTTGCCAGTGGCTTCGAGGAAGGCATCATGGAAGGCCGTTAGTTTCCCGCGCTGGTCGAGATGCCGCTCCATGTGAGCGATGTGGGGCGGGTGACCCGAGTAGCCTTGGAGTTCATTGAGCATCCGCAACAGAACCGAAAGGATGGCATCGCGGTTGCTGGCGTGGTCGGACTTGGTCTCGATGTTGAAGAGGATGACATCCGTGGGGTAAGCAACGGCCCGCTTGATGTCGGCGTAAAACATCGGGTCCTTGATCTTCGATTCAAAGAACTCGGCGGTGCGCTTGACCTTGCCGTCCACTTGAAGGGCGCGATTTCCCATGACGTAGGACAGCACCTTGAGGAAGTGGGATTTACCGGAGCCGAAGAAACCCGAGATCCAAACTCCGATTTTACCGGCGTATTCGGGTTTGTTCAGGTTATCCGTGACGGCCAGATAGTTGCCGATGAACAGGTGGAGGTGCTTGTCCAGCTCCCGGGTAACGACAAACTCGTCCAGCTCGCGCCAGACGGAGGCGTCGTCCTGCTGGTCGGCTTTGACGACACCATTGATCGGGCGGGTGATGTCACGTTCGAAGAATTCGCGGATAATCATGATTTAGGGAACGAGCTTGAAAGCGCGGTAGTAGGGGCCTTTGAGTTTGCCGAAGAGGCGGACGTATTGGCCGTCGTAAACTCCAGGGTAGAACACGACGAGCGGCGTCTGGCCCATCTTGGGTTGAAGAGCCGACAGCAGATTGTGGGTGCGGACGATGGGATAAACGCTGCCGATGCCGGAAATCAGGATGAGATCGGTCGCGGCTGGGTTCACCTTCTCGGCGAATGCGGCGGATAGCTTCGCGCCGTCAAACAACGGAGCTAGCGTTTTCAGAAGGGCTTGATCGCCGTCACGTTTCTGTTTCTCAAAGGACTTTTCAAGGAAGCCCCGCGCCTCCAAGGATTCGATCACCATCTCGAATAGATTGACGTGCTTAACCCGCATTTCCGGGTGCTTCTTGGCAAGGTGGGTAGAGAGGAACGTAAAATACTCGCGCATCCGCATTTCCTCATCCGCCGGGTAGTCGAAAATGTAGAACGCCACCTCATTGCCGATGCCGGTTCCACGGAGGAACCCGTCCGAGGTGATTCTCGGCACGATCTGGTTCAGGCGGTCTTCGAGCTTGTCGATCATGGCAGTTGGAGGCAGCGGATGAGATGGTCTTCCCCACTGGTCCGCAAGTAGGCAATCAGGTCAGGGGAAATGCTGACAGGCTTCATTTCACGCGATGTCGTGTCCGTCAGGTAGCCGACTTGGGCAAGGATCTGGAATACCGTGGAGCGGAGTCGGTTGCGGGTGCTCTCGGACCAATCCGGCATGGCGGGATCGCGGCTGCTGCAATTTTCCAAATAGGCGGACCAAACGCCCGTGCCCAGTGTTGGCCGGAACATCCGGTATTCGTCCCGCAAGCTGAGATCCATAAAATCCCGGAGGAGGGCGCTGTGCTTCACGGCGCACGCCAAGAGACATTGGGTCGCCAGCTCCTTGCTTCCATCCCGGACCATGATCCAAAGCGGACCGTCGAAGCACTCCAACCGGGCGCGGAGAAGACGGGCAAGCACCACGGCTGACCCCGGTGCCCGGGACTGGAAAACATTCCGACGTTCGATGGCGTCCTTCCATTCCGGATCCGTCACGTTGTCCAACAAAAGCCCGGCTACGATGCGGCTTTCCCTCGGCTTGAGGGAACCGGTGGTGAGGGTGGCGGTGTAGATCGCTGGGGGCGGCATAAGCGAACGCGGGAACGAGCGGGGATGAATTTCCTCAAATGTCGGCGACCGCATTCCAGACTATCACCAGCAGGGGGGGAAGTCGGATCTCGCTGAATCGGAGGATTTTGAAGTGATTTTGCACCACCAACCGATCTTGCTGCCACTCCGCGTGCTTAGGAGGCCATCGGAAGTAGGAATACGGGTTTGCGCTTGGCGCGTGAGTGAAAAGTCATTTGCGATACAGTAGGCTGTTTATACGGGGATCTTTACTATTTTTGCACCTGTGCTATGAATCCCGCCGTGCCAGCAATCGACAAGACAGCGGAGACGACCGACAAGCGTGGTCGTGGCCGCCCGAGCAAATTCACGGATGCTCTTGTGTCCGTGATTTGTGCTCGATTGAGCGAGGGAGAAAGCCTGTTGAGGATGGATTTCAGGGCTTCCACGCATCGAGGCAGGAACACGGGATACATCGGTACGTTGTCGCCGAACGGAACGAGCACGCCGTCGATGTCGAGGAAGATGATGGGTGGCATCATCCCGGTCATCTGAGCGGAACGCCTTTGGATCGAGCCTCTAGTCCGTAAGTGAAGATCGGTTTCCCACCATGCCCCATGCCCGTCGGGGGGCGCATTCCTCGGAACGGGTGACGTAGCCACAACCGAAATGTTCGCTCTGCCTTTCCCTTCATCAACGAATCCTCGACCTGCTCCGAAAACTCAGGATCATCCCACCGCCAGCGCAATAAGGTTTGCCGGTGAACACCCACCAATCTCGCCGCCTCACCAAGCGTGTAACCCTCGGCAAGAAATTGGAGGATGGATTTCCGGTTCCATTCGGGCGACATGCCCAAAGAATACCCCCAAGAGCCGGCCGCGTCCATCGCGCACGCGGCCGGGCGCGGGGGGAATGCAACATGTCTTTTGTGGCTACCACGCAACCGTCTGTTGCGCGGTAGAGCTATTCGAACTGACTTCCTTCGGACATTCGAACTACTTCGGACAACATTTTGATCCGCTCGTGAAGATTTCCACCGCGCAACAAACCGTGCAATAGAACGCGTTAAAACCCGCATTTGGGTGCATTTGGGCGGTATTCAAGCTCGGGCAATCCGGACATAAAAAACCCCGCAAACTGTTGTATTGCAGGTATTAAAGATGGAGCCGGCTATCAGAGTCGAACTGATGACCTACTGATTACAAATCAGTTGCTCTACCACTGAGCTAAGCCGGCATGCGCTACTGCGGACGCGCGTAGTATTCTCATTCCGGCTGTGTCGGAAAGCGCAAACTCAGGCTATTTTCACCGCCGCCTCTCGCGCAAGTGAACCATCGCGGCCCGGATCAAGCCGCATTCACCGCATCGTCAGGATGGATGAGTCCACCACGCTGCTAGACTTGAACTCCTCAATTCCATGCTCGCCACTCCTTGTCTCGCACTTTTAATTTCCCCCCATGCCACGCCTACTCCGTATCCTCTTCTGGCTCGCCGTCTCATTGCTTGGAGCCACTGCTGTCGGCATCGCCGCTTTCCAACGCGATGAACCCGTCAACGCGCTCTGGCTCGTCGTCGCTGGCGTCTGCACCTTCGCCGTCGCCTACCGTTTCTACTCCGCCTGGCTGATGGCCAAGGTCCTCACCATCGACGACCTCCGCGCCCCCGCCGCCGTGACTTGCAGCGATGGCAAGGACTTCGTTCCCACGCCCAAGTGGGTCGTCTTCGGCCACCACTTCGCCGCCATCGCCGGACCCGGCCCGCTCGTCGGACCCGTCCTTGCCGCGCAGTTCGGCTACCTTCCCGGCACCCTCTGGATTCTCGTCGGTGCCACACTCGGTGGCGGCGTGCACGATGCCGTCACCCTCTTCGCCTCCATGCGTCGCAATGGGAAATCTCTGGGCCAAATGCTCAAGGAAGAGCTCAATCCCGTCATCGGCCTCATCGCGATGATCAGCCTGTTAGCGATCATGACCATCCTCCTTGCCGTCCTCGGACTGGTCGTCGTCAAGGCCCTTGCCGAGAGCCCGTGGGGGCTCTTCACCATCGCCGCCACCATCCCGCTCGCCTTCATCATGGGCGTCATGATCAAGAGCGGAAAAGTCACGGTTACCGCCGCCTCGGTCTTCGGCGTCGTCGGCCTGCTCGCTGCGGTGGTCGGCGGGAAATATCTATCACCCGGCCTCACCACCGCGCTCACGCTTAAGTCCACCGAGCTCGCTTGGGCCATCATGATCTACGGCTTCGCTGCCAGCGTGCTACCGGTGTGGATGCTGTTAGCCCCGCGCGATTACTTGAGCACTTTCATGAAACTCGGCACCGTCGCGGTCCTCGGCATTTTCATCGTCATTCTCCATCCGCCCTTGCACATGCCCGCCATCACGCCCTTCGTCCATGGCGGCGGCTTCGTCGTTCCCGGCCCGGTGTTTCCCTTCGTCTGCATCACCATCGCCTGCGGTGCCATCAGCGGCTTCCACTCACTCATCGCCTCCGGCACCACGCCGAAGTTGTTAGCCCGCGAGAAGGACATCCGCCTCATCGGCTACGGCGCGATGGTCGTGGAAATGCTCGTCGCCCTCATGGCCATCATCGCCGCCTGCGCCCTCCAGCCCGGCGAGTATTTCGCGATAAATTCGCCCATCGATCCTAACAACGCCGCCGCCGTCACCTCCCAGATCGCCACCATCAATTCCTACGGCCCCGCCTACGCCATCACCGAGGCCCACATGCAACAACTCGCCACCGACCTCGGCGAACCCCACATGATCGGCAAAGTCGGCGGTGCCCCCACCTTCGCCGTCGGCATGGCCCAAATGTTTGCCAAAGTCATCCCCGGCAAAACCGCCCTCTCGCTCTGGTATCACTTCGCCATCATGTTCGAGGCGCTGTTTATTCTAACCACCCTCGATGCTGGCACCCGCGTCGGTCGCTTCATCCTCCAGGATTTGTTAGGAAACATTTCCCCGAAACTCGCCAATACCCAGTCTTGGTTAGGCAACATCCTCGCCACCGGCCTCCTCGTCGCCGCTTGGGGCTTCTTCCTCTATCAAGGCGCGCTCGACCCCGCTGGCATCGCCAAATCCCTCTGGCCCATCTTCGGCATTTCCAACCAACTGTTAGCCGTCATCGCCTTCTGCCTCGGCACCGTCGTTCTCATCAAAATGGGCAAAGCCCGCTACTGCTGGGTCACCGCCATCCCCATGCTCTTTCTCACCGCCGTCACCTTCACCGCTGGCTGGATGAAACTCTACTCCCCCAACGCCGCCGGCTTCATCCCCGCCATCCGCGATCTCGAAATCAAAATCGCCGACGGCCTGCCCGCCCCCGCCCTCGCCGCCGCAAAAACCGCCCTCCTCAATGCCCGTGTCGATGTCGCCATCACGATCACCTTCCTCATCTTCGTCGCCATCATCGTCCTCGGCACCGCCCGCGAGTGCTACCTCCTCCTCGCAAAACGCAAACCCACCGTCCTCCGCGAGAGCGAATACATCCTCCAACCCTAGCGGCGAGCATCGGTCGTCCCTCTTCCTCTTCCAATCTCCAATCTCTTCCTCTCAACTCTCAACTCTCAACTTCTTCTCCCCCCACCGCTCCCGCTGAAATTGCAATGGCAACACCCGATAGAACGCCAGAAACTCCCGTCTAAAATTATTCTCCGTGGCGAACCCCAAATCCGCCGCCACCTCCGCCGACGACTTCCCCCCCCGTTAGTTTCCGTCTAGCCACCACCATCCGCTCCCACCGCAACCACTCCTTCGGTGGCAGGCCGATGTCGCGGACGAAAACTCGATACAAGTAGCGCTCGCTGCATTCCAGTTCCGCACACAGCGCGCAGATCCGGTAGCCATGCCTCAGCGCCAGCCGCTGCAGGCAAATCCGTTCCCCGCCCGAGGGAAACAGCACACACCAGTATTGATCTAGACGGATAATCGTCATTTGCGCCAACCCTATAGCGGAAATCCAAAACCCCATCAAGCAAATCGCTGAAAATTTTTCGTCACCACCTCATGTCCCACCGGAAGTGCTTGATCCCTAGAGCGCAACGCCACATCTCCCGAAAATCCAAATATCTAACTTCACCAAACAACAGTTCCGAATTTGAATAAAGCGCCCTCTTGAACCCCGGGAATTTTCCTGCTGGAGTTCTATCGGATAGTTGCACTCCGCAGCGACTAACATTCACAACGCACTTCATGATTTCCATCATCCAGCGTCTCCTTCTGCTCCTCGCGCCACTCGCGAGCACCACCGCCGCGCTGCACGCTCAGGACTCGCTAGAGATCAAATACCTCGCCCCTAACGCAGCGACACTCGGCCAACTCAAAACCACTCTCGGCCTCGACCCGGCCGCCGCGAAAAAGTCCATGGAAATCTACTTCTTCGATACCCCCACACTCACCCTCCACAACACCCACCACCTCATCCTCCGCCTCCGCAAAAAAGGCGAAATCTGGACCCTAACCCTCAAACAACGCCCCGCCGGTCCCGAAGCTCATCCCCTCAACGAATTCACCAAACTCGAAACCGACGAATCCATCGGCTCCGGCGACAAGGTAATCTCCTACTCCATCGACAAATCCCTCAATCCCACCGAAGCCAAAGCCCTCATCACGTCAGGCAAGATCCAAGAAATGCTCTCCCCGGCCCAACGCAGTCAACTTAAATCCAGCGCCGATCAGATCCCTTGGGACCAAGTCCGCTGCTTCCCAAAAATCGACGCCCAACAATGGTCCCTAACCGATCCAATCAAACTCGATGCCGAGCTCTGGACCTACCCCACCGGCGAAGTCCTCGAACTCTCCTGCAAAGCCAAAACCACAGATACCGCCGCCGCCGAAAAGAAATTCACCACCTACCTCACCGACCACCAAATCGACCCCAAACAAGGCGGCCCCCTAAAAACCACCATCGTCCTTGAAGCACTCGCCAAACAGCTCCCCCCAAAGTGAAACAGACATTCCTGCCTGTTCTTCCATCCCGCAATGCATCTCCAAAGTCACCCTTCCTTTTCCCAAAATGACTGCCCTGTCCAAACCCATCGGACAAAACGCCCGTATCGTACAACGTCCATGGATATCCGTAAGCCATCCATGGACATCCGTACGCCATCCATGGACATCCTTACAACTTCCACGGACATCCGTACGCCATCCACGAACATCCGTACGCCTTCCACGAACCTCCGTAAGCTTTCCATGGATGTCCTTACAACTTCCATGAACGTCCGTACGCCATCCATGGACGTCCGTGGATCACTCCAGTCCTTCGTGAAATCTCCCTAACTCACAGAAAACCAACACACGATGTCAAAATTAGACTACATCCCACCGACCGACGAAGGAAAAGCCGCCCTCTTCGAGCGCTTCCGCGACACCATCCCGAACTACGCCACCGCTCTTGGCTTCACCCCCGCGGAGGTTCTAGCCCAATCCGAGGACGCCACTTGGTTTCGCTACGCGCTGAACTACACGCTCATCATCCGGGACGCCTCCCAGAACTGGACGAATTACAAAAACACCCTCCTCACCGGCACCGGCCCTGCGAACTACCCGGTTTACACCACCGCCCCGCCACTTGAGCCGCCTGCCGTCACCCTCGGCGTCATCAACCGTTTCCGGGAACTCGCTGGCCGCATCAAAGCCTCACCCACCTACACCGAAGGCATTGGCGAGGCCCTCGGCATCGTCGGCCCGGACCATGCCACGCCAGATCTTAGCACCCTTGCTCCACAGATTTCACTCCGCACCAATGGCGGCCAAGTCGAAGTCATCTGGAACAAACAAGGCATGGAAGCCGTGGAGATCCAGAAAGACGAAGGCAGCGCTTGGCACTTCCTCGCCACCGACACCCGCCCCAACTACATCGACACCACCGCCTTCCCCTCTCCCGCCGCCAAGTGGAAATACCGCGCCATCTACACCCACGACTCACACAAAGTCGGACAGTGGAGCACCGTCGCGGAGATCACCGTGGGTGGATGAGAGGACCTCATCTTTATCCGGTGACCCGCCCGCGTCCGCTCATGAACATGGGGAGGAGCGTGTCATAGAGGATGGTGAGTTTTTGGTTTGAGATTGGCGGATGATCACAAACTAGCTCCGTATTGCGCATCCAACTCCTCATGCAGGGCGAGGATGCTGGCGATGCGGCGGACGTGATGGGTGAATTGCTCGACTTCGTCGGCCGTGAGGGGGCGGTTGAGGAGGGCTTGCTCGCGGTAGGAGAGCCACTTTTTGAGGACTTGGTAGCCGCCGAGGGTGTAGGTCCAGACGGGTTCGGGGACGTCTTTCCAGCGGGTGGTGGCGTTGAGGTGGATGTCCAGAAAGTCTTCGCCTCTCGTGTCTTGGGTGGTTTCTGCTTTCTAGCGGGTCGCCGCCCGCTAGGTTTGAAGCATGAGTGAGGAACTTGAGGAACTGCGGAAAGAAGTGGCTAAGCTGAAGCTGGATGTGGCCCATCTGCTGGCTTTGCTGGATCAACAGGACGACGATCCCGATTACCCGAGGCCGGAGTATCCGACGTTTGAGGCGTGCCATCTTGCCGTCCGCAATCACAAAATGCGCATCCCCTTCCACGTCAATGCCAAGGAAGACGGCGTGGAGCTTTCTTTCTGGGATAAGAACAACCGCGCCCGTGCTCTCTTCAGAATCGGAGAGGACTCCGCCACGTTGGAATTCCGCAACGCGAAGGGCATGCCCATCGCCCAGCTCTCGGAGGCTGAGGACGGCAGCGGCCAATTCTGCGTGTGCGATGCGGAGGGTAAGCCGCGCGCAGGAATGCGCGTGAGCGAGCTTGGCGGCACCGTGAACACCGTGGACAGGGAGGGCAAACCGCAGGCCGTGTTGCTAGGCGGGGAAGCAGGGGGCCAGGTCTTCATCACGAACAACAACCGGCAGATGGCGGTGAAGCTCATGGCTGCCGGGGAAGGGGGACTTATCACCGTGCATGAGCCCAGCGGCCAGATCATGGGCTATCTCTCGGCAAACGCATGTACCGGCTCTGTGGGTGTTCACGGCCCGCTGGGTGACATGGCGGTCGGACTCATCGCCAATGACTCGGGCGGTAGCATTCTTTTCAATGACGCCGAGGGTAAGTGCAAGGCCATCCTGCCGTGAGCGGTGCGGCGAAGAGCGCGGGTGCACCAGCCCGCCGCTTACACGCTCCTTTTGTAATGCGCATCCAGCGCCGCGTTCTCAGCGAGGAGGGCGGTGATGCGGCGGACGTGGTGGGTGAATTGCTGGGCTTCGTCGGCGGTGAGGGGGCGGTTGAGGAGCGCTTGCTCGCGGTAGCTGAGCCACTTTTTGAGGACTTGGTAGCCGCCGAGGGTGTAGGTCCAGACGGGTTTCGGGACATCTTTCCAGCGGGTGGTGGCGTTGAGGTGGATGTC
>JANXMQ010000101.1 GCA_025354565.1 Akkermansiaceae bacterium
ATCCCCATAGTTTGCTCATGAAGGATTTAATCACGATTGATCCGGCGATCTGCAATGGACGCCCTGTGGTGAGGGGGACTCGCATCACGGTGCAAACGGTGATGGAGTTCCTAGCCGCAGGAGACACCGTTGAGGATGTTCTTGAGGAATATCCGGCTCTGACCCGCGAGGACGTATTAGCCTGCATGGATTGGGCGTCGCGGTTGATGGCAAATCACTTTCAAATCGCCGCTCTCGCGTGAAGGGCTTTCTTCTGGATGAAAACCTGCCAATGCGGCTGAGTGCCTTCTTCGGCATCACACCCGGCCTTTGGATGAACCTCCAACCCGACTACGAATTCATGCACGCCGACCGCGAAAAAGGCGAAGCCATCCGCTAGGATGGTCCAGCCCTGCGTGGCGTGAAATGTTGAAATGCGTAACCTGACCCTATTCATGTTCCATTGGTGACACGTTTTTCCAGGGCATCCGCCCAGATTAATGTGTAACCGATGTTCCCGGTCAGTTTGTTACCGATGTCTCCGGTTCATACCACTACCGACTTGCTTGGTCGGTTCGCGCCTTTCGGGGGGGCAAAAAAAACTCGCCAGTCTCTGCCGCATTCGATAGACCAAATCCATGTGGCCCGGTAAGCGCTCAGAACGGCTTGATCCCTTAGAATACGCAACTGAACTACGTAAGGCGGTTGAATTGAGCTGGAATGGACAGGCAGGACTACAGGATTTTTTCACTGATGAGGATTCGGTGGACCGCTTCTTTTTCAGCTCCTATATCTTGGCGATGCTTTTCTTCGGTTCAAGGCTCCACGATTCGGCACACAGCATATTGCCTACTTACAACAAGAAAGTCCTCAAGAGCCTTTCGATGGTTTTCCCCTCTATGGATGGTGGGATATCAACTGTAGGAAAATACATCGTCAATGCGGGGGAGATAATGTCGGATTTTCCAAGCCACGCGAAGGATTTTGGGATCGAGACCGATTGGGATTCATGTTTGGCCTTAAAGATTCCTATGCCCACGTTAATCGCGGTCACATATCGGATGCGATTCGCAATTTTGAATAGAACTCTTTCGGGGTTTCCGGATGTCACCCCTGAGCAGGTTCGTGAAGTGTGGAACCCGTTTTCGCCCCTGTTTACTGCTGCAGGAGCCCTTCTTCCACTCCAAATATTCGTCCTTCCATCACTACTCGAAATTGAGGACATGAATGCATTTACCCAACTGGCACTGGAACGATTCACCGCATTTCGCCAATACAGTTTTGACCTGTATGGGATCATTATGCAGATCATCGACAAAAGATCGTAACAGCAAAGGAATGAAAGAGCGCACCGCACGACTGCTCAATATGTCCGACGAAACCCTTTTTAGGGCCGGCGGCTGCCATGTCTTCGCGCTCACACTTCGTGAGCTGAGAGGTTACCCGTTGCTGTGGATCCACAAAGGCGACTTTCACGATCACGATCACATCGCGTGCATGCCAGCCAACGACTGGGTTCTGGATTTCTTTGGATGGGCTTCACGCTCAGAATATGTTTCTGCGGCAGAACTCGCGGGGAGCTCTGTATGCTTTGAGCCGATCGACGAAGAAGAATTGAGACGGCGTTTCAACGAAGGCACCGGTTCGGGATATTACTCCGCCCCAGATTTCTACTTTCCAGCCGTTGCCCGAGCGAGTGATTGGCTCGCGAAACATCAAGAAGTGTTCGACGGCACAAGGAGAATTGCAATTCCGGGGGTGTCTCGCGTTGAAAGATGCAGCGATGCGGAAGTCGCTGCCATTTTTTCTGATTGCCCGTAGACGTAAATAGGGTCATAAATGAATAGGGTCAGGTTTCGCATTTCAACATTTCTGGAGTTGCCTGCTGGTTTACAAATCCAGTTTGCCGAGCAATTCCTCGACGGTGAGCTTGTGGTGAGTGGCCACGGGTTTCAAGACGCCGCCTAGCAGGGTGCCGGTTTTCAAAGGTCGTTGATTTGGAACCGTCACATGATGGGTTCCGCCCATGGTGGTCGTCAGACGGATATGGGAACCAACTTGGCGCACCGACTCGTAACCGAGAAGCCGCAGGGCGCGGATGAGGTCGGACGCGCCGATGTCACGGGGGATTTTCATACCGCCAGTGCCTCGTCGCGGACGAAGTGCAGGCGGATGATCTTAGGCATCGGACCTGGCACTCCGTCACTGAAATGACAATGCACCGCGTCGCGCACCATCTCCCGCAACTCCTCGACGGTTTCGCCCTGGGTTGCAATGGCGTGCCCTAACGCGGTAGCCACAAAGCCGCCGTCCCCTTCATCCTCATGCACTTCAAAGATGATTTCATTCATAAGCGGTATATCGCACAAGGGCGGGAGTGCGGGCAAGGCGCAATGTGCGCCGATCCGGAAATCTTCTGGGTTTCAGATGGCAGACATTGCTGCGGGGCGCAGTTTTCCGGGGTGTTGCCAAGGATGGATGTCATTCAAACGGGAAGGATTTTGAACCGCAGAGGCGCAGAAGTCGCAAAGGGACGCGGAGCAGGGACGATTGAGGGGTATGAACCGGGAACATCGGTAACAAACTGACCGGGAACATCGGTTGAATAGGGTCAGCTTACGCATTTCAACATTTTCGCCTCATTTAATGCCGAGTGCGGCTGCACCTCGCGCCTGATCCTCTCTCCCTTCTTGCGCTCGGCCCGCATCAGTTCGTAATCCAATTGGAGACGCAGCCAAAAGCCGGGAGAGGTCCCGAAGTAGCGGCTTAGGCGCAGATCGTATTGATTCTGGCACGCCTCCCGCGCCCTCGCTCCTACGGAGCACGTCGCGTTCGCTCCTGTCCTAAACGGCTACATTACGAGCATTGAAACGAGATCTTTTTCAAGTCCATTTCCCCGTGTGGTCGGCAGATGGGTATTGCCAATCCACACCATCCGTCATACTTTCCGAACATGACAACAATCTCGCTGAAGATCCCCGATGAGCTGGTTGCCCGGATGGATGCGGTGGCGCGCACCAAACGGACAAGCCGGTCCGCCCTGCTGCGTGAAGCCTTGGAAGAGAAGCTCAAGGCCGTCGCCCGAAAATCTCCGCCAAGCATCTTTGAGCGTAGTGCGGACCTTTGTGGCAAGGGATGCAGCGGAATCGCGGACCTAGCGTCCAATCCAAAACACCTCGAAGGATTCGGATCATGACCGAGATCCTCGCCGATACCGGCCCCTTAGTGGCGTATCTGGATCGCAGCGACCGGGATCACGCCTGGGCAAAAGAAACGTTCATGCGGCTTACCCGCCCCTTGCTGACCTGTGAGGCGGTCATCGCCGAAGCTCTCTTCCTGCTGCGACGTGGTGGCATCGATCCGGACGGCTTGCTCAACCTTCATCGCGCGCCAGTTCGCATGTCACAACCGATCCAACTTCGGACGGAAATAGGAAACAATGCTCGATTCCTTCCTCACGGCGAGTTGAACGTGAGTACGGTCTAAAAAACCTGCATCAGGATAAAGCTCGTCGCCTTCAGGAAACAAGGCACGCACAGAATCAAAAGGTGGCTCACCCGCCAAATCCAGCAGGTCATGAAGGAAATTGACAACCGCAAAGTCCAGCTTCCGGCGGCCAGGGTTAGGCAGTGAGCCTTCATTCTTGGGCTTTACCCGGTCTTGTGATTCAAAAATCGTGTATGCCCTCTTCAGCTTTTCCAGTGAATCACTTTCCGTCAGATCAAGGCATGTGCCTAGATTGATGATCGCACCAAGGACAAATGGATGCTCGATCTTCGTCTTGTGGCGTTTCGGATTCGACTTGGCGAACCGTGCCCATTTCAAGGCGCGTTTTGGATCGCCTTCCCAAAAGTAAATGCCGGTTCCCAACCAGTCATAATCATTATCGCTAGGCAAAAGCGATTTCTCCCCTCGCAGGATGGCTTCGCCCAAAACCGCGTCGCACCCGTGATAACCCAGAACCCAGCCAACCGAATTCATCTTAAGCGATAGCGGGCCGTCAGATTTCCACTCTGAGTGATGTAGCCACGGCTCACAAAAAACTCTTTAGTTTTCACGGGATCGGAAAAGAGTCTGTCGGCAGTCTCCTGCAACACCTTCAATTGGCGCTCCGTTTCCTTCTCACTGCGGGTCTTGGGAAAGACTTTCACACCGCAACCGTGCCTCCATATCGCCAAGATATCGAGTGAAATTTATCGGTTTTATCGGGTCAGGTTACGCATTTCAACATTTCCGGTATTTTATGCCGCGTGCGGCTGCACCTCACGGCTGATTCGCTCTCCCTTCTCGGAAAAAAATTCCTCATCCCATCTCGTTGACTCATCGCACTTCGGAATCCGGGATGGAGAGAATTTAAGAAAGGTCGAGGAGTTTGAGGCCGAGGGGGACAAATGGCTGAAAATCCGATCCATTGACGGTGGCCAGTTCGGCATTGGCAAGGATGGCGGTGGCGGCGATGAGGGAGTCGAATTTGAAGCGTCGGGAGCGCCCGACGGCATTGATAAGGCGGGCGGCTTCTTTTGCATGGGGTTCGCCGAAAGGGATGATGCCGCCCGCCAGTGTCATGCGCACGATGGCGAGTCCTTCGGGGCTGACGGGGCCACACTCGAATTCCCACCATGCCATACTTGAAACGGCGGCCTCGGGAAACGAGCGCATGAGCCGGAGAGCGGTCTCGCGGTGAGGATCCGCCGCATCGGCCAGGGCGATCAGTAGGTTGCTATCGAGGTGGATCATGGGCGTGCGGCAAAGTCTTCACGGGTTCCGAGAAGTTGATCGCGCCATTGAACTCCTTGATCCGCCGTGACAAGTGAATGGGATTGTAACCAGTCCAAGGCATCTTGAGGGGTCATGGCGGTGATTTCTTCCATGGTGGGTTGGGAAGAGCCAAGTGACGGCTTGGCGGCAGCAATTTCAGCGGATTCGAGCGCACGGCGAAGGGTTTCCGATTTGGAAATTCCCCAACGTTTGGCAAGCCGTTCGAGACGAGCTGCTGTGGCAGGATCGAAGGCGACGCTAGTGCGGACAGTCATAGTGGCCATAATACGCCTATATTCTGCGCATAACTTAACGAGTCAAGATCGCAGATTTGGTGTATCGGCGTATCCTGAACTCGAATGAGGAAATCAGAGTGCAATGGGTTAGAGTGCAATGGGTCAGGTTACGCATTTCAACATTTCCGCCATTTAAAGCCGCGTGCGGCTGCACCTCACGGCTGATTCTCTCGCGCTTCTTCCGCATGAGTTCGTAATCCAATTGGAGACGCAGCCAAAAGCCGGGGGAGGTCACTAAGTAGCGGCTTAGCGGCAAATCCGATCCTCCCAATCATTGACGCCGCCGCCTCCATCGTTTCCCATCCGCCCATGTCCGCGCCGAAAACGAAGAAGCCGATCTCCTCGCACCGGTGGGTTCTCGGCTACCTGATGCGGGAAAAGGCGATTTTCCTCCCCTCGCTCGGGGCCTTGTTTTTCACCGCCATCCTCTCGCTCGCCTTTCCCTACTTCCTCAAAGAGCTCATCGGAAATCCCACGGACGCCCTCAAAGCTGGCGTCGATCCCGCCCAAGTCCTCGCGAAATCCAATCGCGTCGTTCTCGAACTCACCGCCGTCCTCGCCCTCCAAGCGTGCATCGCCTTTTTCCGCGTCCAAGGCTTCATCCGCTCCGGTGAGTCCGCACTCAATCGTCTCCGCCGGGACCTCTTCGCGCATCTGGTTAGGTTGCCCATGCCCTTCTTCCAGGAACAACGCTCCGGCTCTCTCAGCAACCGCGTTTCCGCCGACCTCGGCGTCGTCCGTGACACCCTTCTCAACACCGTTCCGCAGGCAGTTAGGCAAACGGTCATCCTCATCGGCGGGCTGATTTTCATCTTCGTCGCGTCGTGGAAATTGTCACTCATCATGCTCGGCAGCGTGCCGTTCGTGGTGCTTGCCATCGCGTTTTTCGGGAGAAAAGTCCGGGGCTTTTCCCGCGCCGCACAGGACTCACTCGCAGAAGCAGGCACGGTCATCGAGGAAACCGTGCAAGGCATCGCCGATGTGAAATCCTACACCAACGAACCCTTCGAGGAAGCCCGTTATGAGCGCTCGTTACAGAGCTTCTTCGGCGTCACCATGCGCGGGGCCAGACACCGCGCCGCCTTTTTATCATTCATTATCTTCGCCCTCTTCGGCACCATCGCCTTCGTTGCATGGTTCGGTGCGCGGATGTTAGCCCATGGCGAAATCAACGGCACCAACTTCGTTTCCTTCATTCTCTTCTCCATCTTCGTCGGTGCATCGCTCGGTTCGTTTCCGGAAATCATCTCGCAGTTCCAAGCCACCGCCGGTGCCACCGAGCGTCTGCGCGAGCTGCTAGATACTGCGCCCGAGCGCACCGATGGCGATCCGGACGCGAAACTCACCGGCTACCTCGCCTTTGAAAATCTCTCGTTCCGCTACCCCTCGCGGCCCGATGTCCAAGTGCTCAAGAATCTGGATTTCTTCGTCCGCCCCGGCCAGCGCGTTGCCCTTGTCGGCCCGTCCGGTGCGGGGAAATCCACGGTTTTTTCCCTGATCCTGGGTTTCAACGCCCCGGAAACCGGCACAGTCCTTTTCGACAATCGCCCCGCCTCCAGCCTCGCCCTCGCCGCCCTCCGCTCGCAGATCGCCATCGTCCCGCAGGAAGTCCTGCTTTTCGGCGGCAGCATCCGCGAGAATATCGAGTATGGCAAACCCGGTGCCTCGCTTGAGGAAATCGAAGCTGCCGCCAAACAGGCGAACGCCTACGAATACATTACCGCCCTGCCCGAAGGCTTCGAGACGCTCGTCGGTCCGCGCGGAACCAAGCTTTCCGGCGGCCAACGCCAGCGCATCGCCATCGCCCGTGCCATTCTAGCAGACCCGCGCATTCTCTTGTTAGACGAAGCCACCTCCGCCCTCGATTCCGAGAGCGAGCGACTCGTTAACGAAGCGTTAGAGCGCCTCATGAAAGGCCGCACCAGCCTGGTCATCGCCCATCGCCTTTCCACCGTCCGCCACGCCGATACCACCCTCGTCTTCAACCACGGAAAAATCGTCGAAAGCGGGACGCATGAAGAACTCATCGAGCGCGATGGGACCTATCGGTTTCTGGTCGAAACGCAGTTGGTATAAAAAATGGCATCTGCTCCCGACTTGTTGATCAAAGACCTAACACCCAGGCGCGGTAGGGCTCGGCGACATGGTCAGGGGCGACGGCGATGATTTCCGGGACTTCATAGGGGTGCATTTCCGCTAGAGCCGGTTGGAAGGCAGGGAAGGCGGCGGTGGTGGTTTTGAAAATGGCGAGGACTTCGGCAGTGGTTTCCAGCTTTCCCTGCCAACCGTAGATCCACTCCACGGCGGGGATGAGATTGATGCATGCCGCCAGTTGCCTTTCGACCAGGGCTGTGCCAATCTGTCGCGCCGTGGCGATGTCGGGGAAGGTGCAGAACACCAGTAGCAGCGTTTCCATGACTTTCCTGAACACTGAAAACCCTCAACTGGCAATGCTTCATCCATGAAATCCGGCTTTCTGGAAAAACTCGTCGCCCGGCTGGACCGGGTGGTGCCGGGCGATGTGCAGCAGATCATGACGCGGCTGATTCGCGACAAGGGGTTCCTGGAAAAAGTCTTCGAGGCGCTGCACGAGGGGGTCATCATTCTGGACCCGCATGGCGTGATCGGTTTCCTGAATCACGCGGCCTGCCAGTTTTTCGGTCTGGATGCGGAACAGGCGACCGGCGTGTTCATTTCCAGTCAAATCCGCGGGCTGGACTGGGCGACTCTGGGGAAACCGGGGCGCACGATCAGCCGGGATTTGGAGGTGTTTTACCCGGAGAACCGTTATTTGAATTTCTATCTCGCACCCATCGATGAGACCGATAACGGCGGCGAACCGCTGGGCTATGTGATGCTCGTGCGCGATCTCACCTCCACCCGCGCGGAGGCGAGGGAAACGCTCGAAACCGAGCGTCTCAACGCACTCACTCTGCTGGCCGCCGGAGTGGCCCATGAGATCGGAAATCCGCTCAACTCGCTGGATATCCACCTGCAATTGTTAGGCCGTAAGCTGCGGAAACTCTCACCCGGCACTCGCGCGCCGCTGGAGGAAAACCTGGCGACTGCCCGCGCAGAAATCCTAAGACTGGATTTGATTCTCAAGCAATTCCTCCACGCGGTGAGGCCGACGATCCCGGTGCGTGAGCGGCGCGATTTACACGCCCTGTTGCATGAAACTGTGAAACTGCTAGAACCGGAACTCGCCTCGCGGAATATCTCGGTGGAGCTGGATCTGGCGGACGGGCTGCCGCTGGCAATGATCGACGCCGGGCAGTTCCAACAGGTTTTCTACAACCTCATCCGCAACGCCTATCAAGCGATCCCGGCGGACGAGGGCCGCATCACGATCCGCACCCGGGCGACGGATTACGAATATGTGATTTCCATTGAGGACAACGGCACCGGAATTTCCGCAGAGCAGATGGGAGCAATGTTTGAGCCCTACCGCACCACCAAATCGTCGGGTTCCGGGCTGGGACTATTGATCGTCCGCCGGATCGTCCGCGAGCACGGCGGCGAGATCGCCATCGAGAGCGAGGAACATCATGGAACGCGGGTGCTGATCCATTTGCCTCACAGCGAGCGCCCGGTTAGACTGTTAGGAAGGCCGGAGCCGGTGATCGATCTCTAATGATTTCAATTCTCACATTTCAAATCTCAAGATGTTACCGACCTTATTGATCGTGGAAGACGAGCGTGCGACCCGCGAAGGGCTGCGCAGTGCGTTGGAGGAGGACTTCGACGTTTACACAGCGGCGGGCAAGTCGGAGGCGCTGGCGATTTTGAAATCCGAGCCAATCAAGGTGATGCTAACGGATTTACGGCTGGGCGGCGATTCCGGAATGGATTTGCTAGACGCGGCGCTGGCGCTACCCGAGCCGCCGGTGGCGATCATGATGACGGCCTACGGCTCGGTCGATACGGCGGTGGAGGCGATGCGGCGCGGGGCTTGGCACTTCGTGACCAAGCCGCTGAATCTCGATGAGGTGGAAATGTTGCTCAAGCGCGCGTTGCGGAACCGGGCGTTGGAGACGGAGAACCAGCAGCTCGTCCAGCAGGTGAAAAAATCCCACAAGTTGGATCGCCTGATCGGAAAGTCGGCAGCGATCAAGCGGGTTTCCGAGTTGGTCCAGCAAGTTGCGCCGACGCGGGCGACGGTGCTGATCGAGGGTGAGTCGGGCACTGGCAAGGAGGTGGTGGCGCACACCCTGCACCATCTATCAGGCCGCCCGGCGGCGAAGCTGGTGATCGTGCATTGCGCCGCGCTGTCGCCGCAGTTGTTGGAGAGCGAGCTGTTCGGGCATGAGAAAGGCGCGTTCACCGGGGCCGCGCAACGCCGGATCGGGCGCTTCGAGCAGGCGGATGGTGGTACGCTTTTCCTCGATGAAATTGGCGAGATCGATGCATCCACGCAGGTCAAGTTGCTGCGGGTGCTGTCTGAGCGCACCTTGGAACGCGTCGGCTCGAACGTGCCGATCAAGGTGGACGTGCGGGTGGTCGCGGCCACGAACAAGCATCTCAAGGAACTCGTGGCGCGCGGCGTTTTCCGGGAGGATCTGTATTTCCGGCTCAATGTCGTGAAGATCGAGATGCCGCCGTTGCGCGACCGACGGGAGGACATCGTGCTGCTCGCCAACGATTTTCTGCGTGAATTCGCCAAGGAAAACGAGCGGCCGGTGAAGCCGCTGTCGGATGCGGCGCTACAATTGCTATTGGCCTATTCTTGGCCGGGAAATGTGCGCGAACTGCGCACGGCCATCGAGCACGGGGTGGTGATGTGTAACGATTCCGTCATTGAGGCCCGGCATTTACCGCAATTCCTCGATTTTCAGGGCGTGGCGGCGGCAGCCCCGGAGGCGGATTCGCTCGTATCCGCTAAAATGGCCCTTGCCGCTCCGGCGGAATTCAACTTGCATGCGCTCGAAACCAACACGATCCGCGCCGCGCTTTCGCTCGCCGGAGGCAACCGCACCCACGCGGCGGATCTTCTTGGTGTCAGCCGTAGAACCCTCCAGCGCAAGTTGAAGGAACTCGGCATCTGAATTCAGCGTTTTTCCATCCCAACATTTCATGAGCCTTCTCACCACCTCACAGATCGACACCGGCATCATCGTCCGCCGCAGCCTGTTTCTTCTGATTCTGCTCATTCTGACACTCGGGAATTTGTTCGTCCTGTTCCGGGGCCTGAACTCACCACAGGCGATGGACCAAGCCCAGATCGCCCGGGAAATCGCCCGTGGCAACGGCTTCACGACCAAACTGATCCGCCCGGTCGCCTACTATCAGGCCCAGACCGCGCAGCACACCTCAGTGGCGTTGACTGGCTTTCAAGACACCTATCACTCGCCGCTCAATCCACTCATCAACGCGGCGGTGCTCAAGCTCATCGGCGCGGATGTTTCGGATGCTTGGCAGATGAACGAAAGCGAGATGATCTATCCGCTAGACCGCGTGATCGCAACGGTTGCCACCTTGTTCTTCCTAATGGCCATCGGGGTGAACTATCTACTCATTTCACGGATTTTCGATCCCAAGATCGCTGGAGTGTGTGCGATTCTGATGCTGTTTTGCGAGACGTTCTGGAATTACTCGCTGAGCGGGCTGCCGCAGATGCTGATGTTGCTGCTGTTTTCCTGTGGAATTTATTTTGTCTATCGCGCGGTGGAGGCGGCTACGGAAGGGCGCATCGCGATGACCCCGGCGATCATCGCGGGCGTGTTTTTCACGCTGCTGGCGCTGACTCACTGGATGACGGTGTGGATTGCGCTGGGCTACATCATCTTTGCCGCCGTGACGTTCCGGCCGCGCGGGATTGTCGGACTCTCCGTCCTTGTGCTGCTGGTGGTCGCGGCGATTGGGCCGATGCTGAGGAACAACAGCATCACGGACTCGCCCTTTGGCACAGCCTTTCTAACACTCTATAATGGCTTGGGCAACGGCACGGAAACCGCCGTGATGCGGACCATCGACCTTCAGGCCGAGCCGCTGGTGATGGACGGGCTGATTTCTAAAATTTTCCGCACCACTTTGCTGCAGGCCACCGACATCATTCCGTTTTTGGGCGGGATCGTCATCGCGCCACTGTTCTTCATTGCGTTGCTGCATCCGTTCAAGCGTCCGTCCATTGCGAAATTCCGCTGGGCGATCCTGCTGATGTGGTTCTGCACCGCCTTGGGACTGGCGTTTTTCGGGATTTCCAAGGAAGACCTCGATCCGAACCAACTCCACCTGTTGTTCGCGCCGATCATGACGGCTTACGGTCTGGCGTTCATCTCGATTCTCTGGAGCCGATTGGAATTTGTCGTGAGCACACCGCTTCTGCGGAACGTCCACCATTTTGTGATCGTCGCCATTTGTGCGCTGCCTTTGATTCTTTCCCTGCCGACGAAAGTTCGGGTTGGAATGACGTTGCGCGACCGGGGCGGCGTCCCTCACTGGCCGCCGTATTATGCGCCTGCCTTGAACAGCAAGAAGGCCGGTCTCAAAGGTTGGACGACCGAGAAACAAATCATTTTTTCCGATCAACCATGGGCCGTCGCTTGGTATGCTGACCGTATCAGCGTTTGGCTACCGCCGACCCACGAGGGGTTTGAAAAAATCGAATCGCTCGCTCAAGATCTGCAAACCCCGGTGGCAGGCATCCTGATTTCGCCAATGTCCCATGGCTCCGGCCCCCTAAGCGAGGTGGTGAACCAATACAAGGATTTCACCTTCCTGGTGCTCGATGGCCGGACCTTTTTCACGAATTACCCGTCGGGAGTTTCTCTATATGATCGGGAACCCAAAATCCAGGCCATCGCCAAACGCTACCCCTATCGCCAACCGCTCGTCGGAATGGATATGGTTTATTACAGCGACCGTATTATTCGCGCCGCCACTCAGGACGAAAAATAGCCATGACACGCCGTAAATCCAGCGACACTGATGCTCCCTCCGAGCCGACCTTCGAGGCCGCGCTGGCTGGTCTCGAAGCAATCGTCGAGGCGATGGAGCATGAGCACCTCCCGCTTGAAGACCTCGTGGTACAGTATGAAAAAGGCTCCGCTTTACTCACGCGTTGCGAGGCGATCCTGCAAACCGCCCGTGGCCGGATCGAACTCATCACCCTGCGCAACCAGAACGAAATTGCACTGGATATGACGGCAAAAGAGTCTGACGCTTCCGCACTACCCACCCCGAACGGCCCTGCTGCCGATCCCGACGACGACGATAATGACATCCGCCTCTTCTAAGCCACCCGCCCTCGGCCCGCTGCTTTCCACGATTCATGCGCCCTGCGATGTCAAAAAACTCGCTGACGAAGATTTGCCGAAATTGGCGGCGGAAATCCGCCACACCCTGATTGACTGCCTGTCCAAAACCGGCGGCCACCTCGGCCCCAATCTCGGCGTGGTCGAGCTCTCCGTGGCCATGCACCGCGTATTTTCCACCCCGGAGGACAAGTTCGTCTTCGATGTTTCGCATCAAGGCTACGTCCACAAAATGCTAACAGGTCGCGCGGATCGGATCCACACGATCCGGACTTACAAGGGCTTGAATGGATTTCTCCTGCGTAGCGAATCTCCGCATGACAGCTACGGCGCGGGCCATGCTGGCACCGCTCTATCCGCTGCGCTTGGCATGGCCGCCGCCCGCGATCTAGCAGGCGGGGACAACCACGTCATCGCCGTCGCCGGTGATGCGGCCTTCACCTGCGGACCCACGTTGGAAGCCCTCAACAACATCGCGGAAACGACCAAGAGATTCATCGTGGTCCTCAACGACAACGAGTGGTCGATTGACAAAAACGTCGGTGCCATTGCCCGCTATTTCAACGCGCTCCAGACGCACTCGACCTACGCCGCCGTGCGCCGCCAAGCCGCTGAGTTCGTCGAAAAAATCGCCGGCAAGGCGGTGCGCACGCTCGCCCACAAGGTCGAGGAAGGCGCGAAAAACCTGCTCTTCCAGAACGTCCTATTCGAGAAATTCGGGATGCGGTATTTCGGCCCCATCGACGGCCATGATCTGCCGCTGTTAGTCCGCACGTTTGAGCATTTGAAGACGCTGCACGAGCCGGTCGTCCTCCACATCATCACGGAAAAAGGCCGTGGCTATCAGCCAGCCCTCGACAATCCGGGAAAATTTCACGGCCTCGGCACCTACAAGATCGAGGATGGTTCCACCGACGCCACAGCCACGCCGACCTGCTCGGATCTCTTCGGTCGCGCAGTCACGGATTTTGCGAAAAAAGATTCAAAAATCGTCGCCATCACCGCCGCCATGCCGGGTGGGACGAAACTGGAAATTTTCAAACAGGAACTGCCGGACCGCTACTTCGATGTCGGCATCGCCGAGGAGCACGCCGCGCTCTTTGCCTGCGGTCTAGCCACCGAGGGCTTCCGTCCGTTTCTCGCGATTTACTCGACCTTCATGCAGCGGGCCTATGACATGATCATCCATGACATGGCGCTGCAAGGGCTCCCCGTTAGATTGTGCATGGACCGGGGCGGTCTATCAGGCGATGACGGGCCGACGCATCATGGCCTCTTCGACATCGGCTACCTCCGTCACATTCCCGGCATCATCCACATGCAGCCGAAGGACGAGGACGAGTTTGTGGACATGCTGCACACCATGGCTTGTTACGACGCCGGGCCGTCCGCCATCCGCTACCCGCGCGGCGTGATCAAGGGGACGCCCATCAAGGCCAAGCCCGTGCTGCTAGAAATCGGGAAAGCGGAGGTCGTCGCCGACGGCACGGACGTCGCTCTCATCGGTCTCGGGACGATGTTTGAAATGGCCGAGCGCACCAAACTCCAACTCGAAGCCAAGGGCCTATCCGTCGCGCTCATCAACCCGCGTTTCATTAAGCCACTGGATGCCAGCGTGATTCAAGCCTACGCGGAAAAATGCAAGGTCATCTGCACCTTTGAGGATCACGTCCTATTCAACGGCTTCGGCGCGGCGGTGATGGAGAATTTATCCACGGCGGGCATTCACACTCCGGTCGAGCGCATCGGCTGGCCGGACCAGTTCATCGAACACGGCAAGCCAGAAACCCTGCGCGAACTTCACGGCCTAACAGCGGAAACTGCCGCCGGAAAAGTGTTAAGGCACTTTCCGTTAGTTTGAATGCTCCCTGTTATGCGGCACCCACGGCATGCATCAGCTCCGCTAAAGTGATTCCAAGTGCCTTGGAAATCCGCAGCACATTGGCAAATGACGGCAGCACGTTGCCAGATTCGATATGTCCCAATCCAGTCCGACTGATCCCGGAAAGTTGAGATAATTGGTTCTGCGAAATTCCTTGCTTAGCGCGCAAATCACGCAGCCACGATGTGACAGCCAATGTGATTTCCTCGGGAGTTTTCTGCGTCACGCCTCACTAAAACCAACTTGACGGATCGGTTTTGGATGTCCAAATAAGGACATCTTTTGTAGAAAAGCCTGCGTCATCACTCTTCTCTCGGTCTGTGGCGTACAAGCCGGTGAGGATATTTCCACCACCGCACAAGTCATCGGCGAGGTGCAAGATGGCACGCCTCCACCCATCGAGCCGCCGAAACCCGGATTCGTCGTAGCCCCTGAAGACATCATTTCCTCCGAAACCCACATTCAAGACGGGCGCAAAATCATCGTGCAGGAAATTTCTCCCATCGCCCTTCCCGCCCCGGTAGCCGATCAACCCGTGTTGGATCAAACCAATCCCGCCGTCCAACAACGCCTCGCCGACTTGCGAGCCGCACCACGCGTGGAACAAATCTTCATCGGAGCCACCGTTTTTCGCTCAAAGGACTCCGCGCCGCGCACCTACGCCACCTATCGCCCCACCAACGGCGGCGCGCCCGTAACTTTTTGGTCGGCCGGAGACTTCTCGCTTCTCACAGGCTTCAGCTCCTTCCAAGGTTCCGATGGCAAAACCCGCAGTCTCTCAATGATGTGGAGTTCGCGTGACCTCGACCGTGCAAACCAATTCCCCGCTCAAAACCCCGCCACCCAAATCCCCGATTTCCCCGCAGGCAACGCCACATTTGCTATCACCTCGGAAAAACCGAGTCCAGAAGCCATCGCCGCCATCCAGTCACTCCACGACGTTTACAATAACGAATACGAACGCCTCAAAACCGCTTATGAAAGCCGCGAGCAAGCCCGTCTCCAACAAGCCGCCGAGCTAAAAGCCCACCCGCCAAAACCCAAAGACATCATCCTCAATTTCTGGCGCACTGATGCACCCGCCACTCCAGCCACTGCGGGAGGTGCCGGACAATGAAGCTCTTCAAAAACCGTGGCAGGAGCATCCTGCGCCAGACCATTGCCGGAGCGTCCCGCTCCCTGCTTTTCTGTCTGGTTTCTTGCTTCTGGATTCTGGCTTCTCTCCCTGCCCCGGCCATCATCGACACCAACAACAACGGCCTAAGCGACCTGTGGGAAAGGCTATATAACAATGGCGAACTATTCCCAAACGACTTTGATCCCAATGCCGATCCCGATGGCGATGGCTGGACTAACGCCCAAGAAGCCGTTGCTGGGACCGATCCTTTCGACGCCAATTCTCCGCACGGCTTCGTCCGTGTGGACATCACCCACATTCCCGCCAGCTACGTCATGTCTCCAGATGAAGAACTGATTCTGGATCATCCAGAGGGATACATCATCCATTGGACCGGAGAGATCGGAAAGAAATACACGCTTTCCTGCTCGCCGGACCTCACTCCCAGCAGTTGGTTTCCGGTGGATGTTCCTATTACAGCAGTGAACCCAGAAATGCAGTTCAGTTTTTCGCCTACGTCCTCGGATGGCACTCCGCCACCCGCCCTTTTCTGGCGCGTCGCCATCAATGATGTGGATACTGATGGTGACGGCTTCACCGACTACGAGGAGGCCCTCATGCACACCGATCCCAATATCGCTGACAGTGATGGTGACGGCCTACCTGATGCTTGGGAAATCGCCCACGGTCTTGATCCCCACGACAACGGCTCTATCAATCCTGACAACGGCCCCAATGGCGATCCAGATGGCGATGGCTACTCGAATCTGGTGGAGTATCTTGGCGGATCAAACCCAGAGGACGCAGGGAGTACTCCGGGTGGTGGCGGGACCACCTCGGTTTCCGCAGGCGATCCGCCGTTGCTTCTGGCAGAGACCATCTCCGCCGAAGGTTACAAATATGGGACAGAGGGATTTACCGATTACTTGGGAATTCCAGGTGCGCGCAGCCGCTATCTTCACCGCGTCTATCACGTTTCATCCACAGAAAACGACAACGATGGTGACGGCGGGACTATGGATATGACAGAAGATACCGATCCGCTGAACGGGACCATCACCAGAGATTTCGCTACCACGGGTGACGGAGGCAGCGACTATTCAACAGGATGGACCGTAGCAGACGATACCCACCGTAGCAGCAGTGGCACGGACAGCGACGGCAGCGGCGAGACCTCCAGCGCCACGGAGATACTATCCAACGAATATACCACCGAGCTATTTCAAAGCGTGATCGAAGGCAAGCTCCCCGCTTACACGGGAGAATTCCTCCCAGACGGGAGCAATGAAGCCAATATCTATTTGGGCCCGCAGCCGGCACACACCGCTTACGGCTACTACTTGACCAAGCTCAAATACAAATGGGAGCTGCATAAGAAATTCGTCAAGAATGGCGAACGGGTAAACTGGCTAGAAGTATTCACGCCAGATGATGGGAGCAGACCGCTCATTGAGTCAAAAACATTCCAAAACACTCTCAAGGAGGAGACGAGTCAGTCCTGGGAAATCGACCCCACCCAGAGGAATGGCCGGAAAAACGGCTACTACACGATTGTCCCGGCGGAGTTCCAAATCAATTTGGGAATCGGGATCGCCGAAGGCTGGGACGATACGGATGCAGACGATTGGGCAGCCGTAGGCGTGGGGGAAACCAATACCAACGCGGAACTAAGCCTCCCGGGAATCAGCTCAGAGGCCGCAGCCAAGCTCGAATTGGTAGTGCCTCCTGAA
>JANXMQ010000108.1 GCA_025354565.1 Akkermansiaceae bacterium
TGACCTCTCAAGTTTCCTTTTTGGGCCAGCTTCCGCGCACTGTTTCAATATCGTTGCCGATAAATGATTTTCAGGTGCGCAGCGCACAATTTAATCTTTTTCCTCTGCCCAGCGTAACCTACTTGCTTAAGGCGCTTCGAACCCTTTTTAAGGGGATTCTTGGCACGATTTCCGCTGAGCCATCCTGTCAAAGAGCTTGTTTCGAGGGGACTAAAAAGCCGATCGGGTGAAGATCTTACAAAGATCACCGCGATCGACGCCTTGTCTCTCGGTCACCCTCCGTCGTGGCGACGCGCGGAAACTAGTCCCCCCTCCTCTCACCGGTCAATCCCTTTTGTCACCTTTTTTACAAATTTTTCCAACTCCTTCGCAACTCACTGGTTCTTAATGGGTGGGATTTTAAAATATGGCTGCCGACAGCACTTTGATGGAGCCGCATTTCCTATTCGATACTTAATTGAAGAACAACCCGGTGACAAACTCGCCACAATTGTTGGATATCGTCAGATTTAGCAAACGAAGTTCTTGCGCAGGCGAAGCGTGACCGCAAACCCTCCTGACGCTGGTAGCGAGGCCACGGCATCTCCTCCGCAGGCTTCCATGGAAGCCCGGACGATGGCAAGGCCGAGGCCGCTGCCTCCGGTATCGCGACTGCGGGAACGATCCGGTCGATAGAAAGGCTCGAACAAACGGGCGAGCTCGTCGGGTGGAACGCCGGGGCCGTCGTCTGTTACCGTGATCTCGATGAAGTCCGCGCTCTCGGAAGCATCGATCAGGACCTTTGCGTTAGAACCAGCGTGAATGGCCGCGTTTCTGATAAGATTGCGAACGGCTCTGGTGAGTAATGTCGCATCGGCAACTACGGTCAGCGCTGGCGCGATCCTGATTTCCGGGATTCTAACACCTCCTTCGCGGGACGCGACCTCGCGGAGCAGCGGCTCTAGCAAAATCGACTGCAGATGGGGTTTGCGATTTCCAGCCCGTGAAAAGTCGAGGATTTCCTCCACCAGTGTCGCGAGTTCCTGGGCATCCGCTTCGATGGCGGCCAAGCGGGCTTGCTCTTGTTCCCCGAGTTTCATCTCGAGGATGCCAAGCCCTGTGCGCATCCGGGCCAGCGGTGAGCAAAGTTCGTGTGCGGCATCACCCAGAAAGCGCTTTTGCCCGGAAACCAGATGGTCGAGTTGATCAGCCATCGTCTCGATCGCATGTCCGAGATTTCCCAGTTCATCGTTGCCACGGGTAGGTAGTGAGACTTTGAATTGCCCGGCGGCGATCCGATCAGTGACGGCTGTTAGTCTGCGGATGTAACGAGTGATACCCCAGACCAAAGGTGTCCAGAAAGCGAGACTGAGTGCGAGTACGGCTAGGCCGCCCCAGAGCCATGGCTTGAACTCAAAAAACATGCCCGAGCCATCCAATCTATCAGATCGAATCAGTAGCAATTGATGATTCCTCGGTTGACCAGGACGGCCGGGCAGCACCAATTCGACCCCCGCCCAGTAGCCATCGCCATTTTCGCCACGCATTAGTAATACCGGTCGCGTGGGAGGCTGCTGATCCAGCGCACCTGGTCCGTTTCCCGCTACGCCGGGGCGCTCGTCGGGTGGACGATTTTCCATATCATCGAAGGGTGGTGGGCCGAAATCATCAGGCAAGTCACCATGCGGAGGTGGCCCGTCAGCGGCATTTGGGCGCGGCGGGCGACGGCGTGGCGGTGGTCCAGGCTGGGGCGGGATTGCCGTTTTCGCACGATTTTGGACGTTTGCGGGAATAGTGAAAGGGCTGTCAGCAAGATTTCCGGGATCAAAAATAGCGGCGGTGACATTTTTCCGCGATGCCAAGGGGGCGATCGCGGCGTTCCACTCCGATCGGGGCCGTTGAATGATTACATTGCGGGAGACCTCACCGAAGTTCCGCAGCCGCTCGCCAGCAGAGCCGCTGAGCAACGAATCCAAGCCAAGACCCAGTTGCCAGCCGACGAACCCGATAAATGCCAGCGCCAATACCAGCAGATGCAACAGCAGGCAGCCAAGCACTTTTGCTAACAGGGGGAAATAGGGACGGGATTTCATGGTTGGCCAAAATCGGAGGTGTCCGGCTCGTGAAGCGAATAGCCGATGCCACGAATGGTCCGGATGAAACGCGGGTTTTTCGCATCATCGCCGAGTTTCTTCCGCAAGGAGGACACGTGCACATCGATCGATCGATCAAAGATATCGAAACGCCGCTCGGATACTTCCTCGATGAGTCGCTCCCGGGTTTTCACGCGCCCCTTGGATTTCACCAGCGATGTTAGGATCGCAAATTCTAATGTTGTTAGGTCGAGCGGTTTGTCGCCGAGGACCGCAGTATGGGTTTCCTCACAAAGCCGGAGCGTGCCGACGCACAGCTCGCGGGGCGTCTCGTTTTCCACCGGGATGCGTGCGCGGCGCGTCACTGCCCGCAAACGCGCCAGCAGTTCTCTGGAGGAAAATGTTTTCGGCAAATAGTCGTCCGCGCCAATTTCTAGACCCACAATACGATCCGCCTCATCGCCCAGTGCGGTCAACATCAGGACCGGCACGTCGGATTTTTTCCGAAGCTCCTTGAGTACGGCGAAGCCATCCATACCCGGCATCATCACGTCCAGAATCACCGCCTCGTAGGGAAACGCCAGGGCTTCGGCCAGTCCATCCGGCCCGTTGTGGCGCAGCTCCACGGTGTAACCCATGGGTGTTAGATAGTCACGAATAAGCCCAGCGAGCTTGCGATCATCATCGACGACCAGCAGTCGTCGGGAGCCTTGCGTTTCCACCATGACGAGGTTCTTAGCAGATCCGGACGTCATCCGCCCATCGCTTTTACAAAAATTTTACACTTTCATGCCTGATCCCACATACTAAGTTCACAATCCGCCGCTTTCATCGTCACAGTTCCCGCCCCAAGGGAGTCCAACAAGCAACCCAAAATACCATGAAATTAAATCGCATCCACCTCCTAGTCGCCGTGCTCGCCACCGTCACTGCGAATGCCGCAGAGCCAAAAACTCCTCATCCGCCACTCCCGCCCTTACTCGTCGCCCTTGATACCGACCGCGATGGCGAGCTCTCCGCCGCCGAGATCGCCAAGGCCTCCGCCGCACTGAGCGAACTCGATAAAAACGGCGACGGCAAATTGACCCTCAAGGAAATCCTTCCGCCACCGCCAAAGGGTGTCACCCCGCCGCCACCGCCACCAGCCCCAGGCCCTTTGTTCGCCGCCATCGACCTGAACAAAGATGGTAGCCTTTCCGCCAGTGAAATCGAGGACGCCCCCCTCGCCCTCCTGACCCTCGACAAAAATCACGACGGCAAGCTCTCCCGCAAGGAACTCAATCCACCACCACCGCCGGCTCCATGATCCCCCCGAACTCCGTCCCGGGGCTTTCCTCCGGGACGGAGTCATTCCGTAATTTGCAACTTTCCAGCGATTTCACAAACCATATTCTAACGCCGGATCCTATCATCCTACGATCGCCCCAAGCTTCCCCCCCGCGCTGAATTTGAATCCATACCAACAGACAACCCGATGAAAACAACACGCATTCATTTAATCCTCGCCTTGGTGGCGAGCGTCGTCGCATCCGCCCAGCAGCGTCCACCGCAAGGAGATCGCCGCCCGCCACCCGGACCACCGCCGGGCCAGCCGCCAGTCCCCGCACTCTTCATGGCGTTGGACACCAACCACGACGGATTCCTCTCTACCGAGGAAGTCCAGGCCGCCGCCGACGTGATCGCGAAACTTGATAGAAACCACGATAAAAAAATCAGTCTGGATGAATTCCGGATGCCACCGCCAGATGGGAAAAAGTCACGAAAAGACCCAAATAAACCCAATGGTCCACCACGCGGCAAACCCCCGCTGCCACCCATTATCGAGGCGCTAGACACCGACCACGACGGCACCATCTCTGCGGAGGAAATGAAAAACGCCCCCGAATCGCTGAAGACTCTCGACAAGGACGGCAATGGCGAGCTCTCACCTGAGGAACTGCGTCCTCTAGGCCCGCCGCCACCTCCTGAAGGTGGCGGGGATGGCGATGGTCCTCAAGGCCCACCGCCCACCGGTGAGAAGCCCTATGGCGAATAAGCCAGGACGGCAGACTCAGCCGATCCCTTGCTGAAACCCAACCCAGATTCCGCCCGGGCTACCCCGGTCCGAGCGGAATCACGCAAAACCTATTTTTGACGCACCCATGAAACCGCTCATCCTTTCCATCGCCGCCCTCACCTCCATGTCGGCTCTTGCTGACCCCCAGCTCACGTCGTGGTTCACCGCGAACTCCGGCAAATACGCCCGCATCTATACCACCACCGCGAACCAAACATCGCAAACAAGCTCCACGACTTGGGCGCTTGGCAGTGGCACACAGACGAACCCAGCCTATGCGGGCGTGCATGAAATCAACTACTCTGCGAGCTACATCTACATCCGCACGACCGGCCTCGCCTCGCATCTCATGGGGCCGTGGTATCTCGACTCTGCAAAAACCCAGATTTTCCCGAACTATCCGTCCAACACCTCGGTGGTGTATAGAATCCCGCGAAGCTCCACGCTCGGCACGCCACCGGCCACGAAAACACTCACCGGCAACGGCGCAATCGGCTATTTCGTGAACGGCGTGGCCTTCTTCGACAACCGCGACGCTTTTTCTTACAAGAACTCGAGCACGACCGACGCCACGCCCACCAACGGCCTCACCGGCGATGGCATTTGGAACCGCAACGCCTACGCAAACGAGCTGGTCACCTTCGATGCCGCCCTCGCACACCAAGCGGGAAACAACTACCACTACCACGTTAACCCGATCGCCCTGCGCTACCAGCTCAACGATCACGTCACCTCTGTCCCCAGCGCTAACACTTACGCCGAGGCCACCGGCACCGCCACGCACTCACCCATCCTCGCCTGGGCTGCGGATGGCTACCCGGTTTACGGCCCTTATGGCTATTCGGACCCGACAAACGCCACCAGCAGCGTGCGCCGCATGGTGAGCGGCTACGTCGCGCGCAATGGCTCGAATGGCACGACCAATCTCACCACCACCGGACGCACGACGATTCCGGCATGGGCCGCCGTCGCACAAAGCCGTGCAGCCACCCTCACCTCGGGACAATACGGCCCGAGCGTGAACGCCACCTATGCCATCGGCCACTACATCGAGGACTACGATTACCTTGGCGACCTCGGCTACACGCAAACGACCAGCTCCACCGTGCGCGATTTCGACTTGGATAAATACAACGGACGCTTCTGCGTGACCCCCGAGTTTCCTAGCGGCACCTACGCGTATTTCTCCACCATCGACTCCAGCAATGCACCGGCATTTCCCTACAACATCGGACGCCAGTTTTATGGCAACGCGACTGGCGGCACCTCGAGCACCACGGTGATGAACGCGGACACGCCGCTCAACCAGCAGTTTCTCGGGGGCGCAAATACGGCCATCGCGATCAACACGCCGAGTGTGACCGGCACCAGCGTCACCCTCACTTGGAGCGCCACCGAGGGCGGAACTTATTCGGTGGACGCCTCGCCCAACCAGTCCACATGGACGAGCAAAGCCACCAGCATCGCCGCTGTTAGTAACACCGGAACTTCCACTTACACCGCGCTCGGCACCAGCGGCACCGAGTATGGCCGCGTGAACCGCACCGCGCTCGCCACCTACGACACCGTCGGCCAGACCGCCGCGACCGTCGCACAAACCAAGACGACCAGCTACACTCTCGGCAGCGCCAACGTTGCACCGACCCTAACGTCGATCAGCACACTCCCCGGCGCGACGAAAAACACCGCGTTCACGATCAGCTACGCGACCCTGCTCGCGGCATCGAACGCGGCGGATGCGAACGGCGACACCCTTTCCTTCCGCATCGAAGCGGTGAGCACTGGCACGCTCACGAAAAACGCCGTCGCAGTCACCGCAGGCAGCACTCTCATCAGCAGCGGCGAGAGCGTGGTGTGGACGCCCGCGACGAACGCATCCGGCACCTTGGCGGCGTTCACCGTGAAAGCCTACGACGGTTCCCTCGCATCGAGCACCGCCGTGCAAGTGAACGTGAGCGTCGCCGCCAACACCGCCCCCACCCTAACAACCATCAGCACGCTCCCCGGCGCGACCGAAGACACGGCATTCTCGATTTCTTATGCGACACTCTTCGCAGCCTCAAACGCAGCCGATTCAGACGGCGATGCGATTGCATTTCAAATCCAAGCGGTCAGCACTGGCACTCTCACGAAAAACGGCACGTCCGTCACCGCAGGCAGCACCTTGATCAGCAGCGGCGACAGCGTGGTGTGGACCCCTGCGGGAAATGCGAATGGCGCGCTCGCCGCCTTCACGGTGAAAGCCTACGACGGCCAAGCTGCATCCAGCACGGCGGTGCAGGTGAGTGTAACGACCGCAGCGGTGAACGACGCGCCGACCCTAACCACTCTCAGCACGCTCACTGGCGCGGTGAAGAACACCGCTTTTACTATCAGTTATTCCACACTGCTTGCCGCATCGAACGCGGCGGATGCCGATGGCGACACGATCCAATTCCGCATCGACGCCGTGAGCAGTGGCACGCTCACGAAAAACGGCACCGCCGTCACCGCAGGCACCACGACCCTCACGACCGGAGACTCGCTGGTCTGGACGGCTGTGTCGAATTTCACCGGCACCACCGCCGCGTTCACCGTCGAGGCCTGGGATGGCGTGCTTTTTTCCGGCACGCCGATCACCGTGAACGTCACCGTCACCACCAGCGACCCGCAGCTCACGTCATGGTATGTCGCCCAGAGCGGAAAATACGCCCGCATTGTCGAGACGGACACCGAGCTTCTCGCGAACAGCACCAAGACGACGTGGAGCTATGGTTCGCTCTCGCAAACACTGCCCGTCTATGCCGGCCCGCAACAGGTGGACTACAGCTCGGGCTACGTTTATATCCGCACGCCGGATCTCGCGACCTACACGATGGGCCCGTGGTATAACGACGCCGCCCGCACCACGCATTTCGTGAACATTCCGAAAAACCAGGGTCTCATCGTCAAGCTGCCGCGCTCGAGCACACTTGCGGCGATTCCTTCCACGAAAACGCAAACGCCGGGTTACACTTTCGGCGGCGTGCTTCAAGATGCCGTGGGTTGGCTCGTGGATGGCGTTGCGATTTTCGATCCGCTCGACGGCTACAGCTATAGCGGTGGAACGGAAGCCCAGGGCGGTGCGGGCCAATGGCATCGCGACGCCTACGTGAACGAGGCCATCACTTTCGATAAATCACTCGCCCACGAGCAGAACACCGGGAAATACCACAACCACGCGAACCCCATCGCCCTGCGCTACCAACTCGGCGACAACGTGACTTTCAACAACACCTCCAAAGCCTACGCCGAGGGCAATGTCACCAGCCCCACGCAGCACTCGCCGATCGTCGGCTGGATGCTCGATGGCCTGCCCGTCTATGGCCCCTACGGTTACAGCAGTGCGTTGAACTCGGCGAGCGGCGTGCGGCGAATGATCGGCGGTTTTGTAAAACGTGACGGCACGACCACCGGCGCGGACAACATCAGCACCACCGGCAGCGCCCGCACCCTGCCCGCATGGGCACTGCGACTCAACGGCAACGTGAGCGCCTCCGGCCCGAACGTCAGCGCGACCTATCCGTTTCCACGCTACATCGAAGACTGGACCTATCTCGGCGACTTGCAAAAAAGTGCGGGCGTCTATTACCAACAAGGCACGGATTTCGACCTCAATGAATACAACGTCCGCTACTGCGTGACCCCGGAATTCCCCGGCGGCACATGGGCCTATTTCCTCAACATCTCGTCCGCCGGTGCTCCGCAGTTTCCCTACATGTGCAACCGCTGGTTCTACGGCGCACCCGCTGGCGGCACCGTCACCACCGTGAGCGAAACGGTGACGAGCCAGTTCATCGGCGGCGCGAATCGCCCGCTGTCAGTCACCAACGCAAGCGCCAGCGGCACCACCGTCACCCTCACTTGGAACGCCACCGAGGGCGGCACTTACTCGGTGGACGCCTCTCCGAACAATAGCACCTGGACGAGCAAAGCCACAGGCATCGCGGTTTCTAACACGAACACCGGCACCAGCAGCTACACCGCGCTGGCCGCCAGCGGCACCGAGTTCGGACGCGTGAACCGCACCGCGCTCGCCAGCTACGACTCGACCGGCACGACCGCCGCCACCGTTTCACAAACCGCGTCTGCGAGATACGTGATCGTTCCGCCCGCATTGGCCGTCACGCCTGCGTCCGGGCTCACCTCCAACGGTCCCGCAGGCGGCTCGTTCTCGCCCGCAAGCACCAGCTACACGTTGACCAATTCCGGCACCGGCACCTTGTCATGGACCGCCTCGAAAACCGCCACTTGGCTCGATCTCTCCGCCACCAGCGGCACACTCACCGCAGGGGCCACCGCCACGGTCAGCGTGACGATCAACTCGTCCGCGAACAGCCTCGCTGCAGGAAATTTCAGCGACACGATCACTCTAACGAACAGCACCAACGGCACCGGCAACACCACCCGCGGAGTCAGCCTGGCCGTCCTCTCGACCAACGCCAACCTCTTCGCCCTCAGTCTCAGCAGCGGCACGCTTTCGCCAACTTTCTCCAGCGATACTCTCGCCTACACTGCCAGCGTTTCTAACGGCACCAGCTCACTCACCCTCACCCCGACCACGCAGGATGGCAGCGCCACGGTGAAAGTGAACAACACCGCCGTGACCTCCGGCAGCCCAAGCGGCACCATCACGCTCGCCGTCGGCGACAACGTCATTAGCACTGTCGTCACCCCCCAAAGTCTAACACCGACGAAAACCTACACCGTCACTGTCACCCGCCTGAGCGCCATCCAAAGCTGGAAACAGACCTGGTATGGCACCAGCGCTAACAGTGGAAACGCCGCCGACCTCGCTGATCCGTATGCCACCGGCTACCCAAATCTCGCCGTGTTCGCATTCTTCGGCCCGAGCCAAAACCCCGCCACCGCAGGCAGCCTCCAGCTCCCGCAACCCGCCCTCAGCGGTGGCAACATCCGCTACGATTTCACCCAGCCAGCCAATGTTTCCGGCATCACCTACGGCGCTCAATGGACCACCACCTTGCTCTCTAACGATTGGCACGACATCGCAGAAACCGGCAGCGGATTGCAGCATATTTTCAGCGTCCCAGCCAGCAATTCCCGGACACTCCTACGGCTAAAAGTGACTTCCCAATGAGTCATGCGGCGTCTGGAAATTGATGACATTCACGGCCATCCCATGCAGAGTGCCAAGCGATGAAAGCAGCCACCCGTCACCCCGCGCTTGTCCTTTTCCTGATCGCCGCAGGACTTGCGTCCGGTCACGCCCGCGGTGCCGCACTTGAAGTCGCCGTGCGCCACACCATCGGCGGCGCACCTTTACTGTTAGACTCTCTGCGCTATGAAAATTCCGCCCGCGAGACGATGTCGTTTTCGCGCGTGAGCTGGCTCGCCAGCGGTTTCGGCATCGAACGCGAAGACGGCACATGGCTCGAACTCACTGACCAATTCGCATGGATGGACGCCGCAAAAGGCCGCACCAGCGTGCGTTTTGAAAATTTGCCCGAGGGGAAATACCGCGCCCTGCGTTTTCATATCGGCCCCGATGCGAAATGGAACGCCGCCGATCCCGCCACGCTCGCCGCAGATCATCCGCTCAATCCGAACCTCAACGGCCTGCACTGGAGCTGGCAGGGCGGCTACATTTTCCTCGCCATCGAAGGCATGTGGCGCACCGGCACGGAAGCACCCACGGGCTTCGCCTACCACTTCGCCAGAGATCCGTACCGCACGCGCCTCAGCCTCGCCGCGCCCATCGACCTAACAAACGACGCCTCGGTCATGCTCGATTTCGATCTCGGCGCCCTGCTCAACGCCCCGCAACCGCTGTCGTTCGCGAAGGACGGCACCGCCACCCACTCACGGGACGGCGATCCGATCGCCGCCGCCCTCGCCGCGAACCTGCGCGGCGCGTTCCGGGTCACGCATGTGCTCTCGGCAACACCGGCGATCAGCAGACCCTCACCCTTGAAGCCGCTCTATCTGCCGGAAAAATTCACGCCTTACCGCTTCACCATGAGCTCGACGTTTCCCATCCCCGATCTGCCACGCGACAATCCGCTCATCGAGGAACGCGTCGCGCTCGGCAAAGCGCTCTTCCATGAGACCGCCCTCTCCCGCGACGGCACGCTCTCCTGCGCTTCCTGCCACGAGGAAAAGCACGCGTTCACCGACGCCCGCCGCTTCAGCATCGGCGTGCGGGGCCAGCTCGGCACCCGCAATTCCATGCCGCTCACCAACCTCGCCTGGAAGTCGGATTTCTTCTGGGACGGCCGCGCCCCTTCACTGCGCGCACAGGCGCTCATGCCCATCCAAGATCACACCGAGCTGGATGAAACGCTGGACAGCGTCACCGCGAAACTAACGGCTAACCAAACCTTCCCTCCTATGTTTTCCTCCGCATTCGGTTCACCGGAAATCACTGCGGAAAAAATCGGCCTCGCCATCGAAAACTACCTACTCACCCTCACCTCCTTCGATTCCAAATTCGACCGCGCCATGGCGGGCAAGGTCTCCCTAACAGACGATGAAAAGCGCGGCTTTGAACTCTTCATGACCGAATATGAACCGCGCACCCGCCAGTACGGCGCGGACTGTTTCCACTGCCACGGCGGCGCGTTGTTCAGCGACCACCAGTTCCACAACAACGGCCTGGAAGGTGACGACCGGGGCCGCGCAAAAATCACCGGCTCACCTGCCGACGATCACAAGTTCTCCACGCCCAGCCTCCGCAACGTCGCCCTAACAGCGCCCTACATGCACGATGGCCGCTTCGCCACTCTGGAGGAAGTCGTCGAGCACTACAGCAGCGGCGTGCATCGCAGCCCCACCCTCGACCCGAACCTCGCCAAGCACCCGGAAAAAGGCCTCAACCTCAGCACCGAAGACAAGGCTGCGCTCGTAGCGTTTTTAAAAACCCTCACCGCTGAAACTAAACCCGCGCCATGAAAGCTTCTGCCTTCAATCTTCGGCATGCAGAAGACTGTGGCAGGTTATACCTTTGTAGTCTATCCTAAAGACTTGTCAGTATGCTCAGGTTCTAGGACACCGCCGTGTCCACCCTCACCTTGCCGTGGCGGTGAGGATGATGTTGCCTTCCCCTTGTCAGTACAAGGTCGGCACACGGAAACATGGATTTCGGCGCAAGTCTAACGAACATTACAGAAACTACGTGAAAATCTTTTCAAGCAGCCAATTCAAAACTTCCGGCGTGAGCCGTGCGTCTCGCGGGCTTGCATCGCCGTGACTTCCCCGCAGTGAGGGCAGCGGAAACAGTTCTTGAAGATGACAGCACCCGCGACCCTAAGGCGATGACTGCCGAGAAGAGGTTTGGCTTTCCAGTTTCTGGAGCTACCGGAACGCACGATCGGCCGCCCCTGACAAAGCGGACAACGGACACTTGAGGAGAGCGGGCAATAGATGATGAGCAAAATGATCGATGCGACGTTGAGGCCCAAGAGCACATCTTTGAGTTTTTCGTTTTCGGAGAATATGACGTAGCCAAGAACGCCCAGCGTAGAGATGACCAAGGCGCAAAGCAAAACCATCAGCCAACAGGCGATTTTGAAACGAACAACCGAGGAATAGTGGGGGAATTGGTGCATTTTCAGGGATGGATGCGACTCGATTCAGGCGGTAAATCAGGTGATCTTTCACGCGTCGGCGCGCACCCGGAACGGAGCGGCAACATCGTCCGCAAGCGGGCATGCCGCCATATGGGCGCTGGATTTGGAGTCATAGCGGGTGGCGAGTTTGAGATCTGTCGTCCAAGCGTCCTCGCCGCCAAGGGTGGCACACCAGATTTTCGTTCCAGCAGGGTAGCTTGCTCCGGCAAGCCATTGCGGTGGAGGGTCGCCGGAGTCGGAAGGGTTTGAATTTCCAGCAACACGCGAGGCCGGTGCCGGAACGTGGGAAATTTCATTCATTTCGTTATTCTCGCGCATTTCGCAGAAAGGAGAAGATAAAAGTTAGAAAAATGTGAGAATATTTTCTAGCAGAACGCGTGCCAATTCTAGCGGATCTTCAAAAGTCGGGGTTGTTCCAAGGATTGAATTTTCCCGCTAGCTTCGAGGCGATCCTGCAAAAGGGAATGCAAGTGGTGATCCGTGACGCATCGGAAGCTTGGACTTATAAGAACCAACACGGCGATCGGCCTGGATGATTGTTATTTAGAGTGGTATCAGGCTTCTGACAACGGTTATTCCGCCGCTGCGGGACGGTATCTTCTCGATGCGGATAATGTCAGCATCGAGTGATGCCATTTTGCCCTCGGAGACTTTCGGCAATTCACATCTTGATTCGCGCGGTTACAACTGATTCCCTCGACAGGCTAAAGAAATACCAATCAATCATCACCATGGCCATAAATACCGATCAAGACCTCACACGCGGTGACCAAGAAGCCGCCATCCCGTCCACCTCCTGCCCGGCAGGCCGCCCAAGGACCGGTCCGCTCCTCCTAAAGCTCGGACTTCTCCGGGGCCTCCTTTCGCTCGCCCTCACCAGCGGCAGCGGCCATGCCGCAGAGGCCGCCCCCGTGAGAGCATCCCCGTGCATCGTGAACATCATCAATTTCATCCGGCAGTGCGAGCCGCGCATCGAGCGCATCACGGAAACCGTCCTCTACGACACCGTCGTCAAACAGGTGGAAATCATGAAGGCCCATCAACTGCGCGGCACCTTCCTCCTCCAGTATGATTCCCTCGTGGACGCCCGCTATCAGAAACTCCTCAAGGAGCAGCCTGAGGGCATGTTCGAGATCGGCGGGTGGTGGGAAATCCCTCAAGCCCTGGTGGAAAAAAGCGGCCTGCATTGGCGCGGGAAAACATCCTGGGACTGGCATGCCGATGTCGGATTCTCCACCGGCTACACCCCGCAGGAGCGCGAGAAACTCGTGGATACCTACATGGCGGAATTCAAGAAAATCTTCGGTTACTACCCGCAATCCGTCGGTTCATGGTTCATCGACGAACATACCTTACAATACATGCAAGAGCACTATGGCATCGTGGCCTCATGCAACTGCAAAGACCAAATCGGCACCGATGGCTATACCTTGTGGGGCGGGTATTGGAACCAAGGATATTATCCAAGTAAAAAGAATGCCTACATGCCAGCCCAGAACGCCGCGAACCAGATCGCTGTGCCGATCTTCAGGATGTTAGGCAGCGATCCCATTCATCAATATGACAGCGGCTTGGGCGGGGATCGGCAGCGGGTGGTTACCCTAGAGCCCGTCTATCAGGGAGGCGGCGGCGACGCCGCCTGGTGCCAATGGTATTTCGATACCTTCGTGGAAGGCGCCGCGATGGGCTACGCCTACACGCAGGTGGGGCAGGAGAATTCATTCACCTGGGACCGCATGGCAAAGGGCTTTGAAATCCAAATGCCGATGATCGCCCATCTCCAGCAAGCAGGCAAAGTAGTGGTCAAGACATTAGGCGAGACGGGGATATGGTTTAAGGATAAATATCCAGTCACGCCGCCGACCTCGGTAACTGTCTTAAAGGATTACTCGGCCAAGAACCAAAAAACAGTATGGTTTGACTCCCGTTTCTATCGGGCTAATCTACTATGGGATCAGGACAGCCTGCGCTTCCGAGATATTCATTTGTTTGATGAAACCATCGCATCCGACTATCTCACCAAACCAGGCACATCGAGCGAGTGCCACTACGACACGCTGCCCCTCGTTGACGGTTTCCGCTGGAGCTCCACGCAAATCGTCGCCGGTCTGCGATTCAAGACAAGCGAAGGTGCGGAACTCAAAGGCGACACCCCGACCGTCGATGATTCCAAAGAAGGCGAACTCGTAGTCCATTGGCCAGTGAATGCACCCAAGGGCGAAATCCTCATGAACTTCGACGAAACATCCGTCCACATTTCCGCAGACGGCGAACTGAAAAACAATTGGTGCCTCGAGCTCTCCAGTGACAAAGCTGCGGTGCTGCCCTTCCGGGAAATCACCAGCGGGAAAATCACCTGCGAGCATCTCAATACCGCTTACGAAATTTTGGCAAAGAAAGGCCACTTTTCAAAGGGGACCGCTTTTGATTATAGAATCAATCCAGAGGACCAGCAGATCCTGTTGGATTTATCGCAGAGAACCTCCGCAGGCGCAGAGAAAAATAAAACTCCCGGAAAGTAAGCCCATCCTCAGAACGGTATCTTCTACGGAGTTGGCAATTCGCAGGAAGCTGCGATGCTGAACCACATTTTCCGTCCAATATCCAACCACAACTCTACTATGAAACGATCCACCAAGGCCATCATCGCCCTTTTCCTTCCTGCGCTATTTGCCACCGCCTCCGCCAAAGAGCCCGCAACAACCCACGGAATCATCGACATCAATAAATCAGACCGCCCTGCCGACGCGGTCCAGCTTGTCGGGGAAAAGGGCTACGACCTGATTCCCGAGGGAGCCGCACCCACCAAGTGGGTCTTCAATGATGGCGTCCTCACCGCCCCCACGGATTGGGATAGCCTGCTGACGAAAGACTCCTATCAGGACTTGCGGATGCACGTGGAGTTCAATGTGAACGCGGTCAAGGATTGCAAAGACCCGGAAGGCGACGGGAACTCCGGCGTTTACATCCAGCAGCGTTACGAAGTGCAAATCTTAAACTCCTTCGGAGTCACCGCAGAGAACTACAAGGCCAGTTACTGCGGGAGTATCTATAAACAAAAAAAGCCTGATCTCCTCGTTAGCAAGCAGGCTGGGGAGTGGCAAACTTATGACATCGCATTCCGCGCTGCGCGTTTCACCGATGGCAAAAAAACCGAGAACGCGCGGATCACCGTTTATCAGAATGGCCAGTTGATCCACGACGACTACTCCATCACCGCAAAGACCGGCGCGGGTAAGAAAGAAGGCTCCGAGGCAGCCCCCGTCATGCTTCAAGGGCACCACAACCCGGTGCGTTTCCGCAACGTCTGGATCCAGAAATTATCGCTCGACTAGGCCCCGGACTCATCCTACTGCCTCCGACCGAATAGCCAGTGACCGAGTCCGGTTGCTGGCGGCAGCGGGACAGGAAATCAGCCCACGGATGAAGCATGATCGGCGTCGGAGGGCAGGATTTTAGACGAGCCAGAGGCTTTACGCCGCTAGGTGGGCGTGGCAATTTCACCCCACCGACCCTATTAGCATCAACGATACCGAATCATGACATTTGCCCCGGAAAACCACCCCGCAGCGCCCGTTAGCCAGACGGACGCGGAAGCCATCGTAAGCGACGCCTCGCGCTGGATTCAACCGCTCCGCAGTGAGATCGGCCGCTACCTTATCGGCCAGACCGATCTCGTGGACCGCCTGCTGATTTCACTGATGGTCAAAGGCCACATCCTGCTCGAAGGCGTGCCCGGATTGGCGAAAACCCTGGCCCTCAAGACGCTGGCCTCGCTGGTGAACGCGAAGTTCAACCGCATCCAGTTCACCCCGGACATGCTGCCGGCTGACATCGTCGGCACGGAAATCTACGATCCCCGCGAGGCCCGCTTCCGGGTGAAGCACGGGCCGGTGTTCGCGAATTTTATTCTAGCAGACGAAATCAACCGCGCACCCGCCAAGGTGCAGAGCGCGTTGCTGGAAGCGATGCAAGAAAAGCAGGTCACCATCGGCGAGCAGACCTTCGCCCTCCCGTCGCCGTTTTTCGTCCTCGCAACGCAGAATCCGCTGGAGCAGGAGGGAACCTATCCGCTGCCCGAGGCGCAGTTGGACCGCTTCATGATGAAGGTGATCATGGATTATCCGACGGAGGATGAGGAACTCCGCGTGCTCGATCTGGCAGGCACCACCGAGGAAATGCCGGTGCCAGTGCCGATTGTTAGTCTGGAAGCAATCCAACAAGCGCGAACGGTGGTGAACAACCTCTACCTTGATGAAAAGGTAAAGCGCTACATCGTCCGCCTAGTCCATGCGACCCGCCGCCCCGCTGAATACGGTGTGCACATCGCGCCTCTGATCCGGGTGGGGGCCTCGCCACGGGCCACTATCAATCTCGCGCTCGCCAGTCGCGCCCACGCCTTTCTGAACGGTCGCGCTTACGTCACGCCGCACGATGTGAAAAACGTCGCCATGGACGTGCTTCGCCACCGCGTGACCGTCACCTACGAGGCGGAAGCGGAAGGGCTGAACAGCGAGCAAATCATCACCCGCATTCTTGATGAACTGCCGGTGCCTTGAAGAGGTTGATGGTTGATGGAAAGAGGAAGAAATGCGGGTTTACATAGATAACTCCTTATTCGCGTTTATTTGCGTCCATTCGCGGTTAAATTCTAAAGTAAAAATTTCGTGATCCAACACAAAGCCAGCACGCCTGTTAGCATGGATGACGAAGCCCGCGCGGCGGAAATCCTCGGCCGTGTCCGGCGGATGGAAGTCCGCACGAACCGCTTGGTCGATGACTCGCTGGCAGGCCGCTACGCCAGCGTTTTCAAGGGCCGGGGCATGGACTTCGACCGGGTGCGGAATTATGTGCCGGGCGATGACGTGCGGACCATCGACTGGAACGTCACGGCCCGCACCGGCGAGCCACATGTGAAGCTTTTTACCGAGGAGCGCGAGCTGACTATTTTACTGATGATCGATGTCAGTGCTTCGTCGGATTTCGGTTCGGTGGTCGATTCCAAGCGCGAGCTCGCCGCCGAAGCCGCGGGTGTTCTAGCAGCTTCGGCGATCCGCAACCGGGACAAGGTTGGGTTAATCTTGTTCAGTGACACGGTGGAGTTATACATTCCACCGGGCAAGGGCCGGATGCACATTATGCGGCTGATCCGTGAGACTTTGTTTTTCCAACCCGCAAATCGAGGCACGGACATTGGGCAGGCATTGGATTTTGCGAATCAAGTAGTGCATCGAAAATCGGTGATTTTTCTGGTGTCGGATTTCTGCCTCGGCGCACCGTTTGAGGAACGGCTGAATCATCTCCGCAATAAACTGCAAGTTACGAACCGCCGACACGATGTCATCGCCGTTTCCGTGACCGATCCGCGCGAGGAATCATTGCCGAACATTGGGCGCATCCGCATCGAGGACGCGGAAACCGGGCAAGTCGTCGAGCTAGATACCGGCAGCGCGAAAGTCCGTGAGGCGTTTGAAAAACAATCCCGCAGCCGCCGCGAGTTGACCGCCGCCCGTATCCGCTCGCTTGGTGTGGATTTGCTGCAATTCACCAACGGCCAAAACTGGATGCCCGAGCTGATGGGCTTTTTCCAAAGCCGCCGCCAACGCTCCGGCTGATTTTTCCCGCGATGTCCGATTCCCGTTCCATGCTCCGACGTGTCTTCCGCGGTCTCCTGATCGCGGCGCTGACCTGCAATCTATCCGCCCAAGCTCCCGATGCCGCCGAAGACATCCGCCCAATTAAAGAAGTGGTGGTTGTGCCCAAAACATTTGCAGAAACTCTCCAAGAAAAGAAATCAACTGTTGTGCTCTGGTCGAGCATTGTTGGTGGTGTGCTTTTGCTGGTCATTGGACTGCTTCTGTGGAGAAGACACTACCTCAAACGACAGCTCAATAGTTCGGCAAGAATCGCATTGTCGGCTCTGCGTGACCTCGAATCAGATCAAGAAGGGATTGGAGCAGAAGCATTCGCCTATCTTGCTTCAAAGGTAGTCAGGCAATACATCGCCGAGCGTTTCGGCCTAGCCGCTCCGCGCCGCACAACAGAGGAATTTCTCCGAGATCTCGCGAAGGAGGAAGCCATGCCGCTCATCGCCGAGAGCGACCACCTGCGGGTGTTCCTGAAATCCTGCGATCTCGCGAAGTTCGCCGGATCCAACCTCGACTCCACCCAGCGGGTCGAACTCCTCAATGCGGCCTGCGGCTTTATCCGCTCCACGTCCACAGCCGTCACGCCATGACCGAGAGTTTCCAGTTTCTCCATCCGGAATTCCTGTTCCTCCTGCTGCTCCTGCCCATCCTGGCGATCTGGAAGGGCCGCTGGGGCAGGCCGGTCGCCATCCGGATGCCGTCCACCGACGACGCCATCCACGTCGGAGCGAAAACCCGCTCGAAGATCGGCGGGTTCATGGTGTTCCTCGGGCTTCTATCATTCGCGTTGCTGATCACCGCGTTCGCCCGCCCACGCCATGGCAAAGGCTCGACAGACATCGAGGCCAGCGGCATCGACATCGTGCTCACGCTGGATGTGTCCGGCTCGATGGAAGCACTGGATTTCAAAATCGCAGGCACGCCGACGAATCGCATCGAGGTGGTGAAAGGCGTGGTCGCGAAGTTCGTCGGTCAGCGCCCTAACGACCGTCTCGGCATGATCGCCTTCGCCGGTCGGCCCTATCTGGTGAGCCCGCTGACACTGGATCACGAGTTTCTCGGCAAGCGCCTTCAGGATGTGAAACTCCATCAAGTCGAGGACGGCACCGCCATCGGTTCCGCCATCGCCACCTCGGTAACTCACCTTCAGGATTCCAACGCGAAATCGCGCATCATCATTCTTCTAACTGATGGTGTGAATAACGCCGGTGCGGTGAATCCGCTCACCGCCGCCGAGGCTGCGAAGGCGCTGGGGATCAAGATTTACACCATCGGCGTAGGTATCAGGGGCGATGCGCCGGTGCCGGTGCAGGACGCTTTTGGCCGCACCCATTTGGAGATGATGAAGGTGGATGTGGACGACGAAATGCTTCACAAAGTGTCCGAAGCCACCGGCGGGCAATCGTTCCGGGCGACGGACACCGATTCTTTGGAGAAAATTTACGATTCGATCAACCAACTTGAAAAAACCAGCCGCAAGCTCAAACAATATCAACAGTATGACGAACTCTATCTGTATTTCCTCATTCCCGGATTATGCCTGTTGCTGTTGGAAATGATCCTCAGCCAAACCCGGTTTCGCCGGCTTCCTTGAACCCACCATGGACGACACTTCCCTACATTTCGCCCAACCGGTCTGGATGATCGCCGGACTCATCGTTTGCGCGGGCATCGCCGGACTCTTCATCCGCTTTGACCGCCGCCGTGATGCTGACTTAGCAAAACTCATTCACCCGCGTTTCCGGCAGCGCCTAACTGATGGATTTTCCCCATGGCAACGGAACCTCAAGCGCGGACTCTGGTTGCTCGCGGTGATGCTTGTTTTCGTGGCCATCGCCCGACCGCAAAAAGGCTTCGAGTGGCATGAAGTGAAGCGCAAGGGCATCGACATCCTCTTCGCAGTGGACACCTCGCGCAGTATGTTGGCAGAGGATCTAACGCCTAACCGGTTGGAACGCGCGCGCCTCGGCATTATTGATTTCGTGGCCAAGCTGGAAGGTGACCGGGTCGGGTTGATTCCCTTTGCCGGGACGGCCTTCGCGCTGTGTCCGCTGACGCTAGATTATGATGCGTTCCGCGAGTCGCTGGCGGCGCTGGATACGGATCTCATTCCCCGCCAAGGGACTGATCTAGCAAGCGCGATCAAGGAAGCGGAGCGGCTTTTTGATGAAAATGGCAACAACCACCGCGTGCTGGTTTTACTAACCGATGGCGAGGATCTGCAGGGCGATGTGCTCGAAGCCGCCAAGGCCGCCGCGAAAAAAGGCATGGCCATTTACACCGTCGGCGTCGGCAGTCCCGAGGGCGCGACGATTCCGATCCATGGGAGAAATGGACGCACCGATTTCGTCCGCGATGAAGACGGCAAGGTAGTGAAGACGACGCTGGATGAAAGCACGTTAAAGAAAATCGCCGCGGAAACTAACGGCCTCTACGTCCCGCTCGGTCGTGGGGCCGAGGGACTCACCACGATCTATCAGGAAAAACTCCGGTTGGTGCCGCAGAGCGAGTTGAGCCAGCGGATGGAGCGCATCCCGCTGGAGCGCTTCGAGTGGCCGCTGGGTGTCGCCATTTTCCTACTGCTGTTGGAATTTTTCATCGGTGATCGCCGCCGCTCGAAGCAGGCCCGCCCGCTGCCTTCGGTCGCCCGCAGAGTCAAGCTGGCGGTGCTGCTGCCGCTTGTATTCGTTGCTACTGAATTTCAGCGGAGTAACGCGGCGGAAGTTGTTAGTGTGGATCAGGATCCCCGGAAAATTTACAACGAAGGCACGCAAGCCTACACCAAGGGCGACTTCGCGAAAGCCTCGGAATCCTTGCAAGCCTCGCTGCGGACCCAGGATCTGGCGCTCCAACAACGCTCGTATTATAACTTGGGAAACACCCTCTATCGGACGGGTCAGGGCACGCTGGAAAAAGATCCCGAAGCGACGATCAAAACCTGGGAACAATCCCTCAAAGCCTATCAGGACGCACTCGCGCTCCAAGCCGATGATGGTGACGCCGCCTATAACAAGACGTTCGTTGAGAAGAAACTTGAAGAGCTGAAGAAGCAGCAAAAGAAGGACGACAAAAAAGACGATAAGAAGGACGATAAGGATCAAAAGGATCAAAAGGATCAGAAGGATCAGAAGGATGGGAAAGATCCTAAAGATAGCAAAGATTCAAAAGAAGGTGACAAGCCGAAAGACGGCAAAGACCCAAAAGATGGCGGCGACCCAAAGGATAACAAAGACTCGAAAGACGGGAAGGATCCCAAAGACTCCAAGGATTCAAAAGATGGCGACAAGCCGAAAGATGGCAAAGATCCAAAGGATGCCAACCAAACCGGAAAGCCCGAGGATGGCAAGGATGGGAAAGATTCCAAAGCTCCCAAACCCGGCGACGATTCCAAGAAAAATCCATCAACCGGCAAGCCCACTGATCCGAAACAAGGCGATACAAAACCCGATGAGAAAAACGGCGCTGTTAGCAACGAGCGCCCTCAAAAACAGGAAATGACCGCCGAGGAAGCCCGCCAGTTGCTGGAAAGCTTGAAGGATGACGAACGCACAGTCATCCCCATCCCACAAATCCCAAGGACGCGCTATCTCACCCCCGACAACTCAACCAAAGGCAAGACATGGTAAGTCCATTCCATCATCGAAATTTTTCCCGCCGCCTCGCGGAAATGGCCGCCTTTTGGATGGCTATCTTGATTTGCCTAACATCCCGACTTGCGGCAGCGGAGGTGGACGTTCAGCTCGACCGCGATTCCGTTCCCGCTGGCAACGGAGCCCAACTAACACTTACCATTTCCGGCGACAACGCCGGCCAGCCGGAGATCCCAGAGGTCGAGAATCTCATCGTCCAACCGCGCGGGCAGAGCAAGCAGGTCCAGATGATGAACGGGCACACCAGCGTCTCGGTGACCTATACCTACATTGTGGGTTCTAACACTCCGGGCGACTATCAGATTCCGGCCATCGAGGTCGTCGTCGATGGTAAAAAAATTTCCACCCGCCCGCTCAAGTTGAAAGTGTTAGGCCAAGGTGCCGCGCAACCGCCACCCGGCATTCCGGCCAACCCGGCTGGCACGTCACCTGCGGCTGAAAACACCGAAGATGCTAGCAAGCGTTTCGGGTTTCTAACGGTCGAGCTGGCAGCCAATGACCGGAAGCATGTTTATGTCGGGGAAATCGCGCCGGTCCGCATCCAGGCTTGGTTGCCTGCGGATTCCCGCGCCGGACTCCGCAGCGGCATCCAACCGGAGGGCAAGGCATTCACCTTGCACAACGTCAGCAGCCACCCGCAGCAGTCGCAGGAAATGAAGGACGGCAAGCGATACACCGTCATCACTTGGTTCGGCGGGATGTCCGCGACCAAGGCGGGGAAATACCCGGCGTCACTCTCGTTAGATGCCACCGTGGCCGTCCGCGACTCCTCGGCCCCCAAGCCACGCCGACGGATGGGCGGGCCATTCGACGATCCGTTTTTCGACAGCGTATTCGATCAGTTGGACACGCCGATGATCCAGAAGGATGTCACGCTCAAGTCCGACGATCAGGAAATCGAAGTGCGGCCGCTGCCCACTGAAGGCCGTCCCGCCGGGTTCACCGGCGCGGTTGGCGATTTCAAATTCGACAGCGAGGAAATCCCTAACACCTGGAAAACCGGCGAGCCCCAACAGATCACCGCCCGTCTCAGTGGTTCGGGAAATTTCGCGCTGATGAACGCCCCGGACCTCACTCCGGCGGATGCCTGGAAAACCTATCCGGGCAAGGGCGAGTTCACTGCCGGGGACGAGGCGTCGTTTTCCGGCAGCAAGAGTTTTCAATTCAGCGCTGTCCCGCGCAAGGGCGGGGCACGGGAGGCGGCGCTCGCCTTCAGCTACTTCGATCCCGCCGCCGGAGCCTATCGAACACTAACAAGCCAGGGTCGGGAAATCCAGGTCGCCGGTGAGGACATTCCGGAGGACAAACCCGCCGCCGCGCCTGCGGTGATCGAACCGGAAAATCCGCGCGTGGGACTCATCGGCCAGCATTTGAAAGCGGCTCCAGCCGCCACCTTGGTTCCGCTGGTTTCACGTCCGGCATTCATGTATCTGATAGAAATTTCCGCCGGACTTTGCGGGCTTGGAATCATCCTCGCCTGGCTGCGCGTGCGCCGGGAAGATCCCAAACGCCGCGCCCTCGCCGCCCTAGAAAAGGCCACCCGCGAGGCGCTCGAAGCGGCCAACGCCGCCAAGGACGTTCCCGGCTTTTTCGCCGCCGCCCGCCTCGCCATGCAGCAGCGGCTCGGCGCGTTGTGGAACCAACCGGCCCAGGCGATCACCCTAGCGGAAATCCAATCCCGCATCCCCGACGACTCACCGGTCACGCGGTTTTTCCACGAGGCCGACCGCCATGAATACAGCCGACTCGCCAGCGGCGAGATCCTGCCACAATGGCGGGCGTTGCTCGCTGAAGCCCTAGCCTCCCTCACTCCTTCCACCCGTTGAAATGAACCGCATTTTTGCCATCTGCCTGTTCTGTCTGTTGTGCGGCCTCGCAGCCGTCCGCGCGTCCGCGTTCGATAACGCTAACGAGAAATTCAAATCCGGTGACTTCGCCGGAGCCGCCACTGCTTATGAGAAAATTCTAACCGCCGATGGCCCGGACGCCGCCGTTTACTACAACCTAGGCAACAGCTATCAACAGCTCAAACAATACGGCCCAGCCATCCTCGCCTACGAACGCGCCCGCCTGCTCACACCGCGCGATCCGGACTTGTTAGCGAATCTCGACCTCGCACGCAAGGCCGCCGCTGCGTTCGAAGACAACGCCCGCGATCCACGTCTGGAGGCCGCGCTCAATTTCCTCAGCCGCAACGAATGGTCGTGGCTCGTCGCCGGTGCCGCATTGTTTCTCGGCAGTCTCGCCCTGCTGCGCGGAGTCGTCCGCCCGGCCCAGTTCTGGCCGCGGCGGTGCGTGTTGGTTTGCAGCGGTCTGGCGGGACTCGCGATTGCCGTCGGAGCCACCGCTCTCTATCTCCGCCGTGCCGAGGCCGACCGGGGGATCGTTCTAACTGACAATGCCACGGTCCGACTTTCCCCTTTTGAAAACGCCGAAGCCCTAGGCACTCCCGGCTCCGGCCACAGCGTCCACCTCGGTGCGAAAAACGGCGATTTCCACTACCTCGAAGTCCCCGGCAGCAACCTCCACGGCTGGATGTCTAACAAGGACGTGGGCGCTATCACTCCGGGGCATGGCACGGGGCGATGATGTTCCCGTGTGGTCCTCCCGCAGTGACTGAGACTTTGCAATATGTATGATGGCGTGGCAGTTGCTTAGGTGCCGAATTCATGGCAATGATGCATTCATGAAATCAACCTACACGGCGATCACCCAGCAGGAGGGCGAATGGTGGGTCGGATGGATCGAGGAAATTCCAGGAGTCAACGCGCAGGAGAGGACCAAGGACCAACTCCTAGCGTCACTACGGGAAATTCTTAACGAAGCCTTGGAGATCAATCGCGAGGAGGCGAGAGCAAGCGCGAACGGTAGCTATACTGAAGAGTTCGTCACCGTATGAAGCGGCGGGCATTCATCAGCTACTTGGGTCAACACGATTGCGAACTGGTCCGAGAGGGAGGCAATCATTCATGGTGGAGAAACCGCACGACCCATCGTCGTTCCGGTGTTCCCGTCATGCGGAAGTGAAGGACCTCTTGGTGAAGAAGATTTGCAAGGATCTTGGAATTCCCGAGCCGTAAGCATTTCCGATGGTAGTAAAATCGGTGGCCCGTTACCCGCGCAGCCCTCAGTTCGTCACGCGCATCGGCATGAGGACGTAGAGGAAGGTGCCTTCGATGCGGAGGACGCCGGGGCTCATTTCGTCGATCAGGTCGAGATAGACATCGGCGCTGTCCAAGGCGCGGAGCGGGGCTTGGAGGAACTCGGGATTAAAGGCGATTTGCATCGGCGGACCTTGATAGATCACGTCCATGGATTCCTGGGCCTCGCCGACATCCGGTGAATTCGCAGTGACTTCGATGTGGTTCTCGCTGAACACGAGTTTCACCGAATTCGACTTGTCCGAGGAGAGCAGGGACACGCGGCGGACGGTTTCTAGCAGCGCCTCGCGGGAAATGACCACGCGTTCGTTGCTGTCGCCGGGGATGACCTGGCGGTAGTTCGGGTAGTTGCCTTCGATCAGTTTGCTGACGAGCAGGCTGTCGCCGACGGTGAAGGAAATTTGGCTGTCGCTGAGTTTGACGATGACTTCACCAGTCTCGCCTAACAGACGTTGGAGTTCCTGCACGGCCTTGGTCGGGATGATGACGTCGGTTTCATGGGAGGCGGGGAATTCGAGATCCGCATCGACCATCGCGAGGCGGCGGCCATCGGTGGCGACGAGGGTCATTTTGCCATCGCGGAAGGAGGTAAAAATGCCATTGAGGACGTAGCGAGTTTCGTCGGTGGAGATGGCGTAGGAGGTTTTCTTGAGGCCGTCGCGCAGGGTAATTTGCGGGATTTTGAAAACCTTGGCACCCTCGAAATCCGGGAGTGGTGGAAATTCAGCTTCACCGAGACCGATGATTTTGAAAAACGACGGTCCGCAGCGGATGGAGGCGTGGTTTTTCGCATCCACCGAGACTTCCACTTCACTGGCGGGCAGCTCACGGATGATGCTGACGAGCCGCTTGGCGGGCAGGGTGGTAGCTCCATCTTTCTCGATTTGGGCCTCTACCGAGCCGGTGATCCCGACATCCAAGTCTGTGGTGGTGAACTGGATGCGACCCTCCTTGGCGACCAGCAGGACGTTGGAGAGAATCGGCAGGGTGGTGCGCGAGCTGACGACGTGTTGGACTTTTTGCAAGCCGTCGAGGAATGCTTCCTTGGAGATGCGGAACTTCATATATGCAATAACGGGGTGTTGTTGCCGGGTAGTTTCTGCTTTCGATGCCCCTTGGCAAGACTTCTGTGAAGATTCGCAAAAGTGCCCGTCTCAACGGCGGAGTTGGGACTCGATGCGGGCGATGCTTTCCTTCAACCCCTGCTCCACGACGATCCGCTCGGTAACTTTCTTGCAGGCATGGATCACCGTGCCGTGGTCGCGGCCACCGAAGGCCTCGCCGATTTCCATGAGCGAGCCCTTGGTCAGCGAACGGCTGAGAAACATGGCCACTTGGCGGGGAAAAGCGATGCTTGCCGGGCGGCGGCGGCTGGTCATATCGGCGAGGCGGACATCGAAATGCTCGGCCACGGCTTTCTGAATCGAGTCGATGCTTACCTGGCGGCTGGCCTCCTCGCGGATCAGATCCTTGAGCAGGTGCTCGACTTTTTCCACCGTCAAGCTTTCCCCGGCGAGCGAGGCGTAGGTGGCCACCCGCATCAGCGCGCCTTCGAGGCGGCGGACGTTGGTCCGAATTTTCTCGGCGAGAAAAAGCAGGATCGTCTCATCCACGCGGACTTTCCAATCCTGGGTTTTCTTCTTCAGGATGGCCATCCGCGTCTCCATTTGCGGCGGCTGCATTTCCACGGTCAGGCCGCATTCGAAGCGGGAGATCAGGCGCGGTTCGAGGCTTTTGATTTCACACGCCGCGCGGTCACTGGTGAGGACCACCTGATTGCGCCCGTCTAACAACGTGTTGAAAGTGTGGAAAAATTCCTCCTGTGAGCGCTCCTTGCCCGTGAGGAACTGCACGTCGTCGATGAGCAACACGTCCGAACTCCGGTAGCGGCGGCGAAATTTCTCGATGTCCCCGCGGCGGATGGCGTCGATGAATTCGTTAGTGAATTGCTCGCAGGTTAGGTAGATCACGCGGGAGCTAGGCTGGCGGCGCAGGAGTTCGTGGCCGATGGCCTGCATTAAGTGGGTTTTGCCGAGGCCGGGGCCACCATAGATGAACAGCGGGTTGTAGCCGACGCCGGATTTTTTCGCCACCGCCTCGCAGGCTGCGTGGGCGAACTGACTGTTATCTCCGACGACGAAGCTGGCGAAGGTGTTGGCAGGATTGAGACCCGCGAGCTTGATGCGTTTTTCCAGTGCCTCGCCTTCCAGCGCGATAGATTTGCTAGAACGCGGGATCGGGTGGTAATGGTTGGTGCTGCCGTTGACCGGACTATCAGAAATTTCGTCGCTCTCACTAACAAGCAGCCGGACTTCACGCACTTCGTCAAAAATCCCAGTCACCGCCAGTGTGAGTTCTGGGAGATAATTCGTCTCGATCCAGACCCGATGGATCTCGCCCGGCACGGTGATCGAGCCGGCACCATCCTCCACGCCGAGCCACCGCGCCGCGCGGAACCAGCGTTGGAAGGCATCATTGCCAACCCGTGCTCGCAGGGCCTCACAGACTTCGTCCCAGCCACCGGTTTCAGGGGAAAATTCCACAAGTTCATCGACCATCTCCTGCGTTGCCAGTTCCTCGGATTCCATTGCTGATAGGTTTAAAAAAAATTGTTGTTCGCCGGGTGATACCCTCGTCCTCGATGGGAGTAATTCGGCGAGGAGAAAACCATGAGCAGGAGAAATCGTTGGGGAAAAAGTTTTTTACGCGCATCTAACAGATGTTCCTATCGCCGCCGATTCCACAAGGGTTCCACGCTTCATTTTTTTTAAAACTTGACCTCGATTTTATTTCGATTTCCCGAAGGATCCCCAAGGGTGATTTCGACCAATCGACGTATCCTCTTGAAAACGAGTCAGTCACAATGTGACGGTTTCGTTATATTGGAAATTCTCTCGGAAATTCGCTGCGCCGTGGATCGTCAGTCATCCATTATCAATGGGATGCGTAAATTATCTGGCTTCCGACCGCAACGGGTGCTTGCTGCGGCTTTGGAAACACAGCGCCACGGCGACGGTGGTCATCGTACCTGCCATGATCCGCCACGGGAATTCGATCACCGGCAGCCACTCGAAATTCTGATAGAGCGGGTGGTCCGGGTTGTCGTCGAACATTTTCCACACGTCGTTGGGCAGGTTGCTCAGATACGCCACCACCAGAATCCCGGCGACCATCGCGATGGGATTTCCGATTTCACTGCCGCGTGACTTGGTGAACAGCGCGACGATGAAAATTCCTAACAGCGATCCGTAAGTGTAGCCGAAGCTGCCCAGAATGATGCCGATGATGCTCAAAGCGGGGTTCTTCGCTTTCACAAACGCCGTCGCCAGACCCACGAATATCAGCACAAGCGCGAAGGCGATGGTGCTGAGCTTGATGACCCGCACCCGCGCCTGATCGTTCTCGGGAGTCTTGAACCAGCGGAAATGGAAATCCCGTGAGTAGCTGGTCGCCAGCGCGTTCATCGCCGTGCCGAGCGAACCCATCGTGGTCGCTAACACCCCGGCGATGACCAGTCCGCGCAGGCCGCCGGGCATGACGTTCACGACGAAATACGGAAAAATCCGCGTGTTATCCGGCCCCTTGGGCGTCATCGGCAGCGCGGGATCTTGCACGACATGACCGTAATAAACCGCCAGCAAGATGCCAATGGTTAGAACGGCGAAAGTCACTGGTATGTCGGCCAAGCCGGATAAAATCGTGGCCACCGCGCTCTGGCGCTTGTTCTTCGCGGTGAGCATCCGTTGCACCATGTCTTGATCCGTGCCGTGCGTTGCCAGCGTGACGAAAAGCGATCCGAACAACGCACACCACACCGTGTATTCGCTTTCTAACACGCTCTTGATGCCTCCCCATGCGGCACCGTATTTCGCTACGAACTCTGCTTTCGGCGGCTCATCACCGGACCATTGCCAGAGGATTAAATCGTGCGGTCCGGTGAGCTGCATTTTCGCCCCTTCCCAGCCACCCGGAATGTGGCCTAACAAATACCAGACTGAGAAACCCAGCGCCCCGAACAGCACCGCGATTTGCAATACGTCGGTCCAGATCACCGCCTTGATCCCGCCGATGGCCGTGTAAGCGGCGGTGAGGATGGAAATTATAACCAACGCCCCTCCGGTGACCCAGAATTGCTCCCAGTTGTCCAAGGGTTTCCCCGGATTCATCTGGTTCCAAAGCACCACCACTAACAAGGTCGGCACCCACAGCCGCGAGCCGCTGGCCAGCGAACGCGTCACTAGAAAAATCACGCTCGCCATGCTCCGCGTGCGCGGGCCGAAGCGGATTTCCAGAAATTCATAAATGCTCACCACGTTGTATTTATAATATGCAGGGATGAACACCGCGCTCACCACCAGCCGTGCTAACAGATAGCCCGCCATCAATTGCGCATAGGTGTAATTTCGCAGCTTGAAACCCTCCCCCGGGGTGCCGAAAAACGTCCCCGCGCTGATTTCCGAAGCGAGGATCGAGGCCAGCACCGCCCACCAGGGGATCGACCGTCCGCCTAGCGCGAAATCCGCCACATCCTTGTTCCGCCGACTAAAATGCGCGCCGATACCGATGATGATGGCGAAATAAATTCCGATGATAACCCCATCTAACACTAATGCCGACATGCGCGGGATGTTACGGCTCCCAGCCACCGATCCAAGCCCCAAGTTTCACCCGCCATCCGCGCCATCCCCGTCCTTCAACGCGTGGAAAACCCGGATCGCCGCGTAGGCGTCGTTGGCGGCATACACCAGTTGACCATCCGACAGCTCCCGCGCCGACCAGTTCGACGTGGTGACGGATTTCGATTTCGCGAGCTTGCGTTGGAAAAGGATGGCGATGGCGGATTTCGCGCCTATCGGATTGCGGTAGCCGAGCTGCCGAAACGACTTGTCCAGGTCCACGATCGCGGCGGGACGGACGCCATAGCGGCTGTAAATTTGGTGGAGATCCCCATCCAGGCCGAAGCCGATTTTCGTGACTTTTGGGGATTCCAACAGTTCGACAATCGCCGCCTTACTCGCCGCGATGTGCGCTTGGAAAATGAAGGCTTTCTCCCGCGTGGCGAATTGCAGGACGTGCGGCCCTTCGGATTTCTGGCCTTTGAGGAAAGTCGGCTTGGACTCGGTATCGAAGCCCACTTCGCCTGCGAGCAGGATTTCCGCCACCGCCTGAGCGGCTTGGTGTGCGTTTTTCACGACGAAAATACAATCCAGCCCGAGCCCGACAAATGGCTCCATTGCGGCGATGTCAGCCTTCGGTGGCGGGGTCTTGGGATCGGTCATATGAAGCAGAGGGTCGCCAAGACCAACGCCTCGGAATGCCCATGATGGATGGTCCACCGGCGCGAATCAAGCGAATGGTGTTAGGCCGTCCGCTTTAGCTGCCCCACGTAGCGGCGATCACCGGTCGCCGCGAAACTCCGATCGGCCGTGCCTCGTTGCCCGAGGGCTGTTCAGACCTTATCGACGCCTATAAAATTCGTTCCGCGTCGCAACAGGAGCGATCTCGGTTCAGGCTGCGGATTTCCGCACGACCTCATGATTCCTTGGCGTCTCACCTCAGCCGTTTCTTCTTCGGATTCCGGCTTTTGCCACCGAATACCACGTCCTTGATGTCGAAGGCTTCCGGGTTGTATTCGCCGCGATACCAACCGATCTGGCCGGTAAGCGCTTCCATGTATTGAAAGACCCCGCCGAAGTCTTCCGGCGGGCAGGCCCGCGCGCCGCCGATCATTTTCGGTCCGGGCTCGTCGCCGGGCTCCTTCGCTTCGATGACAACCTCGTGGATCCAGTCCTCGGCGAAGTCGTAGCGATAGAGCAAGCGCATCGGCAGCCGCTTTTTCCCCACATAGTCGGCCAGCGTCAGTGTTAGTTCGTTTTGAAACTCCCCACCGGGCGGCACCTGATCTTCAAGACCGATCGGGCCGATCACATCGGTCAGGCGTTTGCCTTTGCCGTGGCGGAATTCGTGCGGATGCTTGTTGTCCCAGCCCATCGCGTCCTGAATCGCGTCACTGAGTTGGAGGAAGCTGTATGACGCCGGGATCGAAAATTTCCGCCAGATCTGCGGGGTGATTTGGTAAAGGAAAACTTGGATGACGAAACGCGGTGCACTCATGCGGCCAGCGTAGGCGGACGGGCAGGGTCTTCGCAAGACATGAAAGGCTTGGACTTTTTTTCATTTCAGGCCATCACCGCAGGCCGCACCGCCACTTCGTCGCCCACGCTCAGGCCGAGCTCGTCAAGCTGCTTGCGGGAGAGTTCGACATCAAGAAACTGGCCGTCGCCGAGTTTAACAGTTAAAGTGGCGATGGGACCGGCGGAGAACAAGTGTTGGACGCGGGCCAGCGAATCCGTGGCCGGATCGAACTCGGCGGCGAAGAGGACGTCGATCTCGTGGGGGCGGACGTATCTGACGTCCTGGCCGGCGTGCAGTTTGTTGACGTTGCCAAGGAACTCGTAAACGAAGGGGCTGCGGGGATTATCATAGACGGTCTGTGGCTCGCCGACCTGCTCGATGCGGGCGTTGCGCATGACGACAACCTGGTCGGAGAGTTCGAGGGCCTCCTCCTGATCGTGGGTCACGAAGAGCGTGGTGAGGCCAATTTCATCATGAAACTGCCGCAGCCAGCGCCTGAGATCCTTGCGGACCTGGGCATCGAGGGCGCCAAAGGGTTCGTCTAACAACAAGACTTTCGGGCGGATGGCGAGGGCGCGGGCGAGGGCGACGCGCTGGCGCTGGCCGCCGGAGAGTTCGTGCGGGCGCCGCTGGTCGAGACCTTCGAGTTTCACCAGTTTCAGCAATTCCATCACCCGATCGCGGATCTCGGATTTCTGCGGGCGCGCGGCGCGCGGGAGGACGCTGAGGCCGAAGGCGATGTTCTGGGCCACCGTCATGTGCCGGAACAGGGCGTAGTGTTGAAAAACGAAACCAACGCCGCGCCTGCCAGCCGGGATGTCGCCCACATCCTCGCCGTGGAAGGCTATTTTACCCGGTCCGGGATCGGCGAACTCGAGGCCGGCGACGATGCGTAACAGGGTGGTTTTGCCGGAACCAGACGGACCTAACAGCGCGGTGAGCGAGCCGTCCGGAACTTCGAGCGAGACATTTTCCAAGGCGGTGTATGCGCCGAAGGTTTTGGTGATGGATTGGATGGAGATGGACATGGGGAAGGAGCATTTCAGGGTTCAGTGTTTGCCTGAGGCGTCGTGGCCGGAGAAGTATTCGACTGCGGTTTTCAGGCTGAGGGTGACGAGGGCGAGGAAGGCTAACAGCGTGGCGCAGGCGAAGGCGGCGCTGAACTGGTATTCGTTGTAGAGCACCTCGACGTGGAGCGGCAGGGTGTTGGTTTCTCCCCGGATGTGGCCGGAAACCACCGAAACCGCACCAAATTCACCCATGGCGCGGGCGTTGCAGAGCAGCACGCCGTAGAGCAGGCCCCACTTGATGTTAGGCAGGGTGACGCGGAAAAACACATGCCAACCCCGGGCGCCGAGCGTGACGGCAGCCTCCTCTTGATCACTGCCTTGCGTTTCCATCAGCGGGATCAACTCGCGGGCGACGAAGGGAAACGTGACAAACGTGGTGGCGATGACAATGCCCGGCAGCGCAAAAATGATCTTCGGGTCCGCCAGCCACACCGCCAGATCCGAGAACAACCAACCGAATCCTTGATACTCCGCGAGCGAGGCGGCGAGGTGGGCGGCGGGTGCGAAGGCGTCCGCCATCGCGGACTGGGGAAACCAACCCTTCGCCCCGAATAACATGACCCAAACCAACCCGGCGATGACCGGGGAAACGGCGAAGGGCAAATCGATGAGCGAGACTAACAGCGATCGGCCCTTGAAGCGGAATTTGGTCACCAACCACGCAGCGGAAACTCCGAACAGGGTGTTGAGCGGCACCGAAACTCCGGCGGCGATCAGTGTGAGCTTGATGGCTGATAGTGCGGCTTCCTCATGCAGCGAGGCGAGGAAAACCTCCCAGCCCTTGCGAAAAGCTTCCGCAAAAACGGCGGCCAGCGGGAGCAGCAGGAACAGGGCCAGCACCAGCACGGCGCAGGCAATGAGGAAAAGCCTAACAGGCGCAGACTCGGTAGTGACGGGGCGGTAGGACATGAGGTGTTAGTTGTTCTGCCAGTTGAGCCGGCGTTGCAGCAGATTGATCAGGAAAAGCAGGGTGAAGGAGACGATCAACATCCCGGCGGCGATGACGGCGGCGGCTTCGTATTTGAATTGCTCCAACTGCGCGACGACCAGCAGCGGCAGGATTTCGGTTTTCATCGGCAGGTTTCCCGAAATGAAAATGACCGAACCGTATTCACCGATGGCCCGAGCGAAGGCGAGAGTGAAGCCGGTGATGAGTGCCGGGATGAACATCGGCAAAATCACCCGCCGAAAGACCGTCCAGCGGCCCGCGCCGAGCGTCGCGGCGGCTTCCTCGTATTCGCTGCTGAAATCCTCCATCACCGGTTGCAGCGTCCTAACAACGAAGGGAAACCCGATGAAGGTGAGCGCGATGAACACGCCAAGCGGACTGTAGGCAGCACCTTTGTCCGCCCAATCCTGGATGACCTCACCCCACCAACCGGTCGGCGCGTAGGTGGCCTGAATCCACAGCGCGGCTTGCGAAATATACTGTCCGACCCAGCCGTGTGGCGCGTAAATCTGCGTCAGGGTGATGCCCGCGACGGCGGTGGGCAGAGCGAAAGGCAGATCCACCATGGCGTCTAACAACCTTCGGCCGGGAAAGCGGTAACGGACGAGCACCCAAGTGACGAGGAGGCCTAACACCGTGCTAACCGTTGCCGCCGCGGCACTGGCACCGAAGGTCAGCTTGGCCGCCGCGATAATCCGCTCGGATGTTAGGATTTGCCACCACTGGCTCGCGCCGAGTCTGGCCGCCTTGAGAAACAAGGCGGCGAGCGGGATGAGAATGATTAGACTCAGGTAGCTGATGGTGAATCCCATCGACAGCCCGAATCCGGGAATAACGCGTCGCTTTGGCATGTCCAGTGGCGGGGTTGGTTGTTAGAAGGCGGTCTGGCTCAATGACTGCCGTACACCTTGTCAAAGGTGCCGCCGTCATCGAAGTGGATTTTCTGCGCCTTGGCCCAGCCGCCGAAATCCTTGTCGATGGTGACGAGCGGGAGTTCCGGCAGTTTGTCATGATATTTCGCAGCGATGGCGGGATTGCGGGGGCGGTAGTAATGTTTTCCGGCGAGTTCCTGGGCCTCGTCGGTGTAGAGGAATTCAAGATACGCCCGCGCGACCTCGGTGGTGCCGTGTTTGGTGGCGTTCTTCTCCACGACGGCGACCGGTGGTTCCGCTAGAATACTGATAGATGGATAGACAATCTCGGTTTTACCGGGGAACTCTTTTTCGATCAGCCATGCCTCATTTTCCCATGACAGGAAAACGTCGCCGATGCCGCGCTGGGCGAAGGTCGTCGTGGAGCCGCGTGCTCCGGTATCGAGAACCGGGACATTTTTGAAAAGCCTGGTCATGTAATCGAGGATCTTCGTTTCATCCCCTGCGAACTGCTTGTTTGCCCAGGCCCAGGCTGCGAGATAGTTCCAGCGGGCACCGCCGGAGGTTTTCGGGTTGGGTGTGATAACTTGGACACCAGAAGTAGTTAGATCGGCCCAGTCTTTGATGCCTTTCGGGTTGCCCTTGCGCACCACGAAGACGATGGTGGACGTGTAAGGGGAGCTGTTGTTAGACAGTTTCGTCTGCCAGTCGGAAGGGACCAGTTTCGCCTCCTTCGCGAGGCTGTCAATGTCGCCGGCGAGCGCCAAGGTAACAACATCCGCTTGCAGTCCGTCGATCACCGAACGGGACTGTTTACCGGAGCCACCGTGGGATTGTTTGATATCGAGTGATTGTCCTGTTTTTGTCTGCCATACCTTTTGAAAGGCTTGGTTGATATCGAGATAAAACTCCCGGGTGGGATCGTATGAAACATTCAGCAAACTAATAGCTGGATTCCCGGTGCTGGCGGAGGATGTGGCCTTCTTGCAACTTGTCAGGGCGCAAAGAGCGGCGATGAAATAGAGGGCGAGAGATTTGGTTTTCATGAGATTGAGTTATGGTTTCGTTTGGATTCTGGCTTCAGCAGCCGCTAGAATGGAGAGGATGTCTTCAGAAGTGGCGGCGGTTTTCAAGAGATCAAGAGTGCCGCCGCGGAGGATGCGTGCGAGGCGCGCCAGACCATGCAAATGCGAGCGGTCATCCGGCGTGCAAAGCAGGAAAAACATTGATGTGCCAGCGCCATCCTCACCACCGAAATCCACGGGGGTCGAGGTGCGTAGGAAGCAAAGGAACTGACGCTCGATGATGTCAGGAATCGGACGGCGGGGATGGCAAAGCGCGACGCCGCCGGGCATTGCAGTGCTGCACAGCGATTCACGGTCCAGGAGTGCTTCTAGCAACTGCGTTTTATCGAACAATAAGCCGGTGTCTGAGGCTAAATGGGTGAGTGAGCGGAGGACTTCCGATTTTTCGATGAGCGGAACATCGAGGGCGATGCCTGCGAGCGGCATGCGTGAGGCGAGACGGTCTGTTCGCAGGGTGCGGAAAACGCCATCCGCGAGCAGGGAGGACTCCATTTTTGTTTCCAACTGGGTCACGCGGGCGCTATCGAGTGACGGCATGTTGACCTCGATCCAGTCGAGCACATCATTGAGGCGGAATCGCAATTGTCCGTCGATTTCGAGGCTCGGCAGGCGATCCGCACGGACCAGACCCTCGATGGAATTCGACGACCAGCCAAGGTAGGTCGCAAGCTGGCTGACGGTGATGGTTCCCTTCAGCTTCACAGGTTTCATGTCGAGATTCGGGTTCATGGTGACGAGTTGATAGAAAAACATAATGGCTTCGTCCGCCGGGCCTGCAAAACCCGGTCGGACGGCTGTTTACAGCAACAGATAGAATTTATTTTTTATAGATTTGATCGAAAGTGCCTCCGTCGTCGAAGTGGGTTTTCTGCGTGGTGCCGGATTGGGTGAGATCGCCCCAGTCCTTGATTCCCTTGGGATTTCCCTTCCGCACGACGAAAATGATCGCGGAGGTATAGGGAGAACTGTTTTCAGGGAACTTGGATTGCCAGTCTTGGGGAAGAAGATTCCCTTGTTGGGCGATCACGTCGATGTCACCGGACAATGCAAGCGTCACCACATCGGCACCAAGGCCGTCGATAACAGAGCGAGCTTGTTTACCTGATCCGCCGTGGGATTGTTTGACAACTAGGGATTTGCCCGTTTTTTCTTTCCATTGCTTGGCGAACGCCGCGTTGAACTCCTGATAGAATTCCCGAGTGGGATCATAGGAGACATTGAGCAGTTCGTCCGCAAAGACGCTGGAAACTACGAGGGATGACAATAATGCCGCTAATTTGAATGTTTTCATATTCTTATGTTTAACGGTATTATGTTAGAACGAAAGGCGGACACCTGACAAAAGAGTGGTTCCATCGTAGGAATCCCCATTGGGGTTTTGGAGCCGCGCCCACTCCACACCGGTCATGAGCTTGAGTTTGTCGCCGTAAATGAAATACTGGAGCCCGCCGTAAACCGAGATGTAGGCATCGCCCACTCCTTTGTTCGAGGCGACCTTCTTTTCGTATCTGGACTGATCAACCACTCCAAACGATCCGTCGCTGGCGGCATAAGAGAAACGACCTACCAATTGCAACGTCTTCGGAATGATGTCATACGTTGGCTCGATGTAAAATCCGAACACGTCGCTACCATCATAAGCTCCCGGCTTGGTAGCGGGATCGCCACCAGTCGCATAGAAGCCCTCAAACACGACTGACGCGTAGCCTTCCTTCACCCAGAAGGTGGTGGAGAGAATATCGTCGTATTTATTTAACACGAGATCGCCGGCCTCACGGTTGCTATGGAGCCAATCGAGATGAAATTCCGCCTTTTCGAGATTGAGCAGATGCTTGAAATCATATCCCACTCCGAGAGAGTAGGAAACCCCACCGGTGAAGTCACCAAACTCGCCATCGCCGAAAGCTCCAGATGAGACTTTGGTCACAGGGTTGGCGGTGGTGGAGGGAGTGCTGTTCGTATAAACTCCGGCCCGCCAGATATAATCATCCGTGGTGCCTTCCACGGTCAACGCCCCGGCCCGGTTAATGCCGAGCTGGTTGAAAATTTGTGACCGCTCGAAGGTGGGCTCGGTATTGGTGGATTCCAACCAATCATATTGGGCGATCAGTGGTTTGGTTTTACCAGCCGTGATAGTAAGCCATGATTTCGGCTTCCAACGGATATAGGCATCAACGAGTCCGTCATAGACATCATTGAATTGATCATTGCTCTGGAAATCCAGACGGGCTTCCCATTTCTTATCGAAGAGTTTGGCATCGAAACCGAAGCGCGAGCGGCGGTCTTCCCAGTTGCTCTGGTGACCTTGGTCAGCATCGGTATCCCAGTATTGTCCTTGATAGCGGCCACGTAACTTGAACTCCTCAAGGTAGGGATTCATGTCATCTTTGTAGAGCGTGGCAAAGCCCCAGATTTGATCGAAAATGTTGGGTTCGACGAATTTTGTCGATTCGTCCTGCGCGTTCGCCAGCAAAGGGAACGAGGCCAATATTGATAATGCGATAGTGCGTTTTGTGGTGGTTTTCTGTATTGTTATCATTGGATGTCTGCGTGGCGTCAGCGTCCGGTGGTCCGGTGAGTTTTCGCAGTTGGTTTTACTAATGCCCCTTGAGTAAGGTAGCTGGGCGGGAGATTTTGATAGATGCATAAAAAGAGACCGGGCGGATGTTAGAGGATGACTGTGAGCGAACCACCCGTGCTGGAGACACGGAGGTGGGGTTCGCGCTTAAAGTTTCCTCCGGTGGTCCGGTCGGTCTCTTGGGGCGGGGCTGATGCCCTGGCGGGTGATGTTGTGAATTTTTACTTGCCGCCGTCGTCGCGGGTGGCGACGAAGCGGGTTTTCTCAATGCTTTCAATTTGAGTTACACGCCCGTCATGGACGGTGATCTGGACCGAGCCGAAGCGCAGGTTGGCCACATTCTGACGAACCACTTCAAGCCAGTCGATTTTCGGCGTGTCGGATTCAGAGCGGTCAGAAGGAATCGTGCTCATCAGGATTGTGAGTGAGGGTTGCGAGTTGGGAGAGCCCGGCGAGGAAACCATCGGCGGGGTCTGCTTTACTCTTTGGCGGTGTATCTACACTTTCGTATGAATTAATGGTAGCAAATGGCGGAACGATGCCATCGCGGCGCATTTTCCGGAGAGTGACCTCGACGACTTGGGCGACCGTGTAGCGGTCCAGAATTCCGGCGATCGCGTTGCGGACATCGATCATTAACATGCGCAGGCCGCAGTGGGCTTCGTCCGGACAGGTGCAGGGCTGGTAGGCATTTTCGCTGGCGCAGCAGATCGGCGCGAGTCGGCCATCCATCAGGCGGACAAGCTGGCCAATGCCGATTTCGCTGGCAGGTTTGGCGAGCGCATAGCCGCCGAATTTTCCGCGATGGGTTTCAACCAACCCGGCCTCGCGGAGTTCCTGGAGGATGCGCTCGACGAATTTGAGTGGCAGGCGGTTCGCCTCGGCAAGTTCCGCGCCGGACACGGTAACGCGTCCGACTTCGGTGGCGATGCCGAGGTTGATGGTGGCGCGCAGGGCGTATTCAGCTTTTTTTGATAGGTGCATTCGTTAATCTGGAGTAATGAGTATGGTAAGAATCAGGGGTTTCAAGAAAAATTTCGAAAAATGTTCAATGCCGGATTTGGTTAAAATTTTTCATTGCCTCAGTTTGCAGCTTGATCCGCTCGTGCGAATCCGAAATTCTGGAATTCCAATGCGCTACCTCATTCCGCTTCTAATTGCTCCGCTTGCTTTCGCCCACCCCGAGCCCGGCACCAAGCCTGGTGATGACCCGCAGTCAGCGGTGCGCACTGGCAATGGTGCTTGGTCGTATGAAGCGGTGCCGCACTGGGGTGAGTTGCCGGACGGTAAAATCATTGGCCCGACCCACGGCGGCGTGGTTGTGGATGACGTGAGCGGCTTGATTTATGTCTCCACGGATTCCGACCTCTCGGTGATCGTTTATCAGCCCGACGGAAAATTTCTCCGCACCATCGCTCCGGAATGCAAAGGTTTTCATGCCATGGCGATTCGCCAGGAAAACGGCAAGCCAGTCATCTACGGCGCCCAACTCAACGGCAACAAGCCGCCGCAGCGGGTTTGCAAGATCGATACCGACGGCAAGCTTCTGTTGGAAATCCCGAACGCCAGCACCGGCGAAGTTTCCGGTGGCTGGAAGGGACTCACCGGGGTCACCGTCGCTCCCGACGGCAGTATTTTCGCCTCCACGGGTTACGGTGCGAACATCATTCATAAATTCAACGCCACTGGGAAATTGCTAAAATCCTTCGGCAGCAAGGGGCCGGATGAAAAGCAGTTCAACACCCCGCATGGCCTCGCTATCGACACCCGCTTCGGCGAGCCACGCCTGCTCGTCGCCGACCGCGAAAAGCGCCGCTTGGTCCACTTTGACCTTGAAGGAAACTGGATCGGCGTCCATTCCAGCAACCTCCGACGCCCCTGTTCTGTGAGTTTTCATGGGGACAATCTTGCCGTTGCGGAACTCGAATCCCGGGTCACCATTCTTGACAAGTCCGGGACCCCAGTGGCCTTCCTCGGCGACAATCCGAATAAGGCGCAGTGGGCAAATTTCCAAGTGGCACCGCAGGATCAGCACCTCGGGATTTTCACCGCACCGCACGGCCTGAGCTTCGATAAAGCGGGAAATTTATACATCCAGGATTGGAATAAAACCGGTCGCGTGACGAAGTTGAGCAAGCTGTAAATCCGTGCGCGACCGCCTCGACTGCAAGTCTTGCAGGAAAGGGTGAAATCTCGCGTATGCTGTGGCAGATATGAGATTGTTTACCTGTCTTGGCCTTGCTGTCTTCGCTGCCATCAGCGCATCGGGGCGGGCCGCCAGCGGGCAAAATGACCCGGCCTTGGCCTTGCCCAAGGAGGTCACGTTCAACGCGCACATCCGGCCGATTTTCTCGGATACCTGTTTCGCCTGCCATGGCTTCGACGCCAAGAAGCGCGAAGCCGATCTCCGGCTTGATACGCCGGAAGGAGCTTACGCCAAACTCAAGGATTCCGAAGAACGGGCGATCGTCCCCGGCAAGCCCGACGAAAGCGCGATCCTCAAGCACATCCTCTCCGACGATCCGGACGAGGTCATGCCGCCGAAGAAATTCCACAAAGACCTAACGGATAGACAGAAGTTGCTGATCCGGGCTTGGGTCGAACAAGGTGCGAAGTACGAGCAACACTGGGCGTTTTCTCCGGTCGAGAAACCTCCGCTCCCGGAACTCGTGAAACACGCGAACAAAGGCGTCAATCCCATCGACAGTTTCATCCTCGCGAAACTTGAAGCGGATAAAATCGAAGCGTCTCCGATTGCGGACAAGGCCACACTCCTCCGCCGGCTTTCGCTCGATCTAACGGGCCTGCCCCCCTCACCCGAAGAACTCGACAGGTTTCTAGCAGATCAATCGCCGGATGCCTATCCGAATCAAGTCGAGCGCTTGCTGGCGTCCCCTCACTACGGTGAGCGGATGGCGGTGCCGTGGCTGGACGTGGTGCGCTTCGCCGACACGGTCGGATTTCATGGAGATCAGAACATGCGGATTTTCCCCTATCGCGATTACGTGATCAAATCGTTCAACGACAACAAACGCTTCGACCAATTCACCACCGAACAAATCGCCGGCGACCTCCTGCCGGACGCGACCGATGAGCAGCGCGTGGCGACTGGATTTCTCCGCCTGAACCCGATGACCCGCGAAGGGGGCGCCCAAGCCCCCGAATATCTGGCGAAATACATGGGCGACCGGGTCAGGTCCATCGGGGCCGCGTGGCTCGGTCTAACCACCGGATGCTGCGAGTGCCATGACCACAAGTTCGACCCGATCAAAGCGAAAGACTTCTATTCGCTCGGCGCATTTTTCGCGGATGTTAGGGAATGGGGCGTCTATTCGACCTATAGCAACACGCCGGTTCCTGACCTGCCCAAGTCGAACAACGAGTGGCCATTTCCTCCTGAAATTCTCGTGAAAAACACTGCCCTCCTGCAACGGATCGCCATGCTCCGCGCGGATGCCGTCGGGGCGCTGGTGCCGGCGGGGCATGCGCAGAATGATCCGGCTCTATCTGCCTGGCTCCAATCGAGTTCCGCCTTCCTTTCCTCCAATCCTAACGGATGGCAGGCGCTCATGCCTGCTGAAATCAAGTCGGCCAAGGGAACTCCATTCGAGATATCAGCGGATCAATCCGTGGTGTTCCATGGTGCCCCCATCAAGCAGGATGTCCTCACGCTCAACCTGCCGCTTCCCGACCAAGCCATCCGCGCGATTCAGTTGGAAGTGCTGCCAGACGAAAAAAACGCACGCAAGGTAGGCCGTCAGCCAAATGGGAAATTCATGGTAAAGCCGACATTCGCGGTTATCGCCAATGGCAAATCCCACCCCATCGCGATCGCCCGTAGTCAGGCCGATCGCCGGACTCCAAAGGAATACGACAATGGTGAGGAGAGCCCGCTGCTAGAGCCGGAATGGATGTCTGCTCCTGCGATCTGGGAAGAGCCTTTGAACGCCGCGTCGCTCCCCCATCATGCACTCTATCACCTAGCGGAAACCCTGCCTGCGCAATCCGGAAGAGTTTTGCAGATCACTCTTGCCAGCGAGGACATTGGGCGGGTTCGCTTCAGCATCACGCCCTTTGCCGACGCGATCCCCGGTGAAACAAATGCCATGGGCGAGCTTGCCATGAATTCGATCAAGAAAGCCGCCGGCGAGCGCAGCGAGGAAGACTGGCGGGAAATCGCCGCTGCTGGAATTGCAGCCACCCTACCCGATGCAAAACTTCCCGATGCCTATCGGAAAATCCGCGACGCCATCATCGACTGTCGTGGCGGTTATGCGAAATCCCTGATCGCACAAGCGGTTCCTCCCGACAAAGTTCCCAAGACCCACCTCCTGCCACGGGGCAATTGGATGACGCCAGCCGAGGAAGTCCTGCCTGCGGTTCCCGAGTTTCTGCCCCATGCCTCGGTGCGAAACGATGGCACACGTCTAACACGACTCGACCTCGCGCACTGGCTGACGGCGAAGGAAAATCCGCTACCCGCCCGCCAGTTCACCAACCGGCTTTGGAAGCAGTTCTTCGGTAAGGGCTTGTCCAACGTCCTTGATGACCTTGGCAACCAGGGCGAGTGGCCATCGCACCCCGAACTGTTAGACTGGCTTGCCGCCGAGTTCCGCGATTCCGGATGGGACGTGAAACACATGGTGCGTCTGATCGTCACCAGCCGGACCTATCAGCAGGTTTCTGCATCACGGGCCGACTTGGTGGAAATTGATCCTGCGAATCGTCTGTTAGCCGAGCAATCCGCCCGCCGCCTCGATGCCGAGTTCATCCGCGACAATGCCCTGGCCATTTCCGGACTGCTCAACGACGACATCATCGGTGGACCCAGCGTGAAGCCCTATCAGCCCGAAGGCTATTTCGCCAACCTCAACTTCCCTGAGCGGGGCTACGACGCGAGCACCGGCAGCGACCAATACCGGCGCGGCGTTTACATGTTCTGGCAGCGGACCTTTATGCACCCGATGCTGGGTGCCTTCGACGCACCAAGCCGCGAGGGCTGCACCGCCGACCGCCTCCAGTCTAACAGCCCACAGCAGGCGCTCACGCTGCTCAACGATCCGTCATTCGTAGAAGCCGCAAGAGCACTCGCCCTCAGGGTGGCTCACGAAAAATCAGCCACGGACGATGCCGCAAAAATCAACTACGCGATTCGACTCACCCTTTCCCGCGAGGCCAAACCCAGCGAGCTCACGTCACTGACAAAATTCATCAAGACCCAACGCGATTTCTATCAAACAAAGCCAGACGACGCGAAGGCCTTCCTGAAGATCGGCCTCTCCGATCACGGTGTCGGACAAGATCCCGCCGAACTCGCCGCCTGGTCCCAGCTCTGCCGCGTCATTCTCAATCTCCACGAATCCATCACCATCTACTAACTCATGAACCATCCATCCATCGCGGCGTTCGAGCGCTTCCAACAGGATGTGAGCCGACGGACCTTCTTGCAAAGAAGCTTCGCCGGCATTGGCGGCATGGCACTTTCCCAGCTTTTCGGCGACAATTCGTCGATGCCCTATCTGCAAGGCCAGGGCGGACTTCATTTCCCAGCGAAGGCAAAACGCGTCATCCACCTCTGCATGGCGGGCGGGCCATCGCATCTGGAATCCTTCGACCCCAAGCCTCAGTTAGATGCACTCAACGGCAAACCGTTCCCCGCATCATTCACCGCCGGGCAACAACTCGCGCAGTTACAAGGACGAGAGCTCATCGCTCGCGGATCATTCACGAAGTTCAAAAAGTGGGGTCAGTGCGGCACCGAGATTTCCGAGCTGTTTCCGCACATCGGCGGCATCGCGGATGAAATCTGCGTCGTGCGATCAATGGTCACCGAGCAGATCAATCATGACCCGGCTCACGCTTTCATGAACAGCGGCTCGATCCTCAAGGGCCGCCCGAGCATGGGTTCATGGCTGCTCTATGGCCTCGGCGCGGAGACGCAAAACCTGCCCGGTTACGTGGTGATGGTGTCACGCGGCAAAGATTCTGACCAACCGATTTCCGCCCGCCAGTGGAGCGCGGGATTTCTCCCTAGCAAGTTTCAGGGCGTGCAGTTCCAGAGCAAGGGCAACGCCGTCCACTACGTCGGCAACCCGGACGGTGTCTGCCAGTCCACGCAACGTCAGGTCATCGAGGAAATCCAGCGGCTCAATGGAACCCTCCGCGAAGAACGGACGGACCCTGAAATTGAGACCCGCATCTCGCAGTATGAAATGGCCTTCCGCATGCAGTCCTCGGTGCCGGAACTCACCGACATGCGCGGCGAGCCACAACACATCCTCGACCTCTACGGGGTGAAAGCGCCGGGCGATGGATCGTTCGCCAGCAACTGCCTGTTAGCCCGCCGAATGCTCGAGCGTGGCGTGCGTTTCGTGCAGCTCTATCACCGAGGCTGGGATCATCACGGAGACATCGAGAAAAAAATGCCGGCATCCGCGCTGCTCACCGATCAGCCATCCGCCGCGCTGGTGATGGACTTGAAACAACGCGGTCTGCTTGAAGACACCGTCATCATCTGGGGCGGTGAGTTCGGCCGCACACCCATGGGCCAGGGCACAGGCCGCGACCACCACATCAAGGGTTTCAGCCTGTGGATGGCCGGTGCGGGCATCAAGCCGGGCATGGTCCATGGCGCGACTGACGAACTTGGCTATGCGTCGGTCCAGGACATCGTCCACGTGCGCGACCTCCATGCCACGCTGCTCCACCAGTTCGGCATCGATCACACCCGTTTCACCAAGAAATTCCAAGGCCTCGACTACAAGCTCACTGGCGTGGAACCGGCGAAGGCGGTGAAGGCGATCATGAGCTGACCAAGCGTGACTGGTGACGGTGAACCGCCATGTATCCAGGGCCAATTTATAGCAAAACCGTATCTGGCGTGAATTTTGCTGACGTTTTTACGAGGAGTGCTAATTTTCCTGAAACTTTTACGAGCGCGGAGGTGAAGCCACGCTATTATCCCGAAACTTTCCGACCATGGCCTACGAAACCGACAGCAATCTGAAAATCTATCTCCGGGAAATTTCCAAGACACCACTGCTCACCGTGCAGGAGGAAAACGCCCTCGCCGAGCGCATCAAGCAAGGCGACAAGGAGGCACGCGAGCACATGATCAAGGCCAATCTGCGGCTTGTGGTGAAAATCGCCAACGACTACTCCGGCTACGGCCTCTCGCTGGCGGATCTGATTTCCGAGGGTAACATCGGTCTGATGAATGCCGTTGAGCGCTTCGACCCGGAAAAAGGGGGGAAACTTTCGACCTACGGGGCATGGTGGATCAAGCAGTCGATCAAGCGGGCGCTGGCGAATCAATCCAAGACCATCCGGCTGCCGATCCACATGGTGGACAAGATCGCGCGGATGCGGCGGATTTCCGCGATTCTAGCAGAATCGCTCGGACGTGAGCCAAATGACGATGAACTGGCCGCCGAGTTGGGCCTGCCGCGTCAGAAGATCGCGATGCTCAAGCAAGCTGCCCAACGCCCGACTTCACTCGATGCCCCGATCCACGAAGGCGAGGCCACGGAATACGGCGAGATCGTCAGCGACGAATCCGCCTCTGATCCCTTGGAGATGCTGACCGATAAAAATTTGCACGGCGAAATCGACGGCCTGCTCTCGATCCTGAACGAGCGCGAACGGCGGATCATCGACGGGCGTTTCGGTCTGAACGGGCTGAAGCCAATGTTGCTAGAAGACGTGGGCCGTGAGTTCGGCGTCTCCCGCGAGCGCATCCGGCAGTTGCAAAACTCCGCGTTGACGAAGATGCGGAACGCGCTCTTGAAGAAGGACAAGCCGACGGCGAAGCCATACGGCTCCGGCATGGCAGAAGCTTGAGAGGGCCAGCGCCTGCGGGTAGTATCCGGCTGCGTAATTGTAAAAGCCACTCGTTGTTCGGACCAACGGAGCGCCGATTTTTGGTCGGCTGAGGAAACCCGACATCCTATCGGGCGGTAACGTGAGATGCCATAGACCCCGCTGGATCATTTGGGGATTTCGAGGACTTGGAGCATCGAGGGTTCTGGCCAGGGTGGCGGGCGCGGCTGGTCGCGGTTGGCGGGCAGGGCTTCCCAGCGAAGGCCGAAAATTGCGGCGGGCAACGGCTTTCCTGTGTCAGACGCCCAATGCACCATCATCCCGGGAAATTTGGAACTGACTTTGCCCAATGCGGCGGGCGGGTGCGGTTCGGTGTTCGGCAGTTTCCCTTTCAATTTCCCGGTGGCGGGATCGACCTCGAAATTTCCGGTGCCATATTTGAGATGGCTGACGGCGAGGGTCAATTTGCCATCCGCTACTTTGAGCGGGCCGACGTGGACGGCCATTTGTTCCAGCGAGCCGCCCCCGGAAAAATCCCAGCGGTATTGCCAATCGGTGACTTGCACGGAGGCCCAGGCACCCTGTCGAAATCGCGCGAGATAGACTTGGGTATTCCCAGCGGCGTCGTATTTGAAATAGCTGACCACAGCCTGGCCTTGGAGGTCGAAGCCGGTCTGCGAGCCGCCATTGATAATGCCGCCTTTGACGGGGACGGGATCGACGACGACGCCCTCCGTGCTGGCGGTGATGGGCAGCTTGAGTGGCTTGCCATCGGCAGTTTCCCAATGGCTCAGGTCGCGGCTGCGGATGTAGGAAAGGTGATGGTTCGTCTCTGCCATCGGCGTCTCTCGCCAGACCCAGACGAGGTGATAGCGGCCATCTGGCCCGAGCACTGGCTCGTTTGGATAGGCATTCCGCTGGCCTTCGCCGTCGAACAAGGGCGTGTCCATGAGTGACTGCCAAGATCGCGATTTTTCATCGTAAACATTGAAGAACGTGTTGCCGTTGCCGCTGTGGCCATCGCGGAAATAAAACACGAGCCGGCCTTTCGGGTCTCTGAGAAATTTCGGATACGTCACTTGCTCCTCGTGGTTGCCAGTCATGTGGGGCACTTGCACCAGGCTATTGATATCGAGCGGTTTGGTACTGCGAAAATAGATCAGCGGGACGCAGTGCATGTTGCCGCTGACGTGGAGGCAGAGGTCGCGGTCCACGGCCAGAGTGAGGTAATTGTGCGAGTCCCATCCGACGGCGGACGGGAGTTTTTTGAATTTCCACACCGTGCTACCCAAGGTGCGTTGCCCCACGGTCATCTGACGGTCGGCAGCATAAAAGGCCACGAATTGCTGGTCGCCCTGAGTCAGAAGTGAGAAACCAACTGCATGGCCCGCCCAGACCGGAGCCACATCCACCACCACGGTCACGGGCGGAGTCGCTACCAGTCCCAATGCACTACCGCAGAGGATCATTCCACCCGCTAAGCCGCTCAATCTCGAAAATCGCATCCCGTCCATACCCAGTAAGGCGCGGCACTATTTCGCCAAACCAGCGGCCATCGCTCAGTGGGGCGGCTTTTTCAACCAGCCGTTCCGGCCCAGCCAGCGGCGGATATCGTCATAAGCCTCGGTGCGGATCGCCTCGTCGCGGAAGGCGTGCTCACCCTGCGAGAGGATGTGCAATTCCACGCTCACGCCCACTTTCCGGCAGGCTGCGGCGAACATCATCGAGTTCTCAGGCGGCACGCCGGAGTCCATCCCGCCGTGGACGAGGACGACGGGCGGGGTGTCCTTGGAAACGTGTTGCTCGCACGAAAGCTCCGGCCAAAGTGCCTTCTTGTCCGCCGTTAGATTCTTGCGCGAACCCTTGTGCACGAAGCCCTCGTCGGTAAAAGTGATGACCGGATAGAAAAGCATCGCGAAGTCCGGCCGCGCCGAAACGCGGGCCAGCGGTTCGGTGGCGGCCGGCTTGCCGAGGTCGAGTTGGGTGATCACGGTGGCGGCGAGATGGCCACCTGCGGAGAAACCCATCAGGCCGATGTGCTGCGGATCGATCTGGAACTCCGCCGCCCGCGAGCGCACCAGACGCATGGCCTGCCGGGCATCCTGAAGCGGCAGCGGGTGCATGAATCTCGGCGCATGGCGATAACGCACGACAAAGGCTGTGATGCCGTTTTCTGTGAGAAATTTCGCCGCGATCGGTGCTTCATAGTCCATGGAAACTCCGCCATAGCCGCCACCGGGCAGGACGACGACGGCGGTGCCGTTGCCAGTCCCCGGTGCGGGCGGGTGGACGTCCACCGTCGGGATCGCCGGATCGCTTTCCGTATCCGGTCCGGCGGGGATGCTGCCTGCGGGCCATAGTGGCAGGCGGGTGATGCCGGGCGGCGGCGCGGATTGTGCTTCACAATGCATAACGGTTAGACTGACGGCGGCGGATGCGCAGAGCGCAAAAAAGCTGGAGCTGGACTTGCGGGTTTTCATCAGAGTAAGAGTTAGGATTGAAAAGTGCCGCCGGCCGGACTCGAACCGGCACGACCGTGAAGTCAACGGATTTTAAGTCCGGGGCGTCTACCATTCCGCCACGGCGGCATTTTCACAGCGCCGCGTGAGGCGACTGCGCCGGGAGTAATGCCTAATCCCGATCCGCCGTCTAGTGCGGCTTTCATTCCGTGGCGATTTCCTCGCGAAATCACCATCTGCCGAGGACAGCGGCGACGGTGAGTCCGCCGGACTCGCCGGGGTGGACGAGTTTTTTTCCCACCGAAGACTGCGGGAAAACGGCCTCCAGACAGGGCGAGGCGGAGGGTGTGTCGGCAAGGATGGCGTGGATGGGAATGGCGATGCTGCCCTGATAGACTTTGCCGCCCCAGGGATCGAGATAGGTGACGGGGAAGGAAACCGCGCCTTTTTCCAGATGCCGGGGGATGGCGGTGAGGGTGACGAAATGGGCGTCGAGCACCTGCCACTCCCCAGCGCGGTGGACGTAGCGGCGGAGACTGATGACGGGGGGCAGTCCTTTGGTTAGAGAGGTTTCGAAATATTGGTGGACGCGCTTGAGGAGTGTTTCCCCGGATTCGCCGGGCTTGGCGAAGAGGACTTCCTGGCTGATGACGGGTAGGAATTGGCCACGGGTCATTTCGTTGGCGATGTCTGCTAGGTCGGCGAGATTCACGCCTTTGCGGGACCAGCGTGGGCGGTCAGTTAGGTGGGTCGAGGGCCTCATGCCGTAGTCGCGGATGATGGCGGTGATCCGTTGTTTGTCGGTGTCGCCGGGAAGGGCGTTGGCGGCGCGCTGCCAGTCTGGATTGCCAAAGCGAAAGGCATTGAGCAAGGCGGCGGGGCCACAGGCGTTGCCAGCGACGACGAGTTGGTTGGCGGCGACGGCGGTGGGATTGGGAGCCTCGCGGTTGGCCGGTTCCGCCAGCGCGGTCCCGCAGAGCAGGAGGCAGAGACTATTTAGCGCCAGCCGGAACATAGGTGACAACGCGGCTGTCGTTAGCAGGCTTCGCATCGGTGCGGCCATTGGAGAGGATGACTTTGGAGCTGATGTTCATGCCGTCCGGCGAGGAGCCGTTGAGCGGCACGAGGATGGTTTGGACGGCATTGGCGGCAAGCGAGGTGATGTTGGAATTGACGATGCCGTAGGGCGTGGAAATGCGGACATCGGTGTTGATCAAAGTTTCCGTCCCACGGTTTTGGACGAGGACTGCGATCTGGCCGTTCGGGTGGCTCGCATCCGGCGGAATGATCTGTTGGGAGGCCAGAGCGGCGTCGTAGATACCGGGGGTATTGCCAGCTAGGGCGCGTCCCAGATCCGGCATGCCCGCGCCCAATTGTGGATCCGGGCCCGCCGCGCCGCCATCGTTGAGGTAGGAAAATAGCAGCGTTTCGGCTTGCCCGGCGGTGAGCGTCTTCCCGCCCGCTTGGCTCATCAGCGCAGCGAGCGAGCCGACCACGATGGGGCTGCTGAACGAGGTGCCGCTGACGCTGGCGGCTTGGTCGCCGGTCCATGCGGCATTGACCCCGAAGCCTGGGGCGGAGATGGCGACTTGGTTGCCGGTGTTTGAGAAATCGAGGTGATTTCCCATGGCATCCACCGCGCCTACCGCGATGACCCCGGTGTTCGCCGCAGGATAGGAAACTTGATCGGTGCCGTTGTTGCCAGCCGCCGCGACGATGAGTGAGCCAGCAGCCTGCGCGTAGGCGATGGCGTTCTGCACCAAAGGGCTGTCGCCGACACTGCCCATGGAGATGTTGATCAGTTGCGCCCGCGCATCGACCGCCGCGATAATGCCTTGCGCTAACAGGAAGCTATCCGACTGGCCGAGATCGTTGGCGATGCGGATCGAGTAAATGTCAGCGCCGGGCGCGACGCCGGGGGTGAACGAGTTTTGACCGATGATCATGGATGCCACCGCCGTGCCGTGGCCATCCTGCTTGGATAGATCCGTCGGCAGTGGGACTAGATTGAGCGTGGAAATTCTGCTGGAAAACGCCGGGCTGGCAGCCACGCCGGTGTCGAGAATGGCGACGAGCACACCTTTTCCCCATGCTGAATTGTCTGCCGTGACACCGAGCCAATCGAGCAGGCCGGCGCCCAAAGCCACGGCTCCCGCCTGGGCCTTCCCATTCGTAGCGGGCGGGGTGTCCACTGGGTAAACGTACGAGGACTGCTCGTCGCCATTGAGCAGGGAAGCGAGATCATCCGGGTTGAGAAATCCGATCCGCAGGGCGTGGAGCTTATCGAGCCGGCCTAGCAGGTGTAGCCGGTCGCCCGCGCGTTTGAGAAAATTTTCCAAGGCGGATTGGTCTTTGAAAACGAGAATCCGCTGACCCGCCAGCGCGCCGTTTTTCAGCGCGTCGTCATCGCGGCGGTATGCGGGGCCGCGTTCTTCGCGGCGGAACTTGGGTGCCGGCTCGTCAACCATCACCGTTCGTTTCGGCGGACTGGCTGGCTTGGCCTTGGTTTCTTGGCCCGGCGGCAGCTTAGTCGCTGTCGCCGCCAGCCAGTAACCCAGTAACACGATCATCGCGAAACCGAGTAGCAATAGCAGTTGGTGACGGCGCATGGCGCAGACTAAACACCAGCAAACAGGAAACGGCAGCTAATAATTTCACATGACAGATCGCCCGTCCTTGGGGAATAGCTATCGCCATGACAGCATCCACTCACACAAATGCCGCCGGGCGTTGGTTTCTGATCGTGCTGGGCATGGTGCTGGCAATGCTTGGCGGGGTGTTTGTCTGGCTGATGGCGCGGAGTTTCCAACGGGCATGGGAAATGCGGGCATGGCCTAAAATTCCCTGCGTGATCCTGGTTTCGGAGGTTGCGGAATTCAAACATGATGAAATCTCGGGCATGGAGTTTCGCCAGCTTCTGAACTATGGCTACGAGTGGCAGGGCGTGGCCCACACCAGCAATCATCTGACCTGGCGCGACAACCCTGCATCCCCGAGCCGCGAGTTGGTGGAATCCCGGGTGGCGGAATTTCCCGTCGGCAAATCCACCGTCTGCCACGTCGATCCCGCTAACCCTGCCTTCGCCATTCTCAAGCCGGATTCCCTCGCGCCCGGCTACGCGATCTGGTTTCCCGGCTTGTTCGTCATCGGCGGCCTGGGCATCGTCTGGCGGGCCGCGACGAACCGGCCATCTCGCCCGCAGGTGAGGAGCTAACAGATCGTGCGTTTCGCAATAGTCCCAAGGAAACCCACGCCACACGAAAAACGAGGCGTGACATGAAACGTGAATGCCATAGTTTCTCCGCAACTTCACCGCAACTCCCCCCTTTATGGAAAACCCCCTTCACACCCTCGGCCACAATTTCCTCAACACCACCGGTTCCGCCGATCAGGAAAACCCGCTGAAACTTTCCCGCCGCGGCTTCATGCTGCTGGCTGCCACCTTGTCCAGTTGCGCGGCGGCGGATCCGTTGAAGCCCGCCACCGCCGCCCGACCCGCTTCGGCTCCGGTGAAAACGCCGTCTAACACCGCTTACCGCACGCCCTCGATCAAGGGTCCGGTCCCCCGCAATCCAGACCTGCACCTGAGCAACAATTTCTCCAAAAGCTCAGGCATCTCGTTTTCCCGTGTCCTCGTCTCCGGTAACTACATCGCCATGACCTTCGACGATGGCCCACAACCGCAGAACACCCCGCGCCTGCTCGACATGCTCCGCGAGCGCAACATCAAGGCCACTTTCTACGTCATCGGCCAAAGCGTCGATCTCTACCCTGCCGTCGTCCGCCGCACGGTCGCGGAGGGGCATGAAATTGGCAACCACTCGAACACCCATCGGCTGCTCAGCAAACTCCCCGACGCGGAAATCCTCGCCGATCTCCACCGCTGCGAAAACGCCATCGTCCGCGCCTGCGGGGTCAAGCCGCCGACCATGCGCCCGCCCTACGGTGGCCTGCTACAACGCCAGCGCGAACTCGTCCATGCAGAGTTCGGCTACCCGATCATCCTCTGGTCCGTCGATCCGCTAGATTGGAAACGCCCCGGTGCCTCCGTCGTCAGCTCACGCATCCTCGCCGGCGCCTCTTCCGGTGGGATCGTCCTCTCCCATGACCTGCACTCGCAGACCGTCGATGCGATGCCAAACACCCTCGACACCCTGCTCCGCCGTGGTTTCAAGTTCGTCACGGTTTCCCAACTTCTTGCGATGAAACTCGAGACCCCGGGGACCGCACCCGCACCTGCCGAACCCGCCGTCCAGACCGAACAAGTCCCCCCAACTTTCTAACTTGTGAGCCACACCATGTTCGGCGAGCGCTACTTCGCGACGCGTGAACGGCTTTCGGGCGTGATGCGCGGCGTTGCCGAACTGGCGACCGAAACCGGGGCGGAACTCGGCGACCGCCTGCCACTCGCGGAAATCGAAACCGGTCTCGGCACCCCCTTCCTCTTCGTCGTCTGCGGCGAGGTCAATGCCGGCAAGTCCACCCTCGTCAACGGCCTCTTCGGCCGGGACTTGTGCCGCGTCAACATCCTGCCGGAAACCGACCGCGTCCTCTGGTATCAATACGGCAAATCCGCCCGCGATGTCGAGATCACGCCGATGCTCGAGGAACGCCACCGCCCGATCGAGTTCCTCCGGGATTTTAACCTGATCGACACCCCCGGCACCAATTCCATCGTCCAAGGCCATCAGGAAATCACCGCGCGCTTCCTGCCCTCCGCCGACCTCATCCTCTTCGTTTTCCCGGTCACCAACCCCTGGGGCGCGGCCACTTGGAATTTCATCTCGGAAATCTCCCCGGACGTGCTCAAGCGCACCGCCTTCATCATCCAACAGGCCGACCAGCGCGAAGCCATCGACATCAGCGTGATCCGCGGCCACATGGCAGATCTCGCGGTGAAACGGCTTGGCCACGTCCCGCCGATCTTCGCCGTCTCCGGTAAAATGGCCTACGAGGCCAAGCGCGCCGTCCCCTTCGCCGGTGACCGCCTGAAAACCAGTGGCTACCCGGAGTTGGAAAGCTTCATCTCCAAGAAAGTCTGCGAATCCCCGGAGCGGAAACTCGTCCTGGAAACCTGGCGCAGTCAGGCCGCCTCCGCCCTCCGCGTGGTGGAGGATCACATCGAGGGCATGACCCGCGAACTCAACGTTCAAGGCCGTTTCCTCGACACCATCGAGGGCGAGATCGACGACATCCGCGAGCGCTTCGTCGCTCGTCTGCCGCGCCATCTAGCAGGTGTGGCCGAGGTCTTTGAAACCGAAGCCGTCTGGGTCTCCAAGCTCCTCCGGCGGCGGCTCGGCCTCTGCCGATCCTTCATCCGTCTCTTCACCGGCGACCGCACCGGCCAGGAAATGGAAACCGTCTTTGTCGATCGCCTGCAAACCGCAGTCGAGTCCGTCGCGGAAACCGACGGCGTCGAGGTCGTCGAATTCTGCCGCACCCACTGGAACGAACTCGGAGTCCGCGTGGAAGAAGCAATGGCCGTGGAGCTGGGCGATGTTGCCCAGCTCGACGAGACCCTCGCCACCGCGAAAAAGCGCTTCATCCTCCGCCTCGGCCGCGCCGCCCGCCAAGGCATCGGCAATCTCAAAGTCCGCAACCAGCTCGACAAGGAACTCCGCCGTCGCAATCTCGCGCTCAAGTCCTTCGTCGTCATGACGCTCCTCCTCACCACCGCCGGCGCCACCTGCGGTGCGCTGCGCCTCCATTGGCTTCCCCCCATCCTATGCGGACTCGCCGGGCTGTTCCTGCTAGGCGCGTTGCTCACCGCCGCCATTACCCGCAAGACCATCACCACCGAGTTTCAATCCCGCCTGCTCGACACCTGCGGCGGCTTTGCCAGCACCCTGCGCGCCGACTACGAGGAGGCTCTGCGCATCGTGTTCCAAGATTATGTCTCCTCGCTCACTGCGGTTAGAACCCACCTGTCGCGTGAAAAAATCGCCGTGGAACCCTACCTCCGCCGCTGGCAGGAACTTTTCCTAACACTCAAGGCAATCGAGCAAGAACTCTAAAATCCACCCTCTTCACGGACCGTGGAATCCAGAGGCTGCGCTATCAGGCATCATTAAACCGGCGAAGCCCATGTTTTTGTCTGTCGTGATTTAATGCCTGAAATTACCGGGCAATCTCTCTGTCTCGCCAAGACACCTCAGATGAAAAACCCGATTATCCTTGCCAGCCACGGGCTTTCCCGCTTTTACCTAGTAGCAAACCCATAACATCTATGGACGTTGATGGGGTAATCCACGGAATCATCCACTGTCCCCACACTAAATCCAGCCATGAACCGCAAGCCCCTCACCTCGCTCCTAGTCGTCGGCCTGGCTTTGGTCTTCGCCACCCAGCCCCTGCGGGCGGCCACCTTCGGCCTGTTCACCTACACGGATAACGGCACAGGCAGTAACACGGTGAAGATCATCGGCTACCCGACCAGCGCCACGGGTAATGTCGTCATCCCTTCAAGCATCGCCGGCAAGCCTGTCGCAGGCATTGGGGATTATGCGTTCTACAATTGCACAAGCATAACCAGCGTGACGATTCCCACCAGCATCACCAGCATCGGGAATGAATCGTTCTACGATTGCACGAGCATGACTCATGTGACGATCCCCGCCAGCGTGACCAGCATGGGGGTAGGTGTTTTCACCTATTGCACGAGCCTTGCCAGTGTGACGATTCCCGCCAGCGTGACCAGCATCGGGGATAATGCTTTCCAATATTGCAGCAGTTTGGCCAGCGTGACCATTGACGCCAGCATCACCAGCATTGGGACTTCTGTGTTCAACGATTGCACGAGCCTGACCAGTGTGACGATCCCGGCTGGCGTCACCAGTATCGGGAATCAAGCGTTCTCGAATTGCACGAAGCTGACCAGCGTGACGATCCCCACCGGCATCACGAGCATCGCGACTGATGCTTTCGCCTACTGCACGAGCCTGACAAACGTGACGATCCCCGCAAGCGTCATCAGCATCGGGGCTTATGCGTTCGCCTATGACACCAAACTGACCCGTGCGACCTTCCTCGGCAATGCACCCACTACCATGGGAGCTTTTGTTTTCGTCAGTGCCGCTTCAAACTTTACGGTGCGTTTCATCACAGGGAAAACCGGTTTCACTACGCCTACGTGGCAAGGGTATCCGTGCAAGGGGGTTGCCGCCGTACCTGCGACCGATGTGCAGTGCCCGCTGGGAACTCATCTGGTGTCAGGCACTTCGAAGAAGAGCTTCGGTACGGTGAAGGTGGGCGTGGCCAGCGCAGCGAGGTATTTCACCATCACCAACACTGGCACGGCGAATCTCACCGGGCTGGCAGTGACCAAGGACGGCGCTAACCCTGCGAATTTCCCCAACACGCAACCCACGATTACGACGCTGGCTCCCGGTGCCTCCGCTACTTTCACCGTGAAGTTTAAGCCTACCACCACCGGGACCCGCACCGCCACCATTCACATCAACAGTAACGCCACGACGAATAACCCGTTCAACATCACGCTCGCGGGCATGGGCTCGTAGTAGGGGGCGAAAGGTCTCATCAAACCCATCAAAATGCTTCTCCTGTTTCTCGCGCCTGTCTGGCCATCTAGGGATCCGATTCAAGAACGGGGAGGATTGAACCTGTATGGAATGATGCATAACAACGTGATCAATGGTTGGGAATTTTTAGGTCTTTATCCTTCAATATTTAAGCCATCAGACGCACCTAAAAGTGGAGTGGAGAGTGCTACATGTTGGTGGTGCACGTGTTATTTTGACTTCAAATTTAAAACTCTCAGTGATGCCGAATTAAATAACGAAGTAAATGAGTTATTTAAGAGTTTTGATGGATCTATTTTTGATCCCCGAGGAGACGATTGGGATTTTAATGGCAAAAAAGTCCCTAGAATTGTGACTCCAGAGCGACTTGCACAAGCACAGGCGGCCTATCGAAAATATTTAACAGATTACTTAAATTCCCAGAAAGGTGGGCAAGCGAAATTAAACGGATTAAGCTACAGCGCATCAGGTCAGAGCCAAGATATGAAAACAGCGAAATGGAAAGCAATGGAAAGCTTAAAGGGACAATTGCGAAATGCTTGGGATAGTAATCATCTGGAAGACGATAGTGAAAGTAATTTTGAAACGCCTGAAAAGTTTCCTGATTGCGATTGCCAACAATCAACCCCACCCTCCGCACGAGGGAAGCGGCACCGTGGCGAAGGCCCCGGTGGTGGGGGCCTCATTAGTAAGGGGCCGAATTGAAATATAATTGCTATTTTTCACACGTTAAATACTTAATATAATAACCCAAAAAAATTAAAGTGAATACAAATTTAACTCTTAAAACTGCAGTTCAAATTTTATTATTTTTTAGTATTACCCACTCATTACAAGCAGCTTCTTTTGAATTACGTTTGAGATATCTTGAAAGCGCCAAGTATTCAGAAGGAGAGATAACGTTTGATCCATACATTCGCGAAGTGGGCTCCCCTCCAAGATTTCACATAAATTACGGATTCCGTTTCAAGGGTAAGGTCGACGACGGAGTACTTCAAGGGTTAAACTACGAGTTTGGAAGAGGAGAATCCGAATTAATGGAAATCATATGTAAAATGAAGGACATTAAAGATGGGGAATCGCTCAAAATAGACAATTTGATAAATATAAAAAGAATTGGCCCAAATTTAGTTGGAGTTGTATTTAGGGAAAGAAATGGAGTATTTACGTCATTTAAATTTAATTTCTCGTTTGAGACAGCCTTTAAATTTTCAACTAATGTAAGTAGCCAAGGCGAATGGCTTCGCTCGAGATTTGTGGTGAAAGAGGCCAAGAGGTGAACGGTACGCGCCAACCAATCTCTGGGGTCAGTAGTATCAGATCGAAACAAGGAGTTTTTTTGATTATTTTTTAAGGCTGGATTTGGGCGTGAAGGTACTTGCCAGATCGGGAGCTTCGATTTGGCCGGGCTGGTTCTAGACCTCTTGGAATGTTAGCCTTCGGGACGGAAGGTGGAGACGGAGGCGGGTGGTGGCAGCCACCGGGTGCAGATCGTTTTTCAGATCGGCGCTCGCCCCC
>JANXMQ010000062.1 GCA_025354565.1 Akkermansiaceae bacterium
TCTGGAAAGGAAATCCATGAAGGCCAAGGTGGATCCAAGAGCGATCCAACAGAAAACGAAGAACACCGCCGAGGCGTTAGAGTCGGGTGAGAATGAAACTGTGTTGAAGGAGCTCGGCATGGCAAAAATGCTGCGTTGCCGAGTGCGTTATTTCACGGATGGAGCGGTGATCGGCAGCAAGGAATTCGTGAATGAAGCTTTTGTGGCGGCCCGCGAACGATTCAGTGCCAAGCGCAAGGATGGAGCGAGGAGAATGCGAGGCGTGGCGGTAGCTGCTAGAGGGCTATTCGCGGCGAGGGATTTGCGGGTGGGAATTTGAAGCGATGTGATTCAGAGTGCGAGCAGAAATCAGGTGACGATTTGCTTACCGACATTTCCTGAAATGTCGGTAATACGGAAATAGCGACCCTAGAACTTATAGACAAACTTTTCGTCTTCGATGCCCATCATCACATATTTCCATGACATATTCGCAGACAAATAGTATAAATAGAATGCCCCACCAGAACCCTCTTCACTTCAAAAATCACTGATCGCCATTCATCAATCCCACCGCCTATCCTCGACGGCCTTCGCGCCTCCCTTTCTTCCGACTCCCGTCTCAAAACTCGCTGCCGCTCATGCTCGTTCTAGCAAATTGACGTTAGTTTTTTCCCCGCATTTCCTGAAATGAAAAATCTCAACGCACAAGACCATAAGACGCTTGTACTCTGGGCTGCGGACTGTGCCGAGCACGTCCTCCCGCTTTTCGAGCAGGCGCATCCGGACGATCATCGTCCCCGCATGGCGCTCGAAGCGGGTCGCGCATGGGTGGCTGGCTTGATGAGGGTGAGCGCGGCGCGGGCAGCGGCGTTTGCTTCCCATGCTGCGGCTCGCGATTCGGACTCCGCTAGTGCGCGAGCTGCGGCCCGTGCGGCGGGTCATGCTGCAGCGACCGCACATGTTGCCAGTCACGCGCGTCACGCGGCGGCGTACGCTGTCTCCGCCGCCGCTGTCGCCACGGAACGGGACTGGCAGATGCGCCGCATTCCGCAGCACCTTCAGGCGGTGGCCTTTCGACCCGGCCTGGACCTGCCGCAGCGGGATCCGTCGTGATTTCTCACGGCCGTTGCCCTCGATTTCCAAGCAATCTGCGAACAGATGAATATTGAAGCACTGCGAAGCGCTCCCGGAAGACACCTTGCTCGCGGACGGGCGGAATATGATTTTCTCGGAAACCCATGGATCGTTTAGGCAAGCAATTGCTCTTCGCGTTGGTCATCACCGCCGGAATGTTGCCGGGCATACTGGTGGTGGATATTTTAATGGTTGCGATCAGCCAGACCGTATCGCTGGTGCCGGAAGGCTTGCCCGTGGCCATGACCATCGCCCTGGCCGTGGGCATGTAGCGGCTCGCCTCGAAAGGCGGCTTCGAGCCTGCCGCACTGCATCGCAGGTGGCCCCGCCGTACGGAAATTCCCTTTGACCCTATCGCCAAGTTGATGGCCACGCAGCATGGCCACGGCCATCGACCCAATCGGGTTTTCATCATAGGCGCGCCAGAACTGCTGCTGCCGCTCTGTGGCCACTCCCGCCATGGCGATGAAGTGCTGCCCCTCGATGCAGTTACCCCCGGCAGATTCTGAACGCCGCCGAGCAAATGGCCCGGCAGTCCTTGCGGGTTCTCGGCATCTCATCCCGGGTCATGCACAAAAACGCTAGAATCCTCGTTCCTGACTTGTGCCGGAGTCTGCTGGTCATTAACGTTCCTCCAAGATGCTTGAAAACGCTTCTTTTGACCAATTTTTCTTCCATCGGATAGACACGTCCCTTTACCTGCCGCCTTACTTCAAAAAATTATTCCCGGCATTAAACCTGTGAATTACGAAATCTTGATCCATTCGGTGCTTTCAAGCCCCTTCCTCGCGGTCGGATTGTCCGGCAGTGCGCTCATGTTAGGGTATGTTGCCACCCAATGGTGGACGGTCGCGGCTAGGTATCGATTCGAGGCGAAACGAAGCCGGCTCGAGCTCGATGCGCTTCATCAAAAAATCGAGATCCTAAATCGCAAGGCGCAGGAAGCACCGGAATCCGCTTGGAATGGATACCGCAAATTCACCGTTTCCAAAAAAGTAGAAGAATGCGAGGACACCTACTCATTCTATCTCACTCCCCACAACGGCAGGCCACTGCCACCGTTCAAACCCGGGCAGTATCTGACTTTCGAGTTAAATCCCCCCAATGCGGACAAGCCTCTGGTCCGCTGTTATTCACTCTCGGACGGCGCTCTGAGTGACGATCATTACCGAGTCACGATCAAGCGCGCATTGCCGCCAGCGGACGAACCCAACATCCCGCCGGGTATTGTTTCCAGCTACTTCAGTGACAACGTGAAGGAAGGCGACATCCTCAATGTGAAAGCGCCCAGTGGTCGGTTCTTTCTTGATGTGGAGGTGGAGCGCCCCGTGGTCCTCATTTCCGGCGGCATCGGCATTACACCCATGTTGGCGATCGCTCGCTATTTGACTCACATCAAAGACAACCGGGAGATCTACTTTTTCTTCGGCTGCCGCAACAGCGTTGACCACATGTTCCGTGACGAGGTTATCGAATTGCAGAAAGCCAATCCAAACATGCGACTCCACATCTGTTATAGTCGCCCCCTACGCGAGGACGTGCGTGGCGAGGCTTATAGCCACGAGGGTCGTGTAACGGTTAATTTAATGAAGGAGATTTTGCCTTCAAGCAATTACGAATACTATCTGTGCGGTCCCGGACCCTTCATGAATACCCTCGTCCACGGCCTGTATGAATGGGGCGTACCGAAGAAGGATGTGAAATTCGAAGCCTTCGGCCCTGCCACTGTTAAGAGCAACCCGAATGAGCCGAAGGTCAAATCCGAGACCGGCGATCAAGCAGTAATCCCGATTGAGTTCGCCCGTTCGGGAAAAACCGTGCCCTGGGATTCCGGGATGCAAAACCTCCTTGAGTTTGCGGAGAAAAACGGAATCACCACCATTGAGGGTGGTTGTCGCGCCGGTAGTTGCGGATCTTGTCTGGTTGCAATCAAACAGGGCGAGGTCGAATATATTCTGGAACCAGGATCTGCCCCGGAAGAAGGCACCTGTCTTAGCTGCATCTGCCGACCAAAAGGGAACATGGTGATCGATGCCTGACGCATTTATATGGCCAAACCTAACAGCACTTTAGCCGGTATCACCCGCCAAGCCTCCCGCCCGAAGCGCTGGGATGCTCCGCTCGATCCCGCGATGAGCGATGCCACGGTGGACATGCTGATGTCGGTGGAACCGTTCGCCAGCATGGATGAAAGCGCATTTCCCGCTGGCACACCGCTGCGCGGGATCTTGCGGGCAGACACGGCTGTGCGCGAGTATGGCGCGGGAGGGATCGTCCTGCGTAAGAACGATTACGGCACCTCGGCTTTTCTAGTATTGGAAGGCGAGGTCGATGTGATCCTGCGTCCTGACGTCGATCCCCAACTTCTGGGGCGCTCACCCAGTATCAAAAAAAGCTTCTTCGGGTGCCTCGCCCAACTGTGGAACAACCACCCGGAGCCTGAGGGCTGGCGTAAAAAATCGCCGCGCGCAGGCGACAACAACAAAGGTTTTATCAACCAAGCAAGTGGCTCCATCTATTTACAAGATTATCCACAGATCGTTGCCGATTCAATGACCGCCACTCTTAAAAAGGGACAGTTGTTCGGGGAAATTTCAGCGCTCAGTCGCATGCCGAGGACTGCCACCGTCGTGGCATCCACGGCGCAGGCCCGGTTGCTGGAATTCAGTTGGGAAGGATTGCGCGACATCATGCGCTATGATGCCGCGCTGAAAAAGCAGATTGATAAAACTTATCGAGAAAACTCACTTAAAGCGTTCCTGAGACATCACCCGCTTTTCAGCCACTTGGAAGAATCCGGCTATGTGCGGTTGTGTGAAGAAGCACAGTTGCAAAGTTTCGGTGAATACAACTGGTCCGGCTCCTACCTTAGGATGGCGAAAGAGGGTGACCAAGCGATATCCACGAACGAACCTGTCATCGTGCGGGAAGGAGAATATAGCAATGGCATCTACATGCTCAGCGCCGGATTCTGCCGCGTGAGCCAGAAATACGGCAACGGCGAACGCACCTTGAATTACATCGGCGCAGGTAGTGTGTTTGGCTATGAAGAAATCTCTAACCACTGGAAAAATTCTCAGCAAGATCCAAACTCTCTTTATACCCTTCGCTCATTGGGATATGCGTATCTGGTATTTATTCCGACCGCGTCGGTGGAAAAATATGCGAACCGAGGCCTATCAGAAGCTGATTTCCCGTCCAGTCCCGTTCCGAAAAGCATATCAAACCCAGCGCACATCCCTGCAGGAGAAGACAGCGGCGCACCATCAGCCAACCTGATGGAGTTCATGGCGGAGCATCGTTTCTTCAATGGCACAAAGTCGATGGTGATTGATATGGACCGATGCACCCGCTGCGACGATTGCGTGCGTGCGTGTGCATCGACACACGATGGCAATCCTCGCTTTCTGCGGCATGGACCGATGATCGACAATCTGATGATTGCGAATGCCTGCATGCATTGCGTGGACCCGGTGTGCATGATCGGGTGTCCTACGGGGGCGATTCACCGCAGCAGCTTTGGAGGAGAGGTCGTCATCAACCCGGCCACCTGCATCGGCTGCGGCACCTGTGCAGCGAATTGCCCTTATGATTCGATCCGCATGGTCGAATTGAGATCTGGCACCGGTGAGTTTCTAGTGGATGAAGAATATCAACCCATTCTGAAAGCCACCAAGTGTGACTTGTGCGTCGAGCAAACAAGCGGCCCCGCCTGTCTGAACGCTTGTCCCCACGATGCTCTCAGCCGCACGGATTTAACCCATGTAACCTCCCTAACTAAGTGGCTAAAAAGGAAATAGAGCTTACCCGGAGAAGATATGTTAGCATTTTAATGACTACTCTATCAGTCATCGGTTTGCTGATAGCCTATATCAAATACGCTCCATTGTATCCGCACCAAACTTACCTGAGTGGCTGGGTGCTGTTTGCCGTGATGTTGTTTCTAACATTTTTTAATCTCCGCAAGCGGATTCCTTTCCTACGTATCGGCAGTACGAGCTTCTGGTTGCAACTGCATGTCTATGTGGGAGTTTTCTCGGGCGTGTTGTTTTTCGTGCATATCGGATGGTCATGGCCTGAGGGTAATTTTCATCAACTGCTCGCCTGGTGCTATGTGGTGGTTTTCATGACGGGAGTTCTCGGGTTATGGATCAGTCGCAGGTTTCCACGGATGCTCACGATTGCCGGATATGAAACCCCTTTCGAGCGGATCCCGTACGCCCGCAGCAGCCTGCGTGAAGAGGCGGAAGCGCTTGTATTAACCGGCGTGGATGGCCAGACGTCCCCTGTCATTGCGGAATTTTATTCGAAAACGCTCGGGATGTTTTTTACCAGACCGTGCAACCGTTGGGCGCACCTGCGGCAGTCTCGTGCACCGCAGGCAGCACACGTTTCTCAGTTTGATGAAGTGCGGAGATATGCCAAAAAGGGGGAAGGCGAAATGCTGGAAAAACTGGGGGAGCTGGTCGCCCGGAAGCACCTGCTCGATTACCAGTATTCGCTGCAGTCCGCTCTGCGATTGTGGCTTTTCGCGCACATTCCTCTCAGCTATTCCCTGCTGATCTTCAGCGTGCTGCATATCATCATCGTTTACGCGTTTTCAGGATCCTCTTCATGAAAGCCAATACACAGTCACCGGTATTTCCCTCAAAGGAGTATGTGCGCCCCAATCTGAATTGGGAGTGTGGCCATCTCTGCGAAGGTTGCCCCTGCCGGATCGGGCCATCACCCAAGGGCGAGTGTCGGGCATCCTACGAATGCACGCCCCGACTGGACGTAAAACCGGGAGAGGTGAAAGGGCACTGGACCTGCACGCGCCCACGATCCGGCGGCGGCAAGTGCGAAAACGGCCCATTTCCAGATGGCACCTGTTGCAAGGCGATTTCCAAATGCCAACCGCGCCGATCCCTTCGAGCAATCCGGAAGCGGGTGCTTGCGTTCACTATCATCGCTAGTTTTCTCGTCCTGTTTATCTGCCTGAGTCGGGGGGTACGGTATGATTTCATCAATCCCGGCCCTCTATCCAGCGTGCATGCGAGCGCTGCTTTTGTGGATATTCATAGCAAGTCTTCGGGTGATGCCAGCCGCTGCTCCGCTTGTCATGAGGGCGCAAGGCAGAACGCGGCATCATGGAACTCCATGGCCTTCGATGCCTTCAAGCATGGACTCGCTCCTGCCAAATTGATCAAGAAAGGGCCACTCGAAAGCACGGCGATGGATGATAACTGCATGGCCTGCCATCAGCGTAAAAAATTCCACCAACCGAACATGGCGGAACAATTCTCATGTACCGAATGCCACAAAGAACATCAGGGCAGCGGCTTCATGCCGAAAGTGGGCAGCATTTCTTGCACGTCATGCCACGGTTCCGCCGAACTCATGGCCGGATCACAGGAAATCGGAGCGAAGACCGACCCCCACGCTTTTCCTGCGCCAACCCGCACCGCAGAGCGGAAGTTCCAACCGCGCGAACGCCCGGCGAAAGGCTACACAGACGTCATCACCGCGTTTGATATCGATCATCCAGAATTTAGGCTGATACGCGATGGAGTTCGCGATGAAAATTCGCTAAAATTCAATCACGCAATCCACCTGCGGACGGGAAAAATCCCAAGGGAGCTCAAGTGCAATGACTGCCACGAACGTGACGGCCTGGGCGAATACCAACGGCCAATTACCTACAAGAAAAATTGCATGGAATGCCATATCTTACAGTTCGACCCTAACACCCCCGCTGACAAAGATAAACCCGGGATCTATTTACCGCATGGCGATCCCTACTACGTCCGTGCCTACCTGCGCAGCCTCAACATTCAATACGAGGAATATGGCCGCAGCTATGAGGGCATCACACGTCGGGATGACCTCATTGAATATGTACTGGAAAAACGGGGTGGCATCGAAAAGTTATACCAAAGCGGTGAAAATCTGGAGCGAGCAGTATTCTTTGCGGACATCAAGGGTGTGATCCCCGGTGGCTTTAAGGCACCATTCGCAGGTTGCGCGACCTGCCACCAAGTTTCAGAACCTAAGAGTGATAATGCGACTCCCGAGATCAAGAAGGTCTCAACGCCCGACCGGTGGTTGGTGCTTGGAAAATTCAACCACGACAAGCACCAGAAGGGTCTAACTGGTATTGATCTAACTTGCCTAGATTGCCACAAGGTGTTGAACAGTCAACTCACAAGCGATCTGAACCTGCCATCGATCAAGTCTTGCGTGGAGTGTCATAGTCCCAAGGGAGGAATCGATAACCGCTGCACCTCCTGCCACACTTATCACAACAGCGAACCGGGCGCACCTTCTAAATAAAGCGCCCGAGCCATACGCAACCTACAACTATTGTAGCAACGTGTTTATGACCGTAGCCATTTGGTGTGAGCGGATGCCATGTCTCCAAACTATAGGTTGAACTCCGGTCAACCTATATCGATCTGAGCTCGACACTCCTTACCGTGCGCCCTTTTTCACCCAAGAATCCCGGAGAGCGACGGTGCGGTTGAAGACGGGTTTCACGCCGGGCTGGTGATCGATGGCATCTGCGACGAAATAGCCGGTCCGGTCGAATTGGCAGGAAAATCCGGGGTCCACGGTGGCGAGCGAGGGCTCGATCTTGGCGGTGATTGTTTTCAGCGAATCTGGGTTGAGCACGCTCATGAAGCCGCCTTCCGCGCTGTCCGGATCTTCCACAGTAAAGAGTCGATCATAAATTCTAACTTCCGCATCCAAGCCGGTGGCGACATCGACCCAATGGATCGCGGCCTTGCATTCGATGCCCGCCGGTGAGTCCGCGCCGACGGTGCCGGGGAGGATTTCCGCGTGGATCAAGGCGATGTTGCCGTTAGGATCCTTATCAAATCCATTACAGCGGATGATATGGCCGCCTTTGAGCCGGACGTGGCGGTCCGGGCCTAAGCGATAGAATTTCTTCTCGGGAATTTCCATGAAATCCTCGCGTTCAATCCAGACCTCGTTGGAAATCGGGATTTCACGCTCGCCCATTTCCGGCTGTTGCGGGTGGTTGGCCAGCGTGGCGACTGTTAGCGGCTCGGCAGCCCAGTTGGTGAGCACCACTTTCACCGGATCAAGCACGGCCATACGACGCGGGGCGGAGTGATTGAGGAAATCCCTAACATCGAACTCTAGCAGCGCGACATCCGTGGTGCCGTTGAACTTGGTGATGCCGACGCGCTTGCAGAAATGCACGACCGCCGCTGGTGGATAGCCACGACGACGAAGACCGGAAATCGTGGGCAGGCGCGGATCGTTCCAACCGCCGACGTGGCCGCCTTGCACCAACTCCAGCAGCTTGCGCTTGCTCATGATGGTATAACTGAGATTGAGCCGGGCGAACTCGATCTGGCGTGGCTTGGACGGCACCGGGCAGTTTTCGATAAACCAATCGTAAAGCGGTCGGTGGTTTTCAAACTCCAACGTGCATAGTGAGTGAGTGATATGTTCCAGCGCATCTTCTAACGGATGAGCGAAATCATACATCGGATAGATGCACCACGCGTTGCCGGTGTTGTGGTGATGCGCGTGCATGATCCGATAGAGCACCGGATCGCGCAGGTTCATGTTGGATGAGGCGAGATCGATCTTAGCGCGGAGGACGCATGCGCCTTCCTTGAAATCACCGGCCTTCATGCGGGCGAAGAGTGTTAGGTTTTCCTCAACACTGCGGGAACGACCTGGCGATGGCGTGCCGGGAGTGTTGAGATTGCCACGGCAGACGCGCATTTCCTCGGCGGATTGTTGTTCAATGTAGGCCTTGCCCTCGCGGATGAGGTGGACGGCGCAGTCGTGGAAAAATTGGAAGTAATCGCTGGCGAAATAGAGGTCACTCCCCCAATCGAAGCCGAGCCATTTCACGTCCGCCTTGATGCTCTCGACGTATTCGGTTTCCTCCTTTTCCGGGTTCGTATCGTCGAAACGAAGATGGCATTTCGCCCCGATGCCCGCATTTTCCAGAGCGATCCCGAAGTTCAGACAAATCGACTTGGCATGGCCGATATGCAGGTAGCCGTTCGGTTCCGGAGGAAAGCGGGTGATGGTGGTGGAGTGTTTACCGAAAACGAGGTCATCGGCGATGATCTCGCGGATGAAGTCGAGCTTGGGAGATGTTTCGGGGACGGACATTGGGAGAGTGGATGGCGGGAAATGCACGGGAATCACGAACGACAGGTGGGCAGTCTTTCAAGCACTTTGTTCCGATGGTGTTGAAACATTGCGTGGTGAGGAAATGAGATTGAAGGCGGAGAATACGGGAGTCAAGGATGGCGGGCGGGATGGGGGTGGAGACTCTGAACAAATCAAGCGAGATTGCCAGCGTCCTAGGAAACACCGGACTTCATTCTGAATGCAACCCTCCACGAATCACACCCCAGTCCACGAATCTGCACTCCGACCGGGGTGAAGGCTTCTGACACACGCGGCTCTCCGTCACCGCACTCCTAGGGTGCCGGTATCTTATACCAACCAATATCAGGCTCGACACCCTCGGGGGGAGCGTCAAGAGCAAGATGCACATGTCCATCAGGACTCACATCCATGACCATGACTAGGGCCTGCTTGTATTTATCCGGCAGCGCGACCTCAGTGAGATGCTGGGTGGTCAGATCGTAAACATAGAGACTGGTTTCCGAGGCGTTATTGTCGCTCCTCACTGGCTTACCGTTTTCATCCAAGATCATGACGCCAGAACGACCAATCAGGGTGTTGTCGTCAATCCAATACCAGTCTGACAAACTAAACATGTTGGCTCCTACGGGGCGCTCGGGGAGTTGCAGCTTCTCACCAGTCGCTGGACTCAGCACAATGTACGTAGAGTTGCCACCTTTCACAAGGATGCGCTGCTTATTCGGAGCAACAGCGATACCGTATATTCCGATTTCCTTCCCAGACTCCATCAGCACCTTGCCTTCCCGATCTATCACTTTCCCGCTTGTGCCGTCACCAATAAAAATGAATGGAGGATCCTCGAGTGAACGGGCCAGGGCCGCGTCATCGATCACATAGGGCTCTGCCCTCATCTCCACAAGAGGACGCTGAGCCGAAGATGATGGATGAGCTATAGGTCTGACTCCCCTCGGAGGCATTGGCGCAGCCTTGCCACCATCTATTTGCGGATGCATTTGTACAACAGCGGGTGGAGCCGCGACGTCACGATGGGTGAGCCAAATGACTGCAATAATTACACCAAGGATCAAAACTGGCAAAAAGTAACGCTTCATGACTATGAGTGTGGCTGGACTTGCATGTCTTGAATGATTCCGTCGCGAATTGCGTTCACGATTGCCGTCTTCACAGTTTCAGCATTTGGCCCGATATTCAAGAGAATGTCCACCGCGTCATCTGTGTGGTCTTTGGGAGTGTTGGCTCCAAAATCAATGAACTCTCCTTCAATGTAAGCTGTGCGAATTGGATGATAACTTTCGGTGTTTCCGTTATTTAGATCACTTGATACTCCTGGGCCTACCAGTAATTTGCCATTCTTACCTTTGACCTCATAGTTTACCCGGGCTCGATGATTTGCTCTGGCATCGAAAGGAGATATCGCGCCGACCATGCGGTCAATCAGATTGATGGACAATTCGGTATCCTCCTCCGGGTGTACGTTACTTGTCACACGATAGACCTCCAGCGTTCCTCGCGACTGATGTGGCTTTGTGCCATTATCATTTGAATTGAAATGAAGTACAAAGAGCACATCCGCACCATTATCTCGCGCTTTATGGGCACGTTCATCGGCCGGTAGATTTACGTCTTGGTCCCTTGTCATGAACACCCGGAGATTGAGCTTGTCTTGCTCACGTCTCGCACACAGGGAATCACGCAGAGCCAACCTATAATCGAGAGTCATATCCTTCTCGAGCACGCCACTAGGACTCACCGCATTGTTCCATGAAGAGCTAGCTAATGTATCCTTTTCAAGTCCCCCATGCCCGGGATCAATGACCACCACGGCAGGAACCTCCATGTCGATCAGATTGATCGGAGTCGTGTAGCCTTCGATTTGGATCGTGATTCGTACTTGATTAAACCCAATCGGCGGGACGTTGACGCGGATTGCA
>JANXMQ010000067.1 GCA_025354565.1 Akkermansiaceae bacterium
AGCCGGTTCCAGGCATCCCATTTGAGGGTGTTGCTGGTGGTCCAGTCCCCGGCCTTTGGCATGGTGGTCATGTTGCCGAGGGCATCGTAAACCGGTTGGATGATGCCGCTGGGATTGGTCAGGCTGGCGATCTGGTTGGCCGTGTCGTGCGTCCGGGTTTGGACGAGTGCCGGACTTTGGGTCTGGAACTGGTTCCAGTTCCCGGTCTCGTCGAAGGTGAAGTCTTCTTGCTGCTGCCGGGTGGTGGGATCAATGCCGGTGTAGGGCGGGCCGGACGAGGGGGTGAGGTCGCCGCGATCATGCCGCTTGACCTGCTGGAGGTCGTCATACCAGTAGTAATTGTCCTGAGTGGCAACCGATAGTGAGTGAATGTTCACGTTACTTTTGCAAGCTACACCACCGGGCTTGTTTCGTCCATCCTTTGTGTGAAGAAGTGCGTTGGAGTTGTGGCCCGTATCGCGCGGTACTGCAGCTTTGCATGGTGGGGTGGGAAATGCTCGCCCGCGGTGGGACTTGGTTGGTGGAGGCTTGTGTGTAAGAGGGACTTGTGGGCGAGACGTCCACACTCCTTGAGGGGGGGCGACCGAGGCGGTGTATTTGTGGCTCGCATCGTCGGTGCCGCTGGTCTGCATGGTCGGATTTTCGGGTCCGCCTCACTCTTTAATTTAGAAATCAGGCGGGCTGCGGACGTCGATTCCACTTCACCAGATCGTGGTAGCGGAGTCCCGCGCCGCCGAACAAATCCAGTGCGCTGCCCACGGTCACATCCACCGCGCCGCGCCCGGCTTGCTCGACGAGTAACACATCCGCCATTGAGGCCGCGCCGCCGGCGTAAGTCACCGGGCATTGACCCCAGTCACCTAACAGCGCCACCAGCTCCGCATCGATCCCGCCGCAAAGTCCTTCCACATCCGCCGCATGAATCAGGAATTCGTCGCAAAACGGAGCCAGTCGGTCCAGCGTCGCGTGATCTACCGTTAGATCGGTGAGCGTTTGCCAGCGGTTCATCGCCACCGTCCAGCATGCCGGAGTGCGGCGGCAGGAGAGGTCGATCACTAACTTCTCGCGGCCGATTTCTCTCGCCAGCGCTTGCAGTTTTTCAGCCTGAAATTTTCCCTGCGTATCGAAAAAGGCCGAGGTCACGATCACATGGCTCGCGCCAGCCTCCAGCCATTCCGCTGCATTTCCCGCGTGGATGCCGCCGCCGATTTGCAAACCGCCGGGCCATGCTGCCAGAGCTTCCCGCGCTGCCGCCTGATTGCCAGGTCCGAGCATGATCACATGCCCGCCGGTGAGGGCGTCGTTCCGAAAACACTCCGCGAACCAAGCCGCCGGGCGATCCGAGACGAAGTTTTCCACTGGCCCCGCGCCATGATCCCGCAAGCTGCCGCCGACGATTTGTTTCACCTGTCCCTGATGGAGGTCGATGCATGGGCGGAAGCGGGTCATAATTGTGTTAGAAACGGGTTACACCGGGATTCTCGACAAGCAACCCGCCATCGCAAGCGGGAACTGGCGAGTGAAGGATCAGGTTGTTGATTCTGCTTTGCCATCCAAGGTTCGGAAACTATGAGACTTCATGCGCTTGAAACTTCCCGGGCGAACGATCGAGTTTCCGCGACGCCCATTGGTGATGGGGATTGTGAATGTGAACGATGACTCGTTCTCGGGGGATGGGACTTTGGATGTTGACCGTGCCCTCGAAATCGCTCGCAGTCAGGTGGCGGTCGGTGCGGATGTGATTGATGTGGGGGCGGAGAGTGCGCGTACGAATCGGGCGGCGGTGTCAGTGGCGGAAGAGATCCGCCGGTTCAGCGGTTTTCTTGCGCGCTGGGATGAAGTTTTGCTAGATGTAGAGCCGAGGGATGAGGTGCAGATCTGGCCGCCGGTGTTGTCGGCGAATACGTGGCGTCCGGCAGTGGTTGCCAACATATTGAATTTTGGAAATGTGGAAATCCTCAACGACATGGGTGCCTTGCCGGATGACAGGAACGCCAGATTGTGTGCGGCTAACCGTGTGGCACTGCTGATCATGCACAGCGTGGGCGAGCCGAAAATCCCGCATTTCCAACAGCAGTGGGGCGATGTGATGGCGGAGATGGAACGGTTTTTTGAGGAGAAATTGCAACTCGCCCAAGCTGCCGGACTGGACCGGGAGGCGGTGATTCTCGACCCCGGCCTCGACTTCGCGAAACAGCGGGAGGCCAATCTAACGGTGCTGCGAGAACTCGGGCGCTTGCAGAAATTTGACATCCCGGTCCTTGTTCCAGTTTCCCGCAAAACCTTGATTGGCGAGGTGCTCGGATTACCGGATCCAGCCAGCCGTGATGCCGGCACAATCGCGTGCCTCGCTGCGTCGATGACTCGTGGGGGACAGATTTTCCGAGTGCATCAGGTCGCGGCAGCGTGGCAAGCGGTGAAAATACTGGATGCGATGGCTCACCCAAGCTGATAGAATTTATCCGGTTATTTAATTCATGAATACCGAATAATGGCATGTCAGTATTGTTCATTTAAGGCGAGTTTAATTATCTTGCGGAGAGGGTGGAATTTTATCTGACTCTTCCATTCCGTATTCTTCGGCTTGGAATAAACCCATTATCCATTTCTCCCCATGTGTCTGAAAATTTTATATGCTTTGGTAATTGCCATCGGCTTGTCAGGTTTGGCTAACAGTTTTACCTTGGATGCTGTCGGTTACGCAGGTTCCGAGCTTGCGCTGAACCCGGCGTCGATATTAGTTTCAGGCTATGGTGAATTGGTGTTTGAAGCGGAAAGTGGCTCTGCGCTGGTGGTGAACTGTGCCTATCAGAACACTCCCGGAATCGGCGTCCAGAATCTCCGATTTGATCCCTCTGATGCGGTTAAAATCACATCCACCGGTGTGGAGTCTTTGAAAATGAATATGCCGTCCACGGCGGAGGAGCGGTATGACTGCCACCCCCAGATCGATCTCATCGCGCCAACGGCTTTTGTCAGCGCATTGCAGGATGATGGAGAGCACGTGAATTCAGATTCCGGCGAAAAAGTTGGAGTGCAGATCCCGGAGCCGACCACCGCCATTCTCGGGTTGATTGGCTGCGTGGTGTTAGGTATTTGCCGCCGCCGTTAGAAAACCGCGCGAGATTCAATGATCGCTGATGTGAACATTGCCAAGCTGCGTGATCTGGGACGTGATCTTCGTTCCATCTGGCACATGGATCATCAGATGCGTGTTATCGACCCATTGGATGAGGACGAATGGCTCGCCCTCTGCGGTGAAGATATTGCCGTTTTTGTTGGGTAGTTTCTCGTTCGCTCCGAGGATGGAGATGTGGGTGCCGAACCCGGCGTTCGCCGTGCAGCTCCGGCGGAATAGGACGGCCTGTAGCTGGCCATTGGGTGAGGCGACGGGTCTGAGATTGTCGTTGCCGCACCTCTCAAAGGCATGGTTCAGCCACATGATCAGCCCGCCGATTACCAACACCACGCCACAGCCGCTCAGGAAAATAGCGATGCTGCGGACAAAGGCACCGGGTGGCTTGATCGTGCGTTCGGGGGTTGGTGGCGTGGGATGCAGAAAATGTTAGATTAGAAATTTGTCTTCAGCGGGACAGGTGCCGAGGAAAATCTGGACTTCGCCATTCGCGGATAGATGGGTGAGGCAGTGATAGACGTCCTCAGGGTCGGCACCCGTTACGGTAGCGATGTCCCCGGCGGATTTTGCGTTGGCGCTCAGGTGGCCACGCACTTTGTTGAGAGTTTCCAAAAAGGCGCCAGCGGCTTTTTTTCCCGCTTCCACACCGGGTTGGTGGTAGGCGTTGATGTTGACGAGCGAGGCGTAGAACGAGACGGTGCGCTCGAAGAGGGCGATGAGTAGGCCGAGATGGAAGGGCGTGACCTCGGGGATGGATAGGGTGAGGGACTTGCGCCCGGATTCGTGCAAGGCCTTGCGGGTGCCACGGAAAAAACCTTGCAGGTAGTCGGCAGTGGTGGTGCCGGGATCGACCTCGATGCTGTGACCTGCACGGCCTTTCCGCACCTCGATGAAAGTGACAAAAAAATTATTCACGCCGTCGCGGAGTTGTTGGACGTAGGCGTGTTGATCGGTGGAACCCTTGTTGCCATAGACGGCGATGCCTTGGTTCACGACTTGGCCATCGAGGTCACGCGCCTTGCCTAACGACTCCATCACGAGCTGTTGGAGATACTTGGAAAACAGCACGAGCGAGTCCTTGTAAGGCAGCACGACCATGTCCTTCTCGCCTTTACCGTTGGTGGCACTGTGCCAGGCCAAGGCGAGCTGCATGGCGGCATTGTTAGAAACGTCCTGGTTCCGCGTTTCCACATCCATGGCGGCGGCTCCGGCGAGCATGGCGTCGATGTCGAGGCCTTGCAGCGCGGCGGGTACTAGACCCACCGTAGAAAGCACGGAAGTCCGACCGCCGACCCAATCCTCCATCGGGAAACGGGCGAGGAACTGGTGTTGGGCGGCGTATTGATCGAGCTTGGAGCCGATGCCGGTGACTGCGGCGGCATGGCGGCCGAAGTCGAGCCCGGCGGATTCATAAGCGGCCTTGGCTTCTAACATGCCATTGCGCGTCTCGGCGGTGCCGCCGGATTTTGAGATGACGAGGATGAGGGTTTTATCGAGACCTATCTTGGTCAGTTTGGCGATGACCGTATCGATGCCGGCGGGGTCAGTGTTGTCGAAAAAGTAGAGGGGCAGGCGTGCGTTTTGGCCGATAGCCTCTGAGACGAGTTGCGGACCGAGCGCGGAACCGCCGATGCCGATGAGCAGAACTTGTTGGAAATTTCCACCAGCAGGATTGGAGATCGCACCGGTGTGAACCTTTTCCGCAAATTCCTTCAGCGCGGCGATTGGTTCGGTAACGGCATTTCTCAAAGCTTCGGTCGGCGCGAGCGCGGCATTGCGCAGCCAATAGTGACCGACCATGCGGCCCTCGTCGGGATTGGCGATGGCCCCGGACTCGACAGCCTCCATGTCAGCGAAGGCCTTGGCGATTCGGGGTGACAGGGCGACGGTGTGCGCGGGATCGATTTCCATCAGCGAGAGATCGAGGGAAAATCCGTATTGGGGGTAACGGATGAGAGCTTGGTTATAGGATTGCCAGGACATGGTGGTAGGAGTGGAAAATTTCAGTAGGTGATGATCGAAATCACGCGATGCGGGGCGAGTTTGGCGCGGCCTGCTAGAAATTCGAGTTCGATCAGGACGGAAATGCCGACGAGGTTGGCTCCGAGTTCGTCCAGCAGCTTCACGGCGGCGGCGGCGGTGCCACCGGTGGCTAACAGATCATCGACCAGCAGCACCGTCTCGCCGGGGCGGATGGCGTCCTCGTGCAGCTCGACGATGGACTCGCCGTATTCTAACGAGTAAGCGGTTTGGCGGGTTTTCCACGGGAGTTTGCCCTTTTTCCGAATCGGCACAAAGCCTGCATCAAGGCGATCTGCAACGGCGGCGGCGAAAATGAAGCCCCGTGCGTCGATGCCGACCACCTTGTCGATCTTCACATTTCCCGCCGTCGCACAGAGCAGTGCAATGGACTCGCGGAAGAGTTTGGCATCGGCAAGGACGGGAGTGATGTCCTTGAAAATGATCCCCGGTTTCGGGAAATCGACGACATCACGGATGGCGGCACGCAGGCAATCGGCATTCATCTGGGACGCAGCCTAGGCCGCTGTGGTGAGAATGGGAAATGATAAACGAACGAAGCGCGAGTTTTTGGCTGTGAGGCGTGGGAAACTATCAGAACAGGCACTGTGAGCTTGCCGCAGTGTGGGTAAATCCGCATTATGACAGCCCAATGAAACAAATCCCGTCCCGGGATTGACGTCAGCCACTCAGCCCGCTGAGATTCCCGCCCGCCGTACGGCGGGCTTTCCCATGGACTATTCCGCGAAAATCGCCACCAACGTTGCATCGATCCCGCGCTCGGGCATCCGCGACTTTTTCGAACTCGTACAAGGCCGCGATGATGTGATCTCGCTCGGCGTGGGCGAGCCTGATTTTGTCACTCCATGGCACATTCGCGAGGCCGCCATCTATTCGTTAGAAAAAGGCCAGACCACGTACACCTCGAATCTTGGCCTGCTTTCCCTGCGGAAATCCATATCTCGCTATGTGGAGGATTTTTTCCATGTCGGCTATGACCCGGCCAAGGAAGTGCTGGTGACGGTCGGCGTGTCCGAGGCCATCGACATCGCACTGCGGGCCTTGCTGAATCCCGGCGACGAGGTGATTTTTCATGAACCCTGCTACGTTTCCTACAGCCCGAGCATCGTCATGGCGCATGGCGTTGCGGTGCCGGTGGTGACGACCAAGGAGGATGAATTTTCGCTGAAACCGGCTGCCGTCGCCGCCGTGATCACGCCCCGGACGCGGATCATTTTTATCAATTTTCCCACCAATCCCACCGGAGCCTGCGCCTCGCGGGAGGACTTGGAAGGCATTGCGAAGCTCGCCATTGAGCACGATCTGATCGTGATGACGGACGAGATTTACAGCGAACTCCGCTACGATGAAACGGTGCCGCATGTCTCGATCGCCTCGCTGCCGGGGATGAAGGAGCGGACGATTCTGCTGCATGGATTTTCCAAGGCCTTCGCGATGACCGGCTTCCGGCTCGGCTATGCCTGTGCGCCGCAGCCGATCATTGAGGCGATGATGAAAATCCACCAATACGCAATGCTTTGCGCGCCGATCATGAGCCAGAACGCCGCAATCGAAGCGTTGGAAAACGGTCAGCCAGCGATGATCGAAATGCGCAACAGCTACCACCAGCGCCGTGATTTCCTGGTGCGGCGGCTCAATGAGATCGGCCTGGACTGCCATCTGCCGGGCGGGGCGTTTTATGTGTTTCCCGACATTCGCATCACGGGTCTAACGAGCAAGGAATTCGCCATGAAACTGCTGGAACAGGAAAGCGTCGCCTGCGTGCCGGGCAATGCTTTCGGCCCGTCAGGCGAGGGCTTCCTCCGCTGTTGTTACGCCACCGCCTTCGACGACATTCGTACCGCCACCGACAAGATTGAGCGCTTTGTCGGCAGAATCTAACGGCTATGAACCCGCTGCCGCAGGCCAAAGACCCCGCGCGGCTGGCGCGGGCGCATGTGATCCCGTTCGGGGTCTTCATGGCGTTCATCATCCTGCTTCAGTTAGTCAGTGGAGTGATCGAGTGGAAGCACCCGGACGCGCCTTGGTGGCGGCATGACCCGGCGCAGTTTGTCTATCCGATTCAGTGTTTGATGGCGCTGGGTTTACTTAGCCATTATTGGCGGAATTATGCTTTTGACTGGTCGCTGAAATGGGCCGGCGTCGGCATCGTGTTCGGTGTGGTCGGGATCGGTTTCTGGCTGTTACCCACCGTGCTTCACGATGCTTGGGGAATGCATGGGCCGACTCATGGGGTGCTGAAATTTCTCGGCTTCGTGGAACGCAACGACGGCTTCGACCCTGGGATATTCCATCGCGCGACAGCCTACTGGGCCTCGCTGTTGCTGCGGTTTTTCAGGGCCGTGGTGGTGGTCGCGCTGGTTGAGGAAATTTTCTGGCGCGGCTTTCTCATGCGCTTTGTCTGTGATTGGGAAGGGGATTACTGGAAACAGCCGTTTGGTCGCCACCGCTGGATTTCCTATCTGATAGTCACCGGCATTTTCATGGCGGCCCATGCCCCTGCGGATTACGCTGGTTCCTTCATTTACGGGAGTCTCACTTATGTCCTGTGCGTCTGGAGTAAAAATCTGGGAGCCTGCGTGATCATGCACGCCACGGCGAATCTGCTGATGGGCCTCTACATCATGGCTACCGGTCACTACGGACTGTGGTGAGCGCGGTGGTAAATTTCCCCCCACCGAACCGATGAGCCTCCCACCCCTCCGCATCGCCATCGTCGGTTGCGGGACCGCCGGGCCGGCGGCGGCCGTGTTGCTGAGTCGGCTTGGTCATCAGGTGGTGCTGTTTGAGCGGGCGGACGAGTGCAAGGCGGTCGGGGCAGGTTTCCTACTTCAACCCTCTGGCATGGGCGTCTTGCGGGAACTGGGGATTCTAGATGAAGTCCTCGCCCACGCCGCGAAGGTGGATCGCCTGCATGTCCTCGATTCCAGCGGAAAGACCTTGCTCGATCTGCGATACCAGGAGCTGGGGCAGGGGATTTTCGGCGCGGGATTGCATCGGCCCGTCCTGTTGCACCATTTGGTCAAGGCCATGCACGCCGCGCAGGTGGACGTACGGTGGGGTTGGGAAATCGTCGCTGCCGTTCGATTAGAAAATCGCTGGCTGCTCACCTCACAGGTGGGGTTCGAGTGTGGCGGATTCGATCTCCTCATCGTGGCTGACGGCGCACGCTCGACTCTCCGCGAGCTTGTGGCAAGCGGCGGCATCAATCGCGGCTACCCATGGGGTGCGCATTGGTTCATCGGGCAAAATAACGGGGTTTTTCCCGAGCATGAACTCTATCAGGTCGTCCATGGCACGCGGCGTCTCGGCGGCTTCCTCGCGACTGGTCGGGATCTCTCGGGCGGCGAGTCCTTGGTCAGCCTGTTCTGGAGCATCAAAATCGCGGACGATGCCGCTTGGCGGACCGGACCGCTCGACGAGTGGAAAGCGGAAATTGCCGCCCATTGTCCGAAATCCGTAGGCCTTCTCGCCCAAATCACCCACTGGGACCAAGTCCTCACCGCCCGCTATGGCGACGTGAGAATGCGCCGCTGGCACGGCGATGGAGTGATCGTCCTTGGCGATGCCGCCCACGCCATGAGTCCGCAGCTCGGCCAAGGTGTCAATCTCGCCCTCGCCGACGCCTCCTGTCTTGCCGCTTGCATTTCCCGCCACCCGCTCCCGCAAGCCTTGCGGCTTTACCAACGCCGCCGTTGGCTGGCACTCCGGTATTACCAATTCGCCACCCGTTGGCTGACGCCTTGGTTCCAGTCCGATCACGAATGGCTCACCCCGATCCGCCACCTGTTCTTCGGTATCACCCGGAAAATCCCTTGGGCGCGGCGTTTCATGACGCGCACCATGGCCGGTCAGGTCGGCTCCGAGTGTGGGGGTGCGGAAAAATGATGTGGCGGATTTCCTCACATTGAACGCTTGTGAAAGATTTTCCGACCACGGATCATCTTTTACTTGTCAGTCCCGATGCTCTTCCTCATACACCCGCCCCGCGCAAGCGGAATGGGTAGATGCCCGAGTGGCTAAAGGGGGCAGACTGTAAATCTGCTAGCGAAAGCTTACGTTGGTTCGAATCCATCTCTACCCACCATTT